>NZ_CP095269.1:673340-1010010 GCF_022983135.1 Agrococcus sp. SCSIO52902
TGGCATGGGGCATCCCTTCGACGGGTTCGCGTACACCCCACCCTATCGAGCGGGACGAGCGGGGCCGGTCAGCCGCCGAGCCCGGCAGCCGAGCACGCGCGTACCCTGGGGACGTGAGCTTCGCAGCAGCGACGCCCGTGCGGCGTGAGGAGGTCGTCGGCGGCACCCCCGCCGGCGGCAGGTAGCAGCCGCGCCCGGAACGCGCTCCCGCGCCGACCGGCTCGCGGCGCCGCGGTCGACCGCCCTCCCGAGAAGGGCCGTACCGCCGTGCCCTCCCACACCCATCCGCCGGCGACCGCAGCGCTCGCCGGCCTCTCGAGAGGCGATCCCTCATGCTGCCCATCACCGCCCAGGACCTCCGCGGCGCGTTCGTGAACGCGAGCCGCAAGGAGGTCTCCAGCATCACCCTGCCGGACTGGTTCGACGACGCCGACTGGGGCTCGCTCGACTACCTCGGGTGGCGCGACCCGAAGATCGCGCGCCGTGCCTACGTCATCCTGCCGACGCTCGACGGCGACCCGGTCGGCGTGCTGCTGCGCCGCGCCGACGCCGCGCCGCGCGCCCGCGCGCAGTGCACCTGGTGCCAAGACGTGCGCCTGCCGAACGACGTCGTCTTCTACAGCGCCAAGCGCGCCGGCGCGGCGGGCCGCAGCGGCAACACCGTCGGCACGCTCGTGTGCGAGGAGTTCGAGTGCTCGCAGAACGTGCGCCGGCTGCCGCCGCTCGCCTACGAGGGCTACGACCTCGAGGCCGCGCGGCTGCGGCGCATCGACGAGCTGCGGATGCGCGCGGCCGGCTTCGCCGACACGGTCGCGCGGGAGCCCTGACGATCGAGCTCGGTGCGGTCTGCACCGCGCCGCCGGGAGCGCCGCGCTACCTGCCGGCCTCGCGCATGCGCCCGAGCTGGTGCCGCAGCGACTGCTCGAGCTGCGGCCGGCGGAAGCGGTGCCCGAGCGCCTGCAGCCGCTCGGGCACCACCCGCTGGTCGGCGAGCGCGAGCTCGCGCATGCCCTGCTCGCCGAGCACGACGCGCGGCCCGAGGGCAGGCGTCGGCAGCAGCGCCGGCCGGTGCAGGACGCGCGCGAGCGTGCGGGCGTACTCGCCCTGCTGCACGGGCTCGGGCGCGACGGCGTTGACCGGCCCCGAGAGCCGCTCGTCGACGAGCGCGCGGTGGTAGACGTCGACGAGGTCGTCGAGGTCGATCCACGACTGCCAGTGCTCGCCGCCCGCGAGCGGCCCGCCGAGCCCGGCCTCGTAGAGCGGCCGCAGCACCATGAGCACGCCGCCGCGCGGCGTCTGCACGAGCCCGGTGCGCACCTGCACGGTGCGCACGCCCGCGTCGGCGGCGGGCTGCGTCTCGGCCTCCCAGTCGACGACGACGCGCGCGAGGAAGTCGTCTCCCGCGCTGCTGCCCTCGGTCAGCGGCTCATCGCCGCGGTCGACGCCGTAGCGGCCGATCCCGGACGCGCTCACGAAGACCCGCACGCCGGCGGAGGCGGCGCGCTCGGCGAGCCTGCGCGTCGGCCCGATGCGGCTGTCGCGGATGCGCTGCCGGTGCTCGTCGCCGAAGCGGCCGAAGATCGAGGCGCCCGCGAGGTGCACGACCGCGTCGACCCCCTCGAGCAGGTCGGGCGCCGGCGCATCCGGATCCCACCGCCGCTCCCCCGCGCCCGGCTCGTGGCGCACGAGCCGCACGACCTCGTGGCCGCCGGTCGTGAGGAACGCGGTCAGCTGGGTGCCGATGAGGCCGGATGCGCCGGTGACGGCGACCGTCATGGGCGCGGCCGAGGCGGCGGCGTGGGCCGCGAGGTCGTCGGCGAGCTGGCGGTGGCGGTAGACGAACATCGGGCGGAGCGCGCGCGAGCCGACCTGGGTGTCGACGGCGTCGATCACGCGCGTGCCGGTGCCGGAGGCGGTCTCGACCGGCTCGAATCGGTGCTCGTGGCGCCAGCGGATGGGCCCGAGCGGCATCGAGGCGAGCCCGTCGGGCACGCGCTCGTCGACGAACGCGCGGCCGGGCACGAAGCCGGCGGGGTCGTGCTGCGCGACCCAGACCAACCCGCCCGGGAGCGCGAGCTCGGCGCGCCCGTCGGCGAGCGACTCCGCCTCGCGCTGCACGCGGCCGGGCATCCACGGCGGCAGCATCCGCGGGAAGGCCCCGGGGCGCTCGTGCCAGGCGAAGACCTCGCCGACGCCCGCGTCGACCGTGCTGGAGTGCTCGATGCCCATGGCCGCACGGTACGCGTCGAGCCTGTGCATCCGCGCGGCGGAGCACAGGCTCGACGAGGTGGGCGCCGGGCGCCCGTGGGGCTAGAGGCCCGAGCTGTCGGCGGGGCGCTCGATGTCGCCCTCCCAGCCCTTCTCCGCGGCGTGACGGGCCGGGGCGGCCTCGGCGAGCTCCTTGAAGCGCTTGAGGTCGTGGCCGATCTGGATGTCGTCGACCTGGAGCAGCGCGCCGGCCTGCTCGACGATGCCCTGCGGCTTCCAGTCGATCTGCACGTTGACGCGCGTGGTGTCGTCGTCGATGCGGTGGAAGGTGACGACGCCCGCGTGCGTCTCGCCGTCGAGGCTGCGCCAAGCGACGCGCTCGTCCATGTGCTGCTCGGTGATCTCGGCGTCGAACTCGCGCTCGACCCCGGCGATCGACACGACCCAGTGGAGACGGTCGTCGGTCTGCTGCGTGATGGACTCGACCCCGCTCATGAACTTCGGGAAGTCCTCGAACTGGGTCCAGAGGGCGTACACGGCGCTGATCGGCGCCTTGACGTCGATGCTGTCGGTGACCTGGGGCATGGTGATGCTCCTCTCGTTGGGTGGTGGAGGCAGGCTAGGCCGCCTTCTCGAACGCTTCCTGCACGAGCGTGCGGAAGCGCAGCAGATCGCAGCGGATGGTGCGCTCGTCGAGCGGCTTCGCATCCGCCGGCGCGCGGTCGTCGCCGCGCGGGGCCCAGACGACGCGCACCATCATGCAGGTGCGGCCGTCGTCGAGGTCGGTGAGGTCGACCCACCACCCCATCGTGGCGAGGTCGACGCTCACCCACGCGATGCGGCGGTCGGGCACCTGCTCGGTGATGAGCGCGTAGAAGCTCGGCTCGACGCCCTCGATCGAGACGCGCCAGCGCAGCCGCTCCTTCGTCTCGGCGAAGACCGACTCGACGCCGGTCATGAAGCTCGGGAAGCGCTCGAAGTCCGTCCACATGCGGAAGACCTCGTGGCGCGGGGCGTCGATCTCCAGTCGTTCGTCGACCTGCAGCATCGCTTCCTCCAACCAGCCGCCCGTGGCGCTCGGCCCGGGAACGTCCGTTGTCCCCCAAGGCCCCACCATGGCACCGGATCCTGAACGTCACCAGAGGGCGCGTCCCGGCGTGTCCGTGAGCATCGCTCGACCGGGACGGGCATGCGGAGACCGGCGGCACCGCGCGCATCCGCCCCGAACGTAGGATTGAGGCATGTCCAAGGTCCTCTCCTCCCTGCCCGTCGGCGAGCGCGTCGGCATCGCCTTCTCGGGCGGCCTCGACACGTCGTGCGCCGTCGCGTGGATGCGCCACAACGGCGCCGTGCCCTTCACGTACACCGCCGACATCGGGCAGTACGACGAGCCCGACATCGACGCGGTGCCCGGCCGTGCCGGCGAGTACGGCGCCGAGGCCGCTCGCCTCGTCGACGCGAAGGCCGCGCTCGTCGAGGAGGGCCTCGTCGCCCTCGCGACCGGCGCGTTCCACATCCGCTCGGGCGGGCGCACCTACTTCAACACCACGCCGCTCGGCCGCGCCGTGACCGGCATGCTGCTCGTGCGCGCGATGAAGGAGGACGACGTCGAGATCTGGGGCGACGGCTCCACCTACAAGGGCAACGACATCGAGCGCTTCTACCGCTACGGCCTGATGGCCAACCCGGCGCTGCGCATCTACAAGCCGTGGCTGGACGCGCGGTTCGTGCGCGAGCTCGGCGGCCGCAAGGAGATGTCGGAGTGGCTCGTCGCGCACGGCTACCCCTACCGCGACGCGACCGAGAAGGCCTACTCGACGGACGCGAACATCTGGGGCGCGACGCACGAGGCGAAGACGCTCGAGCACCTCGACACGTCCATGGAGATCGTCGAGCCCATCATGGGCGTGCGCTTCTGGGACGACGCGGTCGAGATCCCGACCGAGGACGTCGCGATCCGCTTCGAGGCCGGACGCCCCGTCGCGATCGACGGCCAGGAGTTCCCGGATGCGGTGGCGCTCGTGCAGGAGGCCAACGAGATCGGCGGTCGGCACGGCCTCGGCATGAGCGACCAGATCGAGAACCGCATCATCGAGGCGAAGAGCCGCGGCATCTACGAGGCGCCGGGCATGGCGCTGCTGCACATCGCCTACGAGCGCCTGCTGAACGCCATCCACAACGAGGACACCGTCGCGACCTACCACGAGCAGGGCCGCCGGCTCGGGCGCCTCATGTACGAGGGCCGCTGGCTCGACCCGCAGTCGCTCATGCTGCGCGAGTCGATCCAGCGCTGGGTCGGGTCGTCGGTGTCGGGCGAGGTCGTGCTGCGGCTGCGCCGCGGCGAGGACTACACGATCCTCGACACCCGCGGCGAGGGTTTCTCGTACCACCCGGACAAGCTGTCGATGGAGCGCGTCGGCGACGCGGCCTTCGGCCCGGAGGACCGCATCGGGCAGCTGACGATGCGCAACCTCGACATCGCCGACTCTCGCTCGCGGCTCGAGGGCTACGCGGCCGCCGGGCTCATCGAGGGCGAGACGAAGGCGCTGCTCGGCGCGCTCGAGGCGGGCCGCGCGGAGGAGATCATGGTCTCTCCCGACGCCGACCCCGAGGCGCTCGAGCAGTGGAACGACCGCGCCGCGATGGACCTCGGCACGGACTGATCCCGACTCGGGGCCGGCCAGGTGTCCTCCCAGGCCGCGCCCATCCGTCGTGCACTTGCATGCAAGGCACCGGACCACGAGGAGGACCCATGCGCTACGTGCTGTTCATCTGCACCGATCCCGACGGCGAGCCGTACGACCCCGACACCGACGACCCCGGCTCGTGGGTCGAGGCGCTCGAGGCCGACGGCAAGTACGTGCTCGGCGACCGGCTGCGGCCCGTCGAGGACGCGACGACCGTGCGCGTGCGCGGCGGCGAGACGGTCGTGACCGACGGCCCGTTCACCGAGAGCCGCGAGTGGATCGCCGGCTTCGACATCATCGAGGCCGACGACCTCGACGAGGCCGTCGCGGTCGCCGCGCGGCACCCGATGGCGCGCTTCGGCCGCGTCGAGGTGCGGCCCGTGTGGCCGTTCTAGGCGCCGACCACGCGGCGGCCGCGGTGCGCGCGGTCGCCGCCTCGGAGCACGGCCGCATCCTGGCGACCGTGATCGGCGCGACGGGCGACTGGGCGATCGCCGAGGACGCCGTGCAGGACGCGCTCGAGCGGGCGCTGGCGCGGTGGCCGGAGGACGGCGTGCCCCGCAATCCCGCGGCGTGGATCACCACCGTCGCGCGGCGTCGCGCCATCGACCTGCTGCGCTCGCGCGGGGCGGCCGAGCGGGCCGCCGCCCGGCTCGCGGCCGAGCCGGCGCTCGACGACGAGCCCACCGAGCGCTCGGCGTTCCCGCACGGCGACGAGCGGCTCGCGCTCGTCTTCACCGCCTGCCACCCGGCGATCGCGCCCGACGCTCGCGCGGCGCTCGCCCTGCGCACCGTGCTCGGCGTCTCGATCGAGCGCCTGGCGCGCCTGTTCGGCGTCGGCGAGGCCGCGATGCAGAAGCGGCTCGTGCGGGCGCGCGCCAAGATCGCGCACGCCGGCATCCCCTACCGCGTGCCCGGCCCCGCCGAGCTGCCCGCGAGGGCGGAGGGCGTGCGGCAGGTGCTCTACGGGCTGTACGCGATCGCGCACGCCGAGCCGACCGGCGACGACGCCGACGGCAGCGCCGCCGACGAGGCCATCCGCCTCACCCGGCTCTGCCGCTCGCTCATGGCGGAGGGCACCCACGAGCGCCTTGAGCTCGACGGCCTGCTGGCGCTCATGCTGCTGCAGCACGCGCGGCGCGCGGCGCGCACGAGCGACGACGGCACGCCCGTGCCGTTCGTCGAGCAGGACCGCGCCCTCTGGCACGCCGAGGCAGCCGCCGAGGGCCTCGCCCTCGTCGACGACGCGCTCGCGACGGCCGCGCAGGGCGGGGTGCCGGGCGGCAGGCACCTCGTGCAGGCGGCGATCGCCGCCGAGCACATGCGCCCGCTGCTCCCCGCGAGGATCGACCACGAGCGCGTCGTCGAGCTGTACCGCGTGCTCGAGCGGATCGACCCCTCGCCGCACGTGACGCTGAACCGCGCGATCGCGCAGGCCAACGCGGGCGACGCCGCCGCCGGTCTCGACGCGCTCGACGGCCTGCGCCCCGCGCTCGACGGGCACCCCCTGCTGCACGCCGCCCGCGGCGACCTGCTGGCGCGCCTCGGTCGCGACGCCGAGGCGGCGGCGTGCTTCCGCGCCGCGGCCGACCTCGCACCGGGCGAGCGGGAACGGCGCGGCTACCGCGACGCGGCGGCGGCCGCGGACGCGCGCTGCGAGACCGGTCAGGCGCAGTCGGACAGCGCGGCGAGGTAGCTCGCGAAGCCGCCGCGCACCCGGCTGCGGGTGCGGCCCGAGGTCACGACCGCGGCGCGCTCGACCGCGTCGGCGACGGCGCCCGCCCCGCGGAGGCGCGCGACGAGGTCGACATCCTCGTGCAGGCGGACGGGGGCGAACCCGCCGACGCGCGCCAGCGCATCCGCCCGCACCCCGAGGTTCGCCCCGTGCACCGACGCGCCCACCGGGAGGTGGTCGTGCGCCGCGCGCCAGGCGGCGAGCGCACCGGGCGGCAGGTGCGCGGCGTCGGGCTCGACGCGACCGACGAGCAGGTCGGCGCCGGACTCCGCGGCGTCGGCGTGGTCGAGCAGCCACGAGCGCGGCACGACGCTGTCGGCGTCGGTCGTCGCGATCCAGCTGCGGCCGTCGTCGGGATCGGCGCCGAGGCCGTGCTCGACGCCGCGCTGGCGGGCGACGCCGACGGCGGCGGCGTCGATCTCGAGGACCTCGGCGCCCGCGGCGCGCGCCACGGCGGCCGTGGCATCGGCGCACGCGTCGGCGACGACGACGAGGCGCACGTCGATCGCCGGCCGCGCCTCGGCGAGCGCGGCCGCTGCGGCGCGAACGCTCGCGACGCACGTGGCGACCGTGCCGGCCTCGTCGCGCGCGGGCACGACGACGAGCAGGCGGCGGATGCGCGGGGCGCTCACGCGGGCACCAGCACGTCGGCGAGGAAGCGCTCGTCGCGGTGCTCGACGATGCGGCGGAGGCCGGGCACGCCGGCGGCGAGCGCGTGCACCTCGTCGGCCGAGGCGAGGAGGTCGTCGCCCTCGCCGCGCCAGTGGCACAGCACGACGTGCGCGCCGCGGTCGCGCGCCTGCTCGACGAGCCCGCGGAGCACCCGCGGCTCGACGTAGGAGCCGATCTCGCTCAGCACGACGAGGTCGACGGCGGCTGCCGGGAGGCCCTGCTCGACCGCGCGGTGCTCGACCCAGGCGTTCGCCGCGCCCGCGATCGTGCGGCGCGCCTCGGCGAGCGCGGGGATCGAGGCGTCGACGCCGAGCGCGCCGTCGCAGCGGCCGGCGAGCTCGGCGGTGAGCGTGGCGGTGCCGCAGCCGACCTCGAGCGCCAGGCGGTAGCGCTCCTCGGGCAGCGCGGCGAGCACGACCTGCCGCTTGCGCCGCTCGTACCAGGAGTCGCGGGTCGACCAGGGGTCGCCCTCGCCCGCGTAGCGGTCATCGAAGGCCGTCGCGGCGGCGGGCGGCGCGAGCAGCAGCCACTCGTCGCCCGCGAACCGCTCCAGCATCGTCGGCGTGAGCACGGCGCGGTCTGCCGGATGCGGCGAGAGCGGCGTCACCTGCGAGCGGTGCGCGGCGATCGCCGTCGCCTTCGCGGCGCGCGCGGCGTCGTCGAGCGGCACCCGCCGCAGCGCCGCGCCGTCGAAGAGCCCCGGCTCGCCCCACAGCCACGACCAGATGGGCGCCCACGCGCACGCGCGGCCGAGCTCCCGCGCGACCGCGGCCGACGCATCCCCCACCGCCTCGTGGTCGGGATGCCCGTCGTGCGCCCAGGGCGCGACGACCAGGCCGTCCTCGGGCAGCGCCGCGACGAGCGGCGCGATCGCCGCGACGAGCTCGCGCCGCCGCTCCTGCAGCGCGCCGTCGGGCAGCCCGAGCCGCACGATGCGGGCGCCGAGCCCGGCGAGCGACGCCTCGTGCTCGGCGCGCCGCAGCCGCGCGAGCGCGGTCGGGTCGACGGTCGGCGAGCCCGGGTGCGAGCCCTCGCCGTCGGTCGCGACCACGACGGTGACGGCGGCGCCGCGGCGCGCGGCGGCGAGCATCGAGCCGTAGGCGCCGAGCACCTCGTCGTCGGGGTGCGCGGCGACGACGAGCAGCGCGCTCGGCTCGGCCTCGAGCACCGCCGCATCGCGGAGCGCCGCGCTCGCGAGCCAGTCGGCGTGGGCGGTGCCGGCGTCGGCGCCGTCGAAGCGCGGCGGACCGCCGGCGGGCCCGGTCGCGCTCACCACGCGCGGCCCGCGCGGTCGGCGACGAGCGCGGCGCCGAGCGACGCCTGGTCGCGCTCGGCGTGGTGCTGCCGGACGTAGAGCTGCAGGTCGGCCACCCGGCGGGCGTGCTCGGCGTCGAGCGCGAGCGGGCCGGGGCCGAGCGCTCTGCCGACGCGCGCGAGCACCTCCTCGACCGCGCGCGCGACGATGCCGCGGGTGCGGAGCGCGAGCATGCCCGGGTCGTCGACGTCGCCCGCGTCGATCCGTCGGGCCGCGTCGGCGAGCGCCAGGCGGGAGGCGGTGAGCGCCTCGTCGACCGCGCCCAGGTGCGCGAGCCGCAGCGGCGCATCCCCCGCGCCGTCGAGCAGCCGCCGCGCCACGGCCACCGCACCGCCGTGCCAGCACGCGGCGACGCCGATCCCGCCCCACGCGAAGCCGGGGCGGCGCAGGTACCAGCCGGGCTCGCCCACCGGCGTCGCCGCGGCGCCGTCGAAGCGCACGGGGCCGGAGGGGATGCCGGTGAGGCCGCGCGCGTGCCAGGCGCCGGCGACGGGCTCGACGCCGTGCTGCCGCAGGTCGACATCGACGAGCACGCGCTCGTCGCCCTGCCACGCCGACACGAGCGCGCGGTCGAGCCGGTCGGCGAGCGAGCACCAGGGCTTCTCGCCCGTCAGCCGGCCGCCCTCGAGCTCGAGGCGCATGCCGGGGCCCTCGGCGGCGAAGACGCCGTAGGCGCCGGGGTGCGGCTCGACGCCCGCCTCCGCGAGGATCGCGACCGCGTCGAGGTGCGGCTCGACCGCCCGCGCGACCTCGAGGTCGTGGGCGCCGAGCGTCGCGAGCGCCTCGAGCCGCTCGGCGGTCCCGCCGGCCGCGGGCAGCGGCACGGCGGCGGCGAGCGCCGGCGCGGCCCGGAGCGCGGCCGCCACGTCGCTCGGGAGCGCACCCGACGCATCCGCCGCGAGCGCCGCGCCGGTGCCGCGATCGATCGTCACCGCCGCCGCTGGCGAGGGGTCGGCGCCGGCCGCCTCGACGGGGGCGGAGCGCGGGATCGGGGCCGGGTCGGCATGCGCGTGCATCCCCCCATCCTCCCCCGGTCGTCCCCCAAGGCGGCTGTGCTGTACTGAGCCGGTGGGCGACGCGCTCGAGCTGTTCTCCCCCGCGACCAGGGCGTGGTTCACGGGGGCCTTCGCCGCTCCCACCCCCGCGCAGCAGGAGGCGTGGACCTCGATCGCGCGCGGCGACCACACGCTCGTCGTCGCCCCGACCGGCTCCGGCAAGACCCTGGCCGCCTTCCTCTGGTCGATCGACCGGCTGCACCGCGAGGACGCCGAGCCGCACGCCGAGCGGGAGCCCGGCGTGCGCGTGCTCTACGTGTCGCCGCTCAAGGCGCTCGCCGTCGACGTCGACCGCAACCTGCGCGCGCCGCTCGCGGGCATCGCCGCGCAGGGCCGCGCCGACGGCGCCGAGCCGCCGCCCATCCGCATCGGCCTGCGCACCGGCGACACCCCGCAGGAGGAGCGCCGAGCTCAGGCGAAGCACCCGCCCGACATCCTCATCACGACTCCCGAGTCGCTGTTCCTGCTGCTCACGAGCCGCGCCCGCGAGACGCTCCGCACCGTCGAGACGGTGATCGTCGACGAGATCCACGCGGTCGTGCCGACGAAGCGCGGCTCGCACCTCGCGCTCAGCCTCGAGCGGCTCGATGCGCAGCTCTCGCGGCCGGCGCAGCGCATCGGCCTGTCGGCGACCGTGCGGCCCATCGAGGAGGTCGCCGCGTTCCTCGGCGGGCCGGCCCCGGTGACCGTCGTCGCGCCGCCGAGCGACAAGCGCATCGAGCTCACGATCACCGTGCCCGTCGACGACATGACCGACCTGCGCGCGCCGCAGCAGCGCGAGCGGGCCGGCTCGCCGCCGACCGGCAGCGCCTTCGGGGCCGTCGACCAGCCCGAGCAGCAGTCGATCTGGCCGCACATCGAGCGCGAGGTGCTCGAGCTCATCGACCGGCACCGCTCGACGATCGTCTTCGTCAACGCGCGCCGCGCGGCCGAGCGCCTCACCGCCAAGCTCAACGAGCTCGACGCCGAGCGCCTCGACGCGCTCGAGGCGGAGGCGGCGGATGCCCCGGAGGGCGCCGGGGACGGCGTCGTCCTGCGCGACGTGGCCGAGCACATCCGCCTCCGCCTCGCCGAGCGCGCCGCGGCGCGCGAGCACGGCGAGAGCGCCGAGGCGGAGGCGCCGCCGCTCGCCCGCGCCCACCACGGCTCGGTGTCGAAGGAGCAGCGGGCCGAGATCGAGGACCAGCTGAAGTCAGGGCGGCTGCGCTGCGTCGTCGCCACCTCGAGCCTCGAGCTCGGCATCGACATGGGCGAGGTCGACCTGGTCGTGCAGGTCGAGTCGCCGCCGAGCACCGCGAGCGGCCTCCAGCGCGTCGGGCGCGCCGGCCACTCGGTGGGCGACGCCTCCCGCGGCGTGATCATCCCGAAGCACCGCGCCGACCTGCTGCACGCGACGGTCGTCGCCGACCGGATGGCGCGCGGCGAGCTCGAGCCGATCCGCATGCCGCGGCACCCGCTCGACGTGCTCGCGCAGCAGACGGTCGCGGCGGCCGCCATGGACGAGCTCGACGTCGACGCGTGGTTCCAGACCGTGCGCCGGGCGGCGCCCTTCGCGCAGCTGCCGCGCGGCGCGTTCGACGCGACCCTCGACCTCGTCTCAGGCGTCTACCCGAGCGACGAGTTCGCCGAGCTGCGGCCGCGCGTCGTGTGGGATCGCGAGGCCGGCACCCTCACGGGCCGCCCGAGCGCGCAGCGGGTCGCCGTCTCCTCCGGCGGCACGATCCCCGACCGCGGCCTGTTCGGCGTGTTCCTCGCGGGCCAGGAGGGCAAGCCCGGCGCGCGCGTGGGCGAGCTCGACGAGGAGATGGTCTACGAGTCGCGCACCGGCGACGTCTTCGCGCTCGGCGCGACGAGCTGGCGGGTGGTCGACATCACGCATGACCGCGTGCTCGTCGTGCCCGCGTTCGGCGAGGTCGGCAAGCTGCCCTTCTGGCACGGCGACGCCGAGGGCAGGCCCGCCGACCTCGGCGCATCCATCGGCCGGGCCACGGCGGCGCTCGCCGCCGGGACGGGCATCGACCTGCCGCACTCCGACGAGCGCGCGATCCGCAACCTCGACGCCTACGTGCGCGACCAGCTGACGGCGACCGGCGCGGTGCCGACGGATGCGCAGCTCGTCGTCGAGCGCTCCCGCGACGAGCTCGGCGACTGGCGGCTCATCGTGCACTCCCCGTGGGGCCGCCGCGTGCACGCGCCGTGGGCGCTCGCCATCGACCGGCGGCTGCGCGAGGACCGCGACCTCGGCGCCGCCGCGATGGCCTCCGACGACGGCATCGTGATCCGCATCCCCGACTCCGACGCCGAGCCGCCCGGCGCCGACCTCATCCGCTTCGAGCCCGACGAGCTCGAGCGCATCGTCGAGACGGAGGCGGGCGGCACGGCGCTGTTCGCGAGCCGCTTCCGAGAGTGCGCGGCGCGGGCGCTGCTGCTGCCGAAGCGCGACCCCGCCCGGCGCGCGCCGCTGTGGCAGCAGCGGCAGAGGGCCGCGCAGCTGCTCGACGTCGCGAAGCGCTACCCCGACTTCCCCATCGTGCTCGAGGCGCTGCGCGAGGTGCTGCAGGACGCCTACGACCTGCCGGCGCTGCGGTCGATCGCCGAGCGGCTGCAGCACGGCGACATCCGCGTCGTCGAGGTCGAGACGCCGAGCCCCTCGCCCTTCGCCCACCACCTGCTCTTCGGCTACGTCGGCGCCTTCCTCTACGAGGGCGACGCGCCGCTCGCCGAGCGCCGGGCCGCCGCGCTCACGCTCGACCCGGCGCTGCTCGCCGAGGTGCTCGGGCAGTCGGCGCTGCGCGAGCTGCTCGACCCCGCGATCGTCGAGCGCACCGAGCTCGAGCTCCAGCGCCTCGCGCCCGACCGGCGCGCGAAGGGCGCCGAGGGCGCGGCCGACCTGCTGCGGCTGCTCGGCCCGCTCACCGCCGCCGAGCTCGCCGAGCGCCTCGAGGGCGACGACGGGCCGCTCGCCGAGGCCGCCGCGGCGGCGCTCGCCGACGGGCTCGTCGCCGCCCGCCGCGTCGTGCGCGTGCGCATCGGCGACCGCGAGCCGTACGCCGCGATCGAGGATGTCGCCAGGCTCCGGGACGCGCTCGGCGTGCCGCCACCCCAGGGCGTGCCCTCGGCGCTGCTCGACACCGTCGCCGACCCCATCGGCGACGTCGTCGCCCGGCACGCGCGCACGCACGGGCCGTTCACGGTGGAGGAGGCATCCGCCCGCCTCACGCTCGCGCCCGCCGTCGTGCGGTCGGCCCTGCGGGCGCTCGAGGCGCAGGGGCGCGTCGTGCCCGGCGCCTACCGCGCGCACGGCACCGGCGAGGAGTGGATCGACGCGCAGGTGCTCTCGCGCCTCAAGCGCCGCAGCCTGCAGGCGCTGCGCAGCGACGTCGAGCCCGTCGACCACGCCGTCTTCGCCGACCACCTGCTCGCCCACCAGCGCGTCACGCGCCCGCTCACCGGCACCGACGGGGTGCTCGAGGCGATCGACCGGCTCGACGGGGTGCCGCTGCCGCTCAGCGCGCTCGAGACGCTCATCCTGCCCTCGCGCGTGAAGGACTACCGGCCGTCGATGCTCGACGAGCTCACGGCCGCCGGCCTCGTGACCTGGGCGGGCGCCGGGGCGCTCACCGGCCGCGACGGCCGCGTCGTGCTGCGCCCCGCCGACACCGTCGAGCAGCGGCTCGACACCGCGCACGACGACCCCGACGCATCCGCCCTGCTCGAGGCGCTCGGCGGCGGCGGCGCGCTCTTCGCCAAGCAGCTGAGCGACATCCTCGCCTTCGACCTCGCGAAGCTCGGCGAGGTGCTGTGGCCGCTCGTCTGGGCCGGGCGCATCACGAACGACACCATCGCGCCGCTGCGCGCGCACCTGCTCGGCGCCCGCGCGCGCACCGCGCCCGCGCCCAGCCGCCGTGCCGCGCCGGTGAGTCGCCGGCGGCTCGCGATCGCGCGGCCCATGCGCACCGAGGCGCTGCCGACGCTCGCGGGCCGCTGGCTGCTCGCCTCGGCGCCCGCCGGGTCGGCGACCGAGCGCGCCGCGCAGACGGCGGATGCGCTGCTCGCGCGCTACGGGGTCGTCACGCGCGGGAGCGTGGTCGCCGAGGACGTGCCGGGCGGGTTCCACGGCGTCTACCAGGTGCTCAAGGCGTTCGAGGAGGCCGGGCACACCCGCCGCGGCTACTTCGTCGACGGGCTCGGCGCCGCGCAGTTCGCCGACTCGCCGGTCGTCGACGCGCTGCGGGCGCGGCAGTCGAGCGGCCCGTCGGATGCGGTGTCGACCGTGCCGGCCGTCGACCCCGCCAACCCGTTCGGGGCGTCGCTCCCCTGGCCCGAGCCGCGCGGCGACCAGCGGCCCGCGCGGCGGGTCGGGGCGCTCACCACCATCGTCGGCGGCCGCGCCGTGCTGCACCTCGAGCGCGGCGGCCGTTCGCTCGTGACCTTCACCGACGACGAGGCGACGCTCGTGCGCGCGCTCGAGAGCCTCGTCGACGCGGGTCTGCGCGTGAGCCGCAAGCGGCGCGTGATCGAGGAGGTCGACGGCCGCTCGTCGCTCGACCACGATGTGGCCGCGCTGCTCGAGCGCGCGGGGCTGCGGCGCACGCCGCGCGGCTTCAGGATCGGGCCGTGAGCGCCGCTGCCGCTGCGGCCGGCGGGGGCCGCTGATGCCCGAGGGCGACACGATCCACCGCGCCGCCGTGCGGCTGGGCGCCGTGATGGCCGGCCGCGAGCTCACCCGCAGCGACTTCCGCGTGCCGGCGCTCGCGACCGCCGACCTCGCCGGCGAGCGCATCGAGGAGGTGCGCAGCGTCGGCAAGCACCTGCTCATGCGCGGCGAGCGGTGGACGATCCACTCGCACGCCGGCATGGACGGCCTCTGGCACGTGCTCGAGCCCGGCCGCCGCGCGCCCGTCGCGGCCCACACCATCCGCGTCGTGCTCGCGACCGCGGAGCACGAGATCGTCGGGTCGAGCCTGCCGGTGCTCGAGCTGCTGCCGCGGGAGCGGGACTGGGATGCGGTCGCGCACCTCGGGCCCGACCTGCTCGACCCCGCGTGGGACGACGCGATGGCGGCCGAGGCCGCGCGCCGGCTGCGGGCCACGGGCGCGCCCGTCGGAGTGGCGCTGCTCGACCAGCGCGCGGTCGCCGGGCTCGGCAATGTCTACCGGGGCGAGCTGTGCTTCCTGCGCGGGCTGCACCCGACGACGCCCATCGCCGACGTCGCGGTCGAGCCGCTCGTCGCGCTCGCGCGGCGGCTCATGGTCGCGAACCGCGACCGGGTCGAGCGCACCTTCACGGGCGACACGCGGAACGGCCGGCGCACGTGGGTGTACGGCCGCGGCGGGCGGCCGTGCCTGCGGTGCGGCACGCGCATCCGCGACGCGATGCTCGGCATGGAGGACGGCATGCTGCGGCAGGTGCAGTGGTGCCCGAGGTGCCAGCCGGAGGCGTAGCCGCGCCTCTCCGGCCTCTCCGTCGGCCCCTCCGCCGGTCGAGCCGTGCTGTCGCCGCACCCCCCGCCGGTCGAGCCGTGCTGTCGCCGCAGGCGACGGCACGAGTCGAGACCACACCGCCGCCGTCCCCTCCGCCGGTCGAGCCGTGCTGTCGCCGCACCCTCCGCCGGTCGAGCCGTGCTGTCGCCGCAGGCGACCGCACGAGTCGAGACCACACCGCCGCCGACCCCCTCCGCCGGTCGAGCCGTGCTGTCGCCGGAGGCGACCGCACGAGTCGAGACCACACCGCCGCCGGACGCGGTGGTCTCGACTCGCTCAGCGCCCTGCGGGCGCCGAGCGGCTCGACCAGCGGGGTCGGCGCCGAGCGGCTCGACCAGCGGGGTGGGCGCCGAGCGGCTCGACCAGCGGAGCGGCAGCGGCCCTACTCGGCCACCGGCGCGTGCACCCGCACCCACTCGTGCATCACGATCGCCGCCGCCGCGGCCGCGTTGATCGAGCGCGTCGAGCCGAACTGCCGGATCGCGACGTGCGCATCCGCCGCCGCGATCGCCGCCTCCGTCAGCCCCGGCCCCTCCTGCCCGAAGAGCAGCGCGCAGCGCTCCGGCAGCGGCGCCGCATCCACGGGCACGCTGCCGGGCGTGTTGTCGACGGCCACGACGACCAGGCCCTCCCCGTGCGCCCACGCCGCGAACGCATCCGCGCTCTCGTGGTGCTCGACGCGCTGGTAGCGGTCGGTCACCATCGCGCCGCGCCGGTTCCAGCGGCGCTTGCCGATGATGTGCACGGCGGATGCGGTGAAGGCGTTGGCGGTGCGCACGATCGACCCGATGTTGAGGTCGTGCTGCCAGTTCTCGATCGCCACGTGGAAGGGGTGCCGCCGGGTGTCGAGGTCGGCGACGATCGCCTCGAGCCGCCAGTACCGGTAGGCGTCGACGACGTTGCGGCGGTCGCCCTGCTCGAGCAGCTCGGGGTCGTAGCGGTCGTCGGCCGGCCAGGGGCCGGCCCAGGGCCCGACGCCGACCTCGAGCTGGGGCTCGTCGAGGGGGTCCACGCTCCCAGGCTAGGCGTCAGACGATGATGTGGTCGTCGCGGTGGGCGCGGCGCGGCGATGCGATGCGAACCGCCCTCCGGCCCTGACCGAACGAATTCGGATGTTCACGCCGTCGACACACGCCGCCGCGTAGCCTGATGCCATGCGCACCCGTGCCGACATCGAATGCTGGCTCACCGACATGGACGGCGTGCTCGTCCACGAGGAGCGGCCCCTCCCCGGCGCCAAGGAGCTCCTCCAGCAGTGGCAGGACCGCGGCGTCGAGTTCCTGGTGCTCACCAACAACTCGATCTTCACGCCCCGCGACCTCGCGGCGCGCCTCAAGGCATCCGGCCTCCACGTGCCCGAGGAGCGCCTCTGGACGAGCGCGCTCGCCACGGCCGACTTCCTGCACGACCAGATGCCGGGCGGCTCGGCCTTCGTGATCGGCGAGGCGGGCCTCATCACCGCGCTGCACGAGATCGGCTTCACGATGCGCGAGACCGACCCCGACTTCGTGGTGATCGGCGAGACGCGCTCCTACTCGTTCGAGGCGATCACGAAGGCGATCCGGCTCATCGCGGGCGGCGCGCGCTTCATCTCGACCAACCCCGATGCGACCGGCCCGAGCGCCAACGGCATCCTGCCCGCGACCGGCGCGATCAACGCGCTCATCACCAAGGCGACCGGCCGCGTGCCCTACATCGTCGGCAAGCCCAACCCGATGATGTTCCGCTCGGCGCTCAACAAGATCGGCGCCCACTCGGAGGTCACCGGCATGATCGGCGACCGCATGGACACCGACATCATCGCGGGCATGGAGGCGGGCCTGCACACGGTGCTCGTGATGACCGGCATCTCCGACCCGTCGCTCGTCGAGACCTACCCGTTCCGCCCCGACGAGATGCTCGAGGGCGTCTTCGAGCTCGTCGAGCCCGACGTGCCCGAGTCGGAGCTCGACGAGCCGCGCGCCGACGTCTGAAGCGCGATCCCCGTTCGCCGACCGGCCCTGTTCGCCGACCGGCCCGGTTCGCCGACCGGCTCTGTGCGCGGCCGGCCGGATAGTCCGGTCGGCGCCGCACAGAGCCGGTTGACGGACGACGAGTGGGCGGATGCGCGGGGGCGCGCGGGTGCTCAGGCCTCCGAGAGCAGGCGGATGACGAGCGCCCCGAAGGCACCGGCCGCCACGGCGACCGCGAGCGCCGCGGGCGCGACCAGCTGGTCGACGGGGCGGTGCGGCACCTCCCGCGCGTCGAGGCCGTCGAGGCGGATCCAGCCGAACAGCGCCGCGCGGCCGCGCCGCACGACCATGCCGCCGAGCGCGAGCGCGAGCAGCGCGGCGACGCCCGCGACGAGCAGCCACGCCCACGCGATCGTCGCACCCGGAGCCGCCTGGAACGGCGCGAGCGCGAGCGCGCCGAGCATCACCGGCAGCACCCACCACATGGTGGGCGGGCCGAAGCCGCGCGCGACGACGATGCCGAGCAGCGCGCCGACGGCGAGCACGACGACGCCCATGAGCAGCCCGCCCCAGCCGGCCACCTGGCATACGGTCTCGGAGTGCACGCCGCACGCGCCGTCGTCGAACGAGATGAGCAGCCCGCCGGCCTTGGCGGCCGCGGCCGCGCCGAAGCCGACCGCCGCCCACGACGTCACGAGCCCGAGCCATCCGGTGCCGGGCTCGCCCGCGACGATCCGCGGGGGCGGCTTGAGGAGGCGCTCGGCGAAGCTCACGCCTCCACGCTACGCCGCCTGCCGCGGCGCGGCCTCGCCCGAGGCGGCCCCCGCGTTCCGGTACCGATCCGCGGGTGCCGGGCTCGCGCATCCGCAGATCGGTACCGGAGACGGTCGGCCAGCGCCTAGGGTCGGGGGCGTGATCCCCAGCGACTGGATGCCGCACCGCCGCGCCGACGGCGAGGTGGTCGGCTACGTGCGCGAGGCCGGCGACGGCTTCCAGCCGATCGACCTGCTCGGCAGGCCGCTCGCCGAGCCGGGCGACTGGCTCGCCGCTGAGGAGCTGCTCGACGCGCACAGCCTCGCGTGGCTGACGGATGCCTTCCTGCTGTCGGTCGACGGAGCCGACGTGCGGGTGCGGGTCACCGAGCTCACCCCCGAGCTCGTGCGCGTGAAGCTCGACGACTTCGGCGCAGTCGGGCCGGGCGAGCCGCAGCGCTGGGAGCTGCCGGTGCCGACCGACGCGCTGCGCACCGCGCCGCCGCTCGCCGAGTGGCCGGGTGCCTAGGCGGGCTTCAGCAGCCAGGCGATGAGCAGCATCACCGGCAGCGACAGCAGCGTCGTCATGAGCACGATGTCGCGGGTGATGACGGTGCCGCGGTCGTAGCGCAGCGCGTACTGGTACATGTTCTGCGCGGTCGGCAGCGCCGCCATCACGGTGCACGCGTAGACGAGCTGCTCGTCGAGGCCGAACGCGAAGCGCGCGAGCAGGTAGGCGATCACCGGCATCGCGGCCGACTTCAGCGCGACGGCGAGCCACACCTCGCGGCGGCCCGTGCCCGGCTGCAGCGGCCGGTCGCCGCCGAGCGAGATGCCGAAGGCGAGCAGCATGAGCGGCACCGCGGCGCCGCCGAGGATCTCGAGCGGGGCGAGCACCGGCTCCGGCAGCTCGATGCCGAGCGCCGAGACGGCGGCGCCGAGCGCGGCGGCGATGAGCATCGGGTTGCGCAGCGGCTGCGTGACGATCGACATGAACGACGCGCGCCCGGCGGTGAGGATGTCGAGCGTCGCGAGCAGCAGCGGCGCGAGCACGAGCAGCTGCAGCAGCAGCATCGGCCCGACGAACCCGGCGTCGCCGATGACGTAGATCGCCACAGGCAGGCCGATGTTGTTGACGTTGGAGTACCCGGATGCGGTGGCGGCGAGTGCGATGCGGCTCGGGTCCTTCGTGAGCCACAGGCGCGCGACGAGCGTGTAGACGAGGGCGACGGCGACGAAGGCGAGCAGCGCCACGGCGAGCACGCTCGAGAAGAGCAGGCCGACGTCGGCCTCGCTCAGCACCATGAACAGCAGCGCGGGGCTCGCGGCGAAGAAGGAGGTGCGGTTGAGCACCAGCCGGCCCTCCTGGTCGACGACCTTCAGGCGCGCGAGCAGCCAGCCGACGAAGATGACGAAGCCGATGGTGGCGAAGCCGATGAGCACTCCGCCCACGTGACCTCCCGCATCCGCCTGTCAGACATCAAGTGTGGCACGGCGGATGCGCCCGCCGATCACTGCGGAGAGAGTCCGAGGTCGTCGAGCGCGATGGCCGCGCGGTACTCGACGCCCGCCGCCTCGATCGCCGCCTGCGCGCCGGTGGCGCGGTCGACGATCACCGCGACGGCGACCACCTCGGCGCCGACCTTCCGCAGCGCCTCGATCGCCTTCAGCGGGCTGCCGCCGGTGGTGGAGGTGTCCTCGAGCACGACCACGCGCTTGCCGGCGAGGTCGGGGCCCTCGATCTGGCGGCCGCGGCCGTGGTCCTTCGGCTCCTTGCGCACGACGAAGGCGTCGACCTCGAGCCCGCGGGCGAGGCCGCGGTGCAGCACGGCGTTCGCGAGCGGGTCGGCGCCCATCGTGAGCCCGCCGACCGCGGCGACGTCGGGGATGTCGGCGATGAGGTCGAGCAGCACGTCGCCGATGAGGGGCGCGGCGCGGTGGTCGAGCGAGAGCTTGCGCAGGTCGATGTAGTAGTTCGCCCGCTTGCCGCTCGTGAGGGTGAAGTCGCCGTGGAAGACGGCTTCGTCACGGATGAGCTGGATGAGCTGGTCGCGCGCGGTCACGTCCCTAGGCTACGGCCGCCCGCGTGCGGCGGCGGTCAGGAGGCGCGGGTGGGCGCCGGCATGAGGTCGCGGCGCGGCTCGCAGCCCGTGCGGGGCTCGCGGCCCGTCCAGGCGGCGAAGCGCTCGGAGCGCGTGGCGTCGGCGGGCGGCTCGATGGCCGGCTCGAAGATGCCCGGGCCGCGGATGGCGTCCTCGTCGGCGCCGTCGCGGTACGCCTCCATCCACTCGAGGAGCTCGGCCGGGAACTCGAGGTTGTGCGCGAGGCCGACCCGCGCCGCGCCCCAGCGGATGTCCCACGCGTGGAGGGCCATGTCGAGCGTCGGCATCGGCAGCGCCGCGAAGCGCTCCTCGTCGGCGTCGTGCGCGGCGGAACGGAGCCGCATCGCGAGCTCCTCCCACTGCTCGACCGCCTCGAAGTCGCTGCCGCCCGCCATCACCGCGTCGTGCGGCGTCTCCGGGCTGTGCTCGCCGCGGGCTGCGCCGAGCAGCGCGGAGCCCGCGTGCTCGGCCTGCACGCCGGTCACGTGGCGGATGACGTCGGCGATCGACCAGGCGCTGCAGGCCGACGGGAGGCCCAAGCGGTCGGCGCCGGCTCTGGCCTCTGCCGAGAACAGATCGAGAGCCTGCAGGTAGCGGTCGCGCGCGATGCCCATCCCTCCATGATGCCCTGTCCCCCGCGCTGCGCCCCGATCCGCGCCCCGGCCCGCGCGATCCCGGGCGACCGGAGCGCCCGCGCGTGACGACGCATCCGCCGCGCCCGTAGGCTCGATCCCATGCGCATCGCCACCTGGAACGTGAACTCCGTGCGCGCCCGCACGGCCCGCATCGTCGACTGGCTCGAGCGCAGCGACGTCGACGTGCTCGCCATGCAGGAGATCAAGTGCAAGACGGAGCAGTTCCCCTACGAGGCGTTCGAGGCGGCCGGCTACGAGGTGCAGGCGCACGGCTTCAGCCAGTGGAACGGCGTGGCGATCGCCTCGCGGCTGCCGATGAGCGACGTGGAGCGCGACTTCCCCGGCCAGCCGGGCTACGCGAACACGGGCGACCCGGTGGTCGAGGCGCGCGCCATGGCCGCGACGGTCGAGGGCGTGCGACTGTGGAGCCTCTACGTGCCGAACGGCCGTGAGCTCACCCACGCGCACTACGGCTACAAGCTCGAGTGGCTGCGCGTGCTCACGGGCCTGCTCGACGAGTGGCGCGGCCAGCCGCTCGCGCTCATGGGCGACTTCAACATCGCCCCGCTCGACACCGACGTGTGGGACATCGGCGTCTTCGACGGCGCGACGCACGTGTCGGAGCCCGAGCGCGCGGCGTTCGGGGCGCTGCTCGAGGCGGGCCTCGTCGACGTGGTGCGCGACCGCGCCCCCGGCTACACCTACTGGGACTACAAGGCGGGCCGCTGGAACAAGGACGAAGGCATGCGCATCGACTTCGTGCTCGGCAGCCCCGAGCTCGCCGAGCTCGTCTCGCGCGCCCGCATCGACCGCGACGAGCGCGCCGGCGACGCCCCGAGCGACCACGTGCCGGTGGTCGTCGACCTCGACCTCGAGACCGAGCTCGACGACGACCGGCCGATGATCTTCTGATGGCGGATGCGTCGGGGGTCGCCGCGTCGTCGGCGGGGGCGGGTGCACGGTGAGCGCCGAGGAGTGGGACGAGCTCGAGCCCGAGCGCGAGTGGACGCCCGCCGACCGGCTGCGGCTCGCGGCGTGGGTGCTGATCTTCGCGAACCTGCTGGGCGTGCTGCTGCTGTCGCCGGTCGGCGACAACGCGATCGTGCAGGCCGCGGAGGCGACCGGCACGGATGACGGCCCCGGGCGCCTGACGTTCTGGGTGTCGGTGCTCGGCGTGACGCTCGTCGGCAACGCGATCGGCGCCGCGGCCGCCGCGACCCGGCAGCGCTGGGCGATCCTGCCGCCGCTGCTCGCGGCAGCCGGGTGCTGGGCGGGCTTCGCCGCCGCATCCGCCCTGATCTGAGGGCGCCGCCCCTCGCCGCCGGCCGGCGCGATGCGGCGAGCGACCTCTGCGTCGGCGCAAGGTCTGCCGATGGTTGGCTCAAGCGACCGCTGCCGGGCCGAGGGGACGAGCGACGGATGGGATGGTGGATCCAGTTCGAGTTCCGCTCACAGGACAAGAGCTGGGCGGACGCCCCGACCGAGATGCAGCACGCCGGTCGGGGCGTCTTCGTGTCGGGGTGCTGCGCTACGCGACGCTCGGCGGCTGCGGCTGCTGGGCCGACCGGCCGTCCTCGGCGAGCGACGCCTCGAGCTCTGCCAGGCTGTCGCCCGAGACGCGCAGGAGCCGGCTCGTGACGGCCACCGAGAAGGCGCACACGACGAGGATCCACGACGAGACCATCGCGCCGGTGCCGACGCCCGACAGGTCGATGCCCGCGATGCGCGCGACGAAGGTCATGAGGAACATCATCATGCCGACGATCGTCGCGGCGCCGGGAAGCCAGAACGCCGAGACGACGCGCCAGTGCGCAGAGCGGGCGAGCACGAGCGCGGCCCACAGCAGCGAAGGGAGCCAGGTGACGGCGCCCCAGAGGGCGGCCGGCGAACCGATGCGATCGGAGGGGAGCACGGCGCCGAAGACGACGGCGGCCGTCACGATGGCGTGCAGCAGCAGCGTGACGCCGACCAGCGCGCTGGTCACGGCCACGGGCCTCGCGGCGCGCGTCGATCGCATGGACCTCCCCCTCCTGGGAGCGACAGTAGGCGCGGCCGCCCACGCCGCGCTACCTTCCGATGCCGCAATCTTCCGAATTCGAACGAATCCGGCGCATGAGGGATGCTCACGCAAAGGAATTGCGGCCGACGGCTGGCATCGGCGCCGCGCTCAAAACGGGCAGGAAAGCCGGGGCGGGCCACAAGATACGTGCGCGAAGGCGCCCATACGCTGGATTCACGCACCGATCCCGCGCCCCCAGCGCTCCGATCGCACCGCCGGATCACCGGCGCCGACACCGCCCAGGAGGCTCCCATGACGATGACCCAGGCCACCGCCGCCGACCTCCGCCAGCACCCCGCCTGGCTCCGCATCAAGGCGGCCGCGACGGCGCTGCAGCCGCTGCAGTCGAAGAACGGCTCCATCGAGGACGCCGCCCACCACGACGCCGCCCGCGCCCACGTCGCCGAGCTGGCCCAGGGCATCCGCGACATCGCCCCCGAGTTCCCGCACGACGCCGACTACCTCGCGCAGGCAGCGGTCGACTTCGAGCGCTGGGCGGCCGAGGGCTTCAGCGAGCCCGACTTCTTCGACGCCCTCGTGCGCTTCCAGCCGCAGCAGCACCGCGTCGACGGGCTGCAGCACCTCGTCATCTTCCCCATGTATACGCAGAACGGCTCGAGCGACCGGCTCGTCGAGGCCGTGCTCGTCGAGGTGATCTGGCCCGAGTTCATCGCCGAGCTCGAGGCCGGCGACTACGGCAACGCGCTCTTCGTGCCGCTGCGCTTCATCGACTTCACCGCCGGCTACGACACCAACTCGGCCGTGCTCTTCCCCGAGACGGTCGCGATGCGCGAGATCCCCTCCTTCACGTGGGGCGCGATCTTCCAGGACCGCGAGGCCGCCCGCTTCCGTCGCGTCGTCGAGGCCGCGTGCGAGGTCACGAAGCTCGAGCTGCCGGCCGACGCCGCCGAGATGCTCGCCGACCAGCGCCTCGCCGAGGAGACCTTCGTCATGTGGGACCTCATCCACGACCGCACCCACATGCGCGGCGACCTCCCCTTCGACCCGTTCATGATCAAGCAGCGCATGCCCTTCTTCCTCTACTCGCTCGAGGAGCTGCGCTGCGACCTCACGGCCTTCCGCGAGTCGGTCGCGATCGAGCGGCGCATCGCCGCCGACGAGCACGCCACCGACGCCGACCGCGACCTCGCGAAGCACGCGAAGCTCGTGCAGTACGCGGTCATCTTCGACCGCATCTTCCGCTTCGCGATCACCGGCAGCCGCACCCGCAACTACGACGGCCTCGGCGGCCAGCTGCTCTTCGCGTGGCTGCACCAGCACCGCGTGCTGCACTGGACCGACACGCAGCTCGCGTTCGACTGGGACGAGGTGCCGGATGTCGTGAACAGGCTGGGCGAGGCGATCGAGCACCTCTACTGGCGCTCGATCGACCGGCCGAAGGTCGCGCACTGGCTCGCCGCGTACGAGCTCGTCTCCTCCGTGGTCGAGCCGCACCCCGCATCCGCGTGGAAGGCCGGCGAGCTGCCGCTCGACGGCACGCCGCGGCAGCTGACCGACCTCGTGATGGACGACGAGTTCCCGCTGTCGATGTTCTACGAGGCGTTCGAGAAGAAGATGCGCGACGTCATCGCCTCGACGAAGGGCATCACGGCCGAGACGGTCTGAGCCGAGCCCGCCGATGCGGCCCGTCCCCGAGCGCGGGGGCGGGCCGCCTCCGTTGTACCCCGTTTGCCCCTACCGCGCGTGGGCGCCGCGTCGTACGTTCAGCACGATCGCACAGGGCGACGCGAGGAGTCACGGGATGGCGACGATCGCCGCCTACACGAGCCCTGCGATCGGGCACCTGTTCCCGATCGCGGGCGTGCTGCACGAGCTGCAGCGGCGCGGGCACCGCATCCGCCTCCGCACGCTCTCGAGCCAGGTGCGGGCCATGCGGCAGCTCGGCTTCGACGCCGACGCGATCGATCCGGCCATCGAGCAGATCGAGTTCGACGACTGGCACGCGCGCACGCTGCTCGAGGGCCTGAAGCGCACCGCCGAGATCTTCTGCAGCCGCGGCGAGCTCGACGGGCCCGACCTGCAGGAGCTGCTCGACGAGGCGCAGCCCGATCTCGTGATCACCGACATCAACACGTGGGGCGCCGCCGCCGTCGCCGAGCGCGCAGGCCTGCCCTGGGTGGCGTTCTCGCCCTACACGCCGGCGATCGTCTCGCGCGGCTGCCCGCCGTACGGCGCGGGCCTGCGCCCCGCGGTCGACGCGGCCGGGCGCCTGCGCGACGCGCTGCTCGAGCGCACCGTCACGGGTGTCGCGGTGCGGCTCGTGATGCCGCGCATCAACGGCATGCGCGCGAAGGTCGCGGGGCTGCCGCACGTGCGCTCGGTCGACGAGATGCAGCGGCTGCCGCCGCTCACCCTCGTGACGACGGCCGAGCCGCTCGAGTACCCGCACGACGACTGGGAGCCGCGGCTGCGCATGGTCGGCTCGACCTCCTGGGAGCCGCCCGTCGCGCCGCCCGCGTGGCTCGCGGGCGTCGATGGCCCGCTCGTGCTCGTGACCACCTCGAGCGAGTACCAGGGCGACACCGAGATCGTGCGGGCGGCGGTGCACGGGCTGCGCGACGAGCCCGTGACGGTCGTCGCGACGATGCCCGCGCGCGTGCGGCTCGGCATCGACGTGCCCGGCAACGCGCGCATCGTCGACTTCGTGCCGCACTCGGCGGTGCTCGAGCGGGCCGTCTGCGCCGTCTCGCACGGCGGGATGGGCGTGACGCAGAAGGCGCTCGGCCTCGGCGTGCCGGTCGTCGTCGTGCCGTGGGGGCGCGACCAGCACGAGGTCGCCGCCCGCGTCGAGCACGCCGGCTGCGGCGTGCGCGTCAACCGCGGGCAGCTGACCCCCGAGCGGGTGCGGGATGCGGTGCGCCGCGCCAGGCGGATGCGCGCGGGCGCCGAGGCGGTCGCCGCGGGCTTCGAGGCGGCAGGCGGCGCCGCCCGTGCCGCCGAGCTGGTCGAGGAGCAGCTGGCGCTGCAGCGGCGATGAGTCGCGCGCGTTCGCGGCGGCCCCGTCAGCGCCCCATGCCCCGGCTGTCAGCGCCTGCGGCTAGCGTGGAGCGCACGCGGAGGCGCGACGCCGACGCGATCCCCGATGTCGGGCTCCCGCGCTGGCGCGGCGACGCCCCCGGTGCGCCAGGAGGTGCTGCGTGGCGCTGATCGCCGCCTACACGAGCCCCGCCATCGCGCACGCGTTCCCGTTCGCCGGCATCCTGCTCGAGCTGCAGGCGCGCGGGCACCGGATCCGGATGCGCACGCTCGCCTCCGAGGTCGACCGCATGCGCATGCTCGGCTTCGACGCCGACGAGATCGACCCCGCGATCGACCGCATCGAGTTCGACGACTGGCGGGCGCGGAGTCCCCTCGACGCCCTGCTCCGCCTCAGCGAGCTCTACTGCGCCCGAGGCGCGCTCGACGGCCCCGACCTGCAGGATCTCATCGACGACTCGCGGCCCGACATCGTGCTCACCGACGTGAACACGTGGGGCGCCGCCGCGGTCGCCGAGCGGTCGGGGCTGCCGTGGATCGCGATCTCGCCCTACACGCCGGTGCTGCGCTCCCGGGGCCTGCCGGCCTTCGGACCGGGCCTGCGGCCCGCGCGCGGCCTGTTCGAGCGCATGCGGAACGCCGCCATCGGCCGCGCGGTGCTCGAGGCCGCGACCGCCCGGGCGATGCCGGCGATCAACGCGCTGCGCGCCGAGGTGGCCGGGCTGCCGCCGCGCGCCGACTTCGACGCGGTGCTGCGCCGTGCGCCGCAGATGCTCGTGACGACCGCCGAGCCGCTCGAGTACGCGCACGTCGACTGGGAGCCGCGCATCCGCATGGTCGGGCCCACGAGCTGGGAGCCGCAGGCGCCGACGCCGCCGTGGCTCGACGAGCTCGAGGGGCCGATCGTGCTCGTCACGACCTCGGGCGACTACCAGGGCGACACCGACATCGCGCGCGTCGCGCTCATGGCGCTCGCCGACGAGCCGGTCTCCGTCGTCGCGACCATCCCCGGCGATGCCCCGCTCGGCTTCGAGCCGCCCGCGAACGCGCGCATCACGCGGTTCCTGCCGCACTCCGCGGTGCTCGAGCGGGCGGTCTGCGCCGTCACGCACGGCGGGATGGGCGTGACGCAGAAGGCGCTCGGGCTCGGCGTGCCGGTCGTCGTCGTGCCGTGGGGGCGCGACCAGCACGAGGTCGCCGCCCGCGTGGAGCACGCCGGCTGCGGCGTGCGGGTCAACCGCGGGCAGCTGACCCCGGAGCGGGTGCGGGATGCGGTGCGCCGCGCCCGGCGGATGGGTGCGGGCGCCGAGGCGGTCGCACGCGGCTTCGCGGCGGCCGGCGGCCCGACGCGTGCCGCCGACCTGGTCGAGGAGCAGCTGGCGCTGCAGGCGCGGCGCTGACGCCGCACTGCCCGGGCCCAGGAATGCCCCGGCCGCCTGCCGGGTTGCCCCGAGCATCCGCTGCTCGACCCTCCGAGAGGAACCCCATGGCGCAGATCACCGTCCTCGGCGCGACCGGCTTCGCCGGCGGCCACATCGCCCGCGAGGCCGCCGCCCGCGGCCACGAGCTCACCCTCGTCTCGCGCTCGACCCCGCAGGACGCCCCCGAGGGCGCCCGCATCGTGCGCGGCTCGGTGCTCGACGGCGACGTGCTCGCGCAGGCGCTCGACGGCGCCGAGGTGGTCGTCGGGGCGCTCGCGCCCCGCGGCGACATGGAGGGCAAGGTGGCGGATGCGTACGCCGACGTGGCCGCGCGGCTCGCGGGCACCGGTGCCCGGTTCCTCATCGTGGGCGGCTACGGCTCGCTGCGCGACGCCTCGGGCCGCCGCATCGTCGAGACCGACGCGTTCGCGCCCGAGTACCGCCCGGAGTCGCTCGAGCTCCTCGACGCGTACGAGCGGGTCGCCGCGACCGACGTCGACTGGACGTACATCTCCCCCGCCGGCACCTTCGGCGCGTTCGCGCCCGATCAGTCGCGGCGCGGCGAGTACCGCACGGGCGGCGACACGGCGATCGTCGACGCCGACGGCGTCTCGGCGATCTCGGGCCCCGACTTCGCACTCGCGGTCGTCGACGAGATCGAGTCGGGCGCGCACCGGCGCGAGCACATCTCCTTCGCCTACTGAGCCTCGCGGCCGCGCATCGCGCACCTGGGCGAGCGCGGCGGCGGCGCGTATCGTCGGGGCATGAGCCTCATGGCGCGGGTGCCGAAGCGCACCCGGGTGCGCGAGGCGGCGCTCGGCCTCGCCACGCTCGCCCTGCTGCCGCTGCTGCTCGACCTGCCGCGCTGGATGCTCGCGGGCGTCGGCCCGATCACGACGCAGAGCGCGTGCCCGGCCGTGCCCGGGCCGGGCGGCTGCACGCCGGTCTACGCCGCGCGGGTCTCGGCCGTGATCGACGCGCTCGCGATCGCCGCGCCCGTGCTCGCGCTCGCGACGGCGGTGACGGTGCTCCTGCTCGTCGTGCAGGGGCGGCGCGCGTGGATGCTGGGGCTCATCGGGGGCGCGCTCACCGCCGCGGCGGTGCTGGTGCGCATCGACCTCGCGACGGTCAACGCCGGCTCGGCGTGACGGGGCAGACTGTCTGCATGCGCATCCTCATCGCCGGCGCCACGAGCGCGCTCGGGCACGCCACCGCATCCGCCCTCATCGAGGCGGGGCACCACGTGATCGCGGTCGGCTCCGACGCGGGGCGGCTCGGCATGGTCGACGCGAGCGAGCGCTTCGCGTGCGACCTGACCGACCTCGAGGCGGTGCGCTCGCTCGCCGACGAGGTGGGCGAGCTCGACGGGCTCGTGCACCTCGTGGGCGGCTGGCGCGGCGGCGGCGGGCTCGCCGGCCAGTCCGACGAGGACTGGGCGTGGCTCGAGGCGCGGGTCGTCGGCACGCTGCGCAACACGACGCGGGCGTTCGCCGAGGCGATCGGGCGGTCGGATGCGGGGGTCGTCGCGATCGTGTCGTCGACGGGCGTCGAGCACCCCACGGCCGGGAACGCCAACTATGCGGCACTCAAGGCCGCCGCCGAGGCGTGGGTCGCGGCCGTCGGGCACGCGCTGCGCGCGACGCCGGCGCGCGTCGTCGTCAAGCGCGTGAAGGCGCTCGTGTCGGATGCCGACCGGGCGGCCCAGCCCGAGCGCGACTTCGCGGGCACGACCGACGTCGCCGACCTCGCGGCCGAGCTGGTCGCCGAGTTCGGGCCGCAGCCCTCGTTCGACTGAGCCGCCCGGCCGCCCGTCTGGCCCTCAACGCCGGCGACTCGGCCGTCCGACCCTGACGCGCGCCCCGCATCCGCTCTCGCCGTTGGTCGACCGGCCAGGTGCGCGCCCGACCGGATCATCCGGCCGGACCCGCGCGGAGCCGGTCGACGGACGGCGGCGGCGCGGCTCAGGCGTCGGTGCGCGTGAGCACGAAGACCGGGATCAGGCGCTCGGTCTTCTGCTGGTAGTCGGCGTAGGGCGGCCAGGCCTCGCACGCGCGCGCCCACCAGGCGTCGCGCTCGGCGCCGGGCTCGAGCTCGCGCGCGAGGTAGTCGTGCTTCTCGGCGCCGTCCTGCAGCTCGACGTGCGGCTGCTTCGTGAGGTTCCAGTACCAGACCGGATGCGTCGGGGCACCGCCCTGCGACGCGACGACCGCGTACTCGCCATCGTGCTCGACGCGCATGAGCGCCGTCTTGCGCAGCTTGCCGGTCTTCGCGCCGACGCTCGTCAGCACGATGATCGGCCGGTCGCGCAGGAGGTTGCCCTCGGTGCCCCCGGAGGCCTCGTAGGTCTCGGCCTGCGTGCGCGCCCACTCGGAGGTGCTCGGTGCGTACTCGCCCTGCAGCGGCATGGTGCTCCTTCGCTCGATGTCCGTCGGGAGAACGCGACTGCGCCGGCCGCCATTCCCGGCGACCGGCGCAGCGCGCCCGCCGTTCGTCAACCGGCCCTGTGCCTCGCCGGCCGGATTATCCGGTCGGCCACGCACGGAGCCGGTTGACGAACGGTGCCTGCAGCCGAGCGAGGCAAGTGGGTGAGCGAGGCGGCGGCTAGCTGAGCGAGGCAGCCGGCTGGCAGGCGAGCGAGCGAGCTGGCGAGCGGCCGACGCCTACAGCCGCCCGACGCGCGTCACGCGCACGACCGCGGCGCCCGCATCCGCCGACGCCTGCAGGTCGATCGTCGCCCAGATGCGCCAGTCGTGGTCGCCCGCCGGGTCGGCGAGGATCTGCTGCGCCTGCCACTCGTGCGGCCCCTCGTCGATGACGAGCATGCGCGAGCTGCGCGCTTCGGCGCCGGTGCCGATCGCGCCGTGCTCGTCGAAGTAGGCGTCGAGCGCGTCGGCCCACGCGTCGGCGTCGAAGCCGGAGGCCGCGTCGAGCTCGCCGAGCTCGTCGACCTTGTCGAGCGCCGCGAGCTGCACGCGCCGGAACAGCTCGTTGCGCACGAGCACCCGGAACGCGCGCGGGTTCGCCACGACCGACGGCGGTGGAGGCGGCGCGATGGGCGCCTCGCCCGGCTCGGTCGGGTGCATGAGCTGCTCCCACTCGTCGAGCAGGCTCGAGTCGACCTGCCGCACGACCTCGCCGAGCCACTCGATGAGGTCGAGCAGCTCGTCGGTCTTCGCCTCGTCGGGCACCGTCTGGCGGATCGCCCGGTAGGCGTCCGACAGGTAGCGGAGCACGAGCCCCTCGCTGCGCGCGAGCCCGTAGTGCTGCACGTAGTCGGCGAAGGTCATCGCCCGCTCCCACATGTCGCGCACCACCGACTTCGGCGAGAGCGCGAAGTCCGACACCCACGGCTGCGACGACGCGAAGACCGCGAGCGCCTCGGTGAGCAGCTCCTCGAGCGGCTTCGGGTGCGTGACCGCCTCGAGCAGCTCCATGCGCTGCTCGTACTCGATCCCCTCGGCCTTCATCGCCGCGACGGCCTCGCCGCGGGCGAGGAACTGCTGCTGCGACAGGATCGGCCGCGGGTCGTCGAGCGTCGACTCGATGACCGAGATGACGTCGAGCGGATGCGTCGGGTCGGCGGGGTCGAGCATGTCGATGACCGCGAGCGCGAAGGGCGAGAGCGGCTGGTTGAGCGCGAAGTTGGGCTGCAGGTCGACGGTGAGGCGGATGCGCGGGGGCGCGTCGGGGTCGTCGGGATCGGGATGCTGCTCCACGACGCCGGCGGTGCGGAGGGTGCGGTAGATCGCGAGCGCGCGGCGCTGCAGCGCGAGCTGTGAGGCGCGCGGCTCGTGGGTGGCCTCGATGAGCTCGCGCACCTCGGTGAAGGCGTCGCCGCCGCGGCCGATGATGTTGAGCAGCATCGAGTGGCTGATCTGCATGTGCGACACGAGCGGCTCGGGGTCGGCGTCGATGAGCTTCTCGAACGACGGCTGCCCCCAGGAGACGAAGCCCTCGGGCGCCTTCTTGCGCACGAGCTTGCGCCGCTTCTTCGGGTCGTCGCCCAGCTTGGCGAGCTGCTTCGCGTTCTCGGCCTCGTGCTCGGGCGCCTGCGCCACGACCGTGCCGGCGGTGTCGTAGCCGGCCCGGCCGGCACGGCCCGCGATCTGGTGGAACTCGCGCGCCGTGAGCTGACGCATCCGCTGCCCGTCGAACTTCGTGAGCCCCGTCAGGAGCACGGTGCGGATGGGCACGTTGATGCCGACGCCCAGGGTGTCGGTGCCGCAGATGACCCGCAGCAGGCCCTGCTGCGCGAGCTGCTCGACGAGGCGGCGGTACTTCGGCAGCATGCCCGCGTGGTGCACGCCGATGCCGCTGCGCACGAGCCGCGAGAGCGTCTGCCCGAAGCGCGTGGTGAAGCGGAACTCGCCGATCGCCTCGGCGATGCGGTCGCGCTGCTCGCGGTCGATGATCTTCACCGAGGTGAGCGCCTGCGCCCGCTCGAGCGCGGCGGCCTGCGCGAAGTGCACGATGTAGACGGGCGCGCGCTGGGTGGCGAGCAGCTCCTCGATGGTCTCGTGCACGGGCGTCATCGCGTACTCGAAGCTGAGCGGCACGGGGCGCTCGACGCCGGTGACGAGCGCCGTCTCGCGGCCGGTGCGCTCGGTCAGGTCGCGGGCGATGCGGGTGACGTCGCCGAGCGTGGCCGACATGAGGATGAACTGCACGTGCGGCAGCGTGAGCAGCGGCACCTGCCACGCCCAGCCGCGCTGCGGGTCGCCGTAGAAGTGGAACTCGTCCATCACGACCTGGTCGACCTCGGTGCGCTCGCCGTTGCGGAGCGCCAGGTTGGCGAGGATCTCGGCGGTGCAGCAGATGATCGGGGCGTCGGCGTTGACGGATGAGTCACCCGTCACCATCCCGACGTGCTCGGCGCCGAACACCTCGACGAGGGCGAAGAACTTCTCGCTCACGAGCGCCTTGATGGGCGCGGTGTAGAAGGTGCGCTTGCCCTGCGCGAGCGCGGCGAAGTGCGCGCCGGTGGCGACGAGCGACTTGCCGGTGCCGGTGGGCGTCGAGAGGATGACGTTCGCGCCACTGACAAGCTCCATCAGCGCCTCCTCCTGCGCCGGGTAGAGCGGCAGGCCGCGCTCGGCCGACCAGGCGGCGAACGCCTCGAACGCGGCGTCGGGATCCCAGGTCGCTGGGGCATGGTCGAGGAGGGGCATCATTGGCAGGTCCTTCATGCTCGGTGACGGTCGAGATGCGCCGGTGCACTTCGAAGCGGCGGTCAGTCCAAGCGGTCGCGCACTGCGTCAGCGAATCGGGGAGTTCCAGCGCGCGCCAAGGCCAGGAGATAGTCGTCCATCGTCATCGCGGGCGAGTCGTAGTTCGCAACGACCTCCTCGAGGGCGCGGATGGTCGCCCCGGGGTAGAGATCGAGCTGGTCGAGCAGGAAGTCGTCCGGATGCACCACCTCTACGTCGTACGCTTCGGTCGAGTCGGCGGGGAAGTCCTTGCCATTGAAGGTGACGAGCACCTCGGCACCGCCTCGGACGGCTGCGGCGAGGACGTGCCGGTCTTTCGGATCGTTCGTCATCTGGTCGATCAGTGACTCATGCCCGCTGACCAGGGCGTCGGGGAAGAAGGCGACCATCGTGCAGATGCGCTTCTCCACGAGCGCTGCGCGTTCGCCGTTCGCGACCAGGTTGCGCCGAAGCTCGGTCAGGATGTCCTGCGACCAGAGTGGCCGGAAGAGGCCGTGCTCGGCGAGCGTCAGGATGCAATCGTTCAGCAGCGCCCCGTAGAGCACGTTGGTGTCGAAGAGTGCGGGAAACCTCACTCGCCCGGCATCTCCGAAAGCCGCTGGATCTGACTCGGCGATCCTGTCTTCTCCGTGGCGTCCAGATTGGCTCGTGCGAGATCCCTGAGCGCCTCGCGTCGCTGGGCACTGAACGACTGCTGGTAGTCGAGGAGGTCATGCAGTCGCACGCGCCGGTGCCGCCCGGGCTGCTCGAACGGGATCGCCCCGGACTCGAGAAGACGAACCAGCGTCGGTCGGCTGACGCCAAGGAAGTCCGCTGCCTGCTGCGTCGTCATCGTCATGCCTTGCGGCACGACAGTGATGCCCTTGCCCGCGGCCAACGCGTTCGTCACCTGATCCAGGATTCGAAAGATCTCCTCTGGGATCGGACGAGCTTCGCCCGTGGGATCCACGAGCGCCGCCTGGCTGGAGTTCTGCGCGAGATGCGCTTCCAACTCACGCATGAACTCTGCGAAGTTGAGCAGTTGTTCGCGATTGCCTTGGTCGGGCAGGTATGTGCGGGCGTTCTTGGAGCCGTTACCTGCGGCCGTTGCGGTGCTCATACCGCTCACCATACTCGAGAAACGGAAAAATCGAACGCACAGTCGTCGGAGCGGATGCTGGCGGAGCCCTGAGCCCACGGTGTCGGCGGCGGGAGTACCGTGCGAGCATGCACCTCGCAGCGCCTCAGCACGCGGCACCGGCCGCACCGGCCCGCGTGCCCGCCGGGATGGCGTCCGTCGGCGCGGCGCTGGCCGCGCTGCTGCTGCCGCTCGCGATGCGAGCACCGGAGGGCGCCGCCGAGCTGCTGTGGGTCGCCGGCTGGGCGTGCGCGGCCTGGGCCGCGATCGCAGCGGTCAGTGCGGTGGTGCTGCTCGTGCGCGAGCGCACCGCCATGTCGCGACGCACCACCCGGACGACCGTGCAGCTCATCGGCTTCGCGGTCGCGCTGCTCGCGGTCACCGCCTGGTTGCATCCGTTCGCGGGGTCGGGGGGCGGCGCGGGCTGAGCCGCGCCCGAGCACCCCGGCCGACGGCCTGCGCCGCAGAATCCGTCGGCGGTAGAATCGCCTGTGCTCCCCCACCACTCGGCCCCCTCCGGCGCGCCCGAAGACGCCGCCGCAGATGCGACCGCGACGCTCTCGCCCGACGACGTCGCCACGACGCTGCGCGTGCTCGAGACCCTCCACCGCATGGATCGCGACGACCCCGCCTACGTCGCCGTGCGGCAGGCGACGGCCAACATGTTCAAGGAGGTCAAGCTCGCGAGCCGCAAGGCGAAGCACGCGCGCATCCAGGCCGCCGACCGCGCCGTCGTCGCCGCGACCGCCACGGGAGCGCCCGACCGCATCGACGACGAGACCCGGGGCATCCCCCTCGCCACCAGGGCGGCCGCGCCCACCGCCGGCACGCTCATCCGCTCGCGCGGCTGCTACATCTGCAAGCAGCAGTACACGCTCGTCGACGCGTTCTACCACCAGCTCTGCCCGACGTGCGCGGCCATGAGCCACGCCAAGCGCGACGCCCGCACCGACCTCACCGGCAAGCGCGCGCTGCTCACGGGCGGCCGGGCGAAGATCGGCATGCACATCGCGCTGCGGCTGCTGCGCGACGGCGCCCACACGACCATCACCACGCGGTTCCCGAGGGATGCGGTGCGGCGGTTCTCGTCGCTGCCCGACTCGGGCGAGTGGCTCGACCGGCTCAAGGTGGTCGGCATCGACCTGCGCGACCCGGCGCAGGTGGTCGGGCTCGCCGAGGAGGTCGCCGCGGCCGGGCCGCTCGACATCCTCATCAACAACGCGGCGCAGACCGTGCGGCGCTCCCCCGGCGCCTACGCGCCGCTCGTCGAGGCCGAGCTCGCGCCGCTGCCCGACGGCCCGCTCCCCGAGCTCGTGACCTTCGGGCACACGAACGACGCGCATCCGCTCGCCCTCGCCGCCTCGGTCGCGGCGCATCCGATCCTCGCGAGCGCCGCCCGCACGGCCGACGAGCTCACGCAGCAGGCGATGGCCGCCGGCTCGTCGTCGCTCGAGCGGCTGGCCGCCGGCACGGCGATCGACGCCGGCGGGCTCGTGCCCGACGAGGAGCACATCAACAGCTGGACGCAGCACGTCGACCAGGTCGAGCCGCTCGAGATGCTCGAGGTGCAGCTGGCCAACATGACGGCGCCGTTCCTGCTGGTGTCGAAGCTGCGGCCGGCGCTCGCCGCCTCGACCGCGCGCCGCACCTACATCGTGAACGTCTCGGCGATGGAGGGCGTCTTCGGCCGCGGCTACAAGGGCCCGGGCCACCCGCACACGAACATGGCGAAGGCCGCGCTCAACATGCTCACGCGCACGAGCGCGCGCGAGATGTTCGAGCGCGACGGCATCCTCATGACCGCCGTCGACACCGGCTGGATCACCGACGAGCGGCCGCACTTCACGAAGGTGCGGCTCGCGGAGGAGGGCTTCCACGCGCCCCTCGACCTCGTCGACGGCGCCGCCCGCGTCTACGACCCGATCGTGCGCGGCGAGGCGGGCGAGGACCTCTTCGGCGTCTTCCTGAAGGACTACGCGCCGGGGTCGTGGTGACCACTCCCTCGAGCCTCCGCTGGTCGAGGAGCGGCCGCGGGCCGCGTCTCGCCTCCCGCTGGTCGAGTCTCCCCTCCCGCTGGTCGAGGAGCGGCCGCAGGCCGCGTCTCGAGACCACCCCGTGACCAGCGCCGCCGACTCGCTCGCCGCCCTCCCCCTCGGCACCCGCGTCGTCGTGCGCCACCGCCTCCACGGCGACACGCACCGGGCGACGGATGCGCTCGGCGACCTGGTCGCGCTCGACGCGGTGAGGTGCACGGTCGCCACTCGTCGCGGCGACGTCGAGATCGCCCTGGCCGACGTGCTGCTGGCCAAGCCCGTGCCGCCGCCGCCCGCACCGCGCCCGCGATAGCCGTCGCGGGGCGCTGCCCGCTGGCGTCCAGCGTGCAGGCGTACGCTCCGAGCAGAGAGACCCGCAGCACCGCCGCGACTTGAGGAGAGCAGCCGCATGGACGCCACGTCCGACGCCGACGACCGAGACATCCGCCGCACCGACGGCACCCGCTCGCCCGCCGAGCCGACCCGCACGACGGCCGCGATGCCCGCCTCCGGTGCCACGACGGGCACGACCGCCGACACCACGGCGAGCACGACCCCGGTGCACGACGACCGCCCGCGCGTCGTGCTCGACTCCTCGCTCGACGGGCACCAGAAGCAGGGCGTGAGCGGCGGCACATGGATCGCGCTCATCCTCGGTGCGCTCATCCTCGTGCTGCTGCTCATCTTCATCCTGCAGAACAACGTGCCGGCCGACTTCGCCTACCTCGGCTTCGAGTTCAGCCTGCCGCTGGGCGTGGCGATGCTCTTCGCGGCGATCGCGGGCGTGCTCGTGGCGGCACTGCTGGGCTCGATCCGGCTCATCAAGCTGAGCCGCCGCGTGCGCAAGCTCGAGGCGGAGCGCGAGTCGATCAAGCGCGCGCTGCGCTGAGGCTCAGCGCCGGGTCGCCGGCAGATGTGTGAGCATCGGCTGTCATCCGCCCAGGTTGCGAGCCCTTGCCCGCACATCTGTCTGCCGTGGGGCATGGGAGCCCGCGGATAGCGTGGGGTCGTGGCGATCGACAAGACCGAGACCGGGGTGACCGTGCGCCCGGCGGTGATCGCCCTGCTCGCCGACGCCGCGCTCGTCACCCTCTTCGCCGGGGTCGGCTTCGCGACGCACAGCCCCGACGCGATCAGCGCCTGGGGCATCGCGATGACGGCGTGGCCGTTCCTCGTCGCGCTCGCCGTCGGCTGGGTCGTGAGCGTCGCGTGGCGGGCACCGCTCGTCCCGCTGCGCACCGGCGTGCCGGTCTGGCTCGTCACCGTCGTCGGCGGCATGCTGCTGCGCGTGCTGCTCGGTCAGGGCACCGCGCTGCCGTTCGTGATCGTCGCGACGGTCACGCTGCTGGTGCTGCTCGTCGGCTGGCGGCTGATCGCGGCGGCCGTGCGGCGCGCACGCGCCCGCGCGCGCTGACCCGCCCGAGCCGGGCACCGCATCCGCCCGGCTCTCCCTCCGTTCGTCAACCGGCCAGGTGCGCGCCCGGCCGGATAATCCGGTCGGACACCCAGGGAGCGGGTTGAACAACGGCGGGCGGCAGCGGCACCGAGCCGCGCGCCCGTCACGCGCCAACGCGAGCACCGTTCGCCAACCGGCCAGATGCCAGCGCAGCCGGACTATCCGGCCGGCGGCGCACTGAGCCGGTCGACGAACGGCGCGGCTAGGCTCGGAAGCCCCGTCACCCTGGAGGACACCGCCGTGCCCGCAGCGCCCACGCCCGAGACCGCCCGCACCCACGCCGAGGACCTCGCCGACTTCGTCGCCGCGTCCCCCTCGAGCTTCCACGCCGCGGCCGAGGTCGCCCGCCGTCTCGAGGGCGCCGGCTTCGCCGCGCTGCAGGAGACGGATGCGTGGCCCGAGCAGGCGGGCAAGTACCTGGTGGTGCGCGACGGCGCCGTGATCGCCTGGATCGTGCCGCAGGGCGCGACCGCGACCACCCCGGTGCGCGTCTTCGGCGCCCACAGCGACTCCCCCGGCTTCAAGCTCAAGCCCAAGCCGACGACCGGCCGGCTCGGCTGGCTGCAGGCGGGCGTCGAGGTCTACGGCGGCCCGCTGCTGAACTCGTGGCTCGACCGCGAGCTGCGCCTCGCCGGCCGGCTCGTGCTCGACGACGGCGCCGAGGTGCTCGCGGCGACCGGGCCGCTGCTGCGCCTGCCGCAGCTCGCGATCCACCTCGACCGCACCGCCAACGAGGGCTTCGCGCTCGACAAGCAGGTGCACACGCAGCCCGTCTGGGGCCTCGGCGCGCCCGACTCGGCCGACCTGCTCGCCGAGCTCGCCGCATCCGTCGACGGCGCGGAGGTGGATGCGGCACGCATCCGCGGCTTCGACGTCGTCGTCGCCGACGCGGCGCGCGGGTCGGTCTTCGGCCACGACGACGCGTTCCTCGCGGCCGGCCGGCTCGACGACCTCGCGAGCGTGCACGCCGGCGTCGCCGCGCTCGCGGCCGCGGCCGACGGCTTCGACGGCGACCACATCCCGATGCTCGCGGTCTTCGACCACGAGGAGATCGGCTCGGCGACCCGCTCGGGCGCGGCCGGCCCGTTCCTCGAGGACGTGCTCGAGCGCATCGGCCTCGCGCTGGGCGCCGACCGGGCAGAGCGGATGCGCGCGGTCGCGTCGTCGTGGTGCGTCTCGAGCGACGTGGGGCACTCGGTGCACCCGAACTACGCCGAGAAGCACGACCCGGCCGTGCGCCCGGTGCTCGGATCGGGGCCGATCCTGAAGATCAACGCGAATCAGCGCTACGCGACCGACGGCGCGGGCGCCGCGGCGTGGCACGGCTGGTGCGACGCGGCGGGCGTCACGAGCCAGGAGTTCGTCTCGAACAACCAGGTGCCGTGCGGCTCGACGATCGGCCCGATCACGGCGACGCGGCTCGGGATCCGCACGGTCGACGTGGGCATCCCGATCCTGTCGATGCACTCGGCGCGCGAGCTCGCTGGCGTGAGCGACCTGCACGACCTGACGCGGGTGGCGGGGGCGTTCTTCACCCACGCCGCTGGTTGAGCCGCGCGCGCAGCGCGCGAGTCGAAACCACTGCCGCGCCGCACCCCGCTGGTCGAGCCGCGCGCGGAGCGCGCGAGTCGAGACCACTGCCGCGCCGCACCGCTGGTCGAGCAGCGCGCGAAGCGCGCGAGTCGAGACCGCTGCCGCACCCGCTGGTCGAGCCGCGCGCGAAGCGCGCGAGTCGAGACCACCGCCTCCGTGCGACGGAGTGGTCTCGACTCGGACGGCCGCCTTCGGCGGTCGTCCGGCTCGACCAGCGGAGGGGTGGTCGTCCGGCTCGACCACCGGAGGGGCGGGGGCTACCCCTCCTGCCGCCGCACGATCTCGGCGATCCAGATCGGCGCGAAGGGCGAGGTGCAGTTCGGCGGCGTCGGGTAGTCCTTCAGCACCTCGAGCCGCTCGCCGATCGCGATCGCGCGGGCCCGCAGCGCCGGGTGCGCGATGCCGATGTGCGCGAGGCACTCGTTCATCGCCCACTGCAGCCGCGCCGGCGCATCCCGCATCTCGGCCTCGATCGTGTCGAGCAGCCCGGGCAGGTCGAGCCCGTCGGGGGCCTTGCGGACCCGCTCGGAGGTCAGGGCCCATCCAGCGCTCGCGACCACCGCATCCGCGTCGTCGAACCACCGCTGCCGCAGCGCCTCGGCGTGCGGCGACTTCTTGACGACGTAGTTGACGAGCCAGTCGTGCACCTTGGGCGCGCGCGCCTCGCGCAGCATCGCGTCGAGCTCGTCGGCGGTGAACGCCTTCGGCCGGCAGACGAGCAGCGCGAGCAGCCGCGCCGGGGTGTCGCCCGTCGCCCAGAGCTCGACCGCGAGCTCGTGCTGCGCCCGCAGCCGCTTGGCGATCGCGCGCAGCTTCGACAGGTTGACGCCGTGGTCGTCGCCGTGCCGCTCGTTGACCTCGCGCATGCGCGGATCCTCGAGCGCCGCGAGCTCTGCCCGCAGGTCTTCGACCGACTCCTCAGCCACCGCATCCCCCGTTCCCGTGTGGGGCTCAGCGTAGCCAGGCCGGCAGGCAGCAACACGTCAAGCCCGCTTGACAGTCAAAGAGACTTGACTGTACGGTCTCCTTGACACCCCGAGGAGAGAGACGCCATGACCGACGCCCCCGCCACCCGCACCACCAGCCGCTTCGGCCGCGCCCGCTTCGGCGGCGGCACGCCGGCGCTCGTCGCCGCGACCCTGCTCGGCGGCGCCGCGATCGCGAGCGCCCTCGGCGCGCTCTACGCCGCGCTCGGCGGCCAGGGCGACCAGGGCGACGCGTGGCTGCGCTTCATCGTGATGGCCGTCGTCACGCTCCCGGTCGCGGCCGCGCTCGTCTGGGCGGCGTCGGTCGATCGCTCGAGCCTGACGGATGCGACGGAGCGCCCCGAGGACTCGGTCGAGTCGGCGTGGTTCGACCGGGCCGCCCGCGGCGCCTTCGGCGACACGTTAATGACGGTCGGGCTCGCGGCCGCCGCCTTCTCGATCACCGGCCTGCAGGTCGACACCGGGCTCCTGCTGCTCGGCCTCGCCACGCTCATCGGCATCGACGTGGCCGTGCGCTACCTGCTCGCGAAGCGGGCGGACGCCTGATGCGCAACTCGCTGCCCGAGCGGCGGCAGGAGCGCGGCTGGTCGCAGCAGCGGCTCGCCGACGAGCTGGGCGTCTCGCGCCAGACGGTCATCTCGATCGAGAAGGGCCGCTTCGACCCGTCACTGCCGGTCGCCTTCCGGCTCGCGGCCGTCTTCGAGTGCCCCATCGAGGAGCTCTTCTCGCCCGAGTGACGCCCGGGCAGCGGCGCTACTTCAGCTGCCCGCGGATCTCGCCCGGAGGATTCGTCGGGGTGTGCACGTTGACGTAGTAGCCGCGCGGGTTCGCCTCGATGGCCGCGAGCAGCATCGGGTCTGCCGTCGTGCACGCCTCCACCGCGAAGCTCGTCGCAGACTCCACGGAGAGCGGCACGACCACGGGCCCGGGGGCGTTGCGCGGTGCGACGTGGATGTGCGCCGCGGCCGCGGGAGCCGACAGGCCGTCGACCTGGAGCGAGTAGCAGAGCTGGTCGCCGTCGATCTCGTAGCTGAACCATCCGTGGGCGCCGAAGGCGTTCGGCGCGGGAACCTCCTGCCCGCCGTTCAGCGGGATCGCGGGGGCGGCGTTCGCGGCGGCGGTGCCGGCGAAAGTGAAGGCGGCGACCGCCGCGATGGCGACGGCGGCGGTGCGGGTGTGTCGGGTCGTGCGCATGATCGTGCTCGCTTCTGTGGAGCCGGAGGTGGATGTGCTCGGGACGCTACGCCCGGCCGCCGACCCCCACAAGGCCCCGAAAACCCGAGCCGCGCAGCCCGCGTCCGCCGGGCATCCAGCGGCCGACCCGACCCGCGCCGGGCCTCAGCCCTCCCCGCCCAGCTGCCGCGTCATCCGCCCGTGCATCTGCACCGACGAGGCGTTGAGCCCGTGCAGCTCGACGCGCTTGCCGAGCCGCTCGTACTTCGTCTCGATCGCGTCGAGGGCGGCGACGGTGGATGCGTCCCAGATGTGGGAGCGCGAGAGGTCGATGACGACGTGGTCGGGGTCGTCGGTGTACTCGAACTGCGTCGTGAGGTCGTTGGAGGAGGCGAAGAACAGCTCGCCCTCGACCGTGTAGTGCGCGGCGGCACCGCCGTCGGACTCGCGCACCTCCCGCGTCACCGACTGGAAGTGCGCAACCCGGCGGGCGAAGAGCACCATCGCGGCGACGACGCCGACGATGACGCCGATCGCGAGGTTGTGGGTCAGCACGACGACCACGACGGTGATCACCATCACGAGCGTCTCCGACAGCGGCAGGCGCCGCAGCGTCGCCGGCTGGATCGAGTGCCAGTCGAAGGTGCCGACCGAGACCATGATCATCACGGCCACGAGCGCCGCCATCGGCACGAGCCCGACGATGTCGCCGAGCGCGACGATCAGCACGAGCAGGAAGACGCCGGCGAGGAAGGTCGACACGCGCGAGCGGGCGCCGGAGGCCTTCACGTTGATCATCGTCTGACCGATCATGGCGCAGCCGCCCATGCCGCCGAAGAGGCCTGAGAGCACGTTGGCGACGCCCTGGCCCCACGACTCGCGCGTCTTGTCGGAGTGCGTGTCGGTCACGTCGTCGACGAGCTTCGCCGTCATGAGCGACTCCATGAGGCCGACGAGCGCCATCGCGATGGCGGTCGGGCCGATGATCCCGAGCGTCTCGAGCGTGAGCGGCACGTCGGGGAAGAAGAGCGAGGGCAGGCTGCGCGGCAGCTCGCCCTGGCTGCCGACGTTGGGCACCTGCCAGCCGAAGAGCAGCACGACGCCCGTGAGCAGGATGATCGCGAACAGCGGCGCCGGCACGACCTTCGTGAGCCGCGGCATGACGACGAGGATCACGAGCCCGACGGCGACGAGCGGGTAGACGAGCCACGGCACATCCACCAGCTGCGGGATCTGCGCCATGAAGATGAGGATCGCGAGCGCGTTGACGAAGCCGACCATCACGCTGCGCGGGATGAAGCGCATGAGCTTGGCGACGCCGACGAGGCCCATCACGATCTGCAGGATGCCGGCGAGCAGCACGGTCGCGATGAAGTAGTCGAAGCCGTGGTCGCGCATGATCGGCGCGATGACGAGCGCGATGGCGCCGGTGGCCGCGGTGATCATGGCGGGCCGGCCGCCGAGGAAGGCGATCGAGATCGCCATCACGGCCGACGAGAAGAGGCCGACAGCGGGGTCGACGCCGGCGATGATCGAGAACGAGATCGCCTCGGGGATGAGCGCGAGCGCCACGACGAGGCCGGCGAGGGCCTCGCGGGTGAGCATGCGCGGGTTGCGCAGCACCGTGGTGACGGATGGGTTGTCGCGGTAGCGGGCGCGGTCGCGCGTCGCGGTGGTGGTCATGGGGCTCCTTCGAGAGCGAGTGGATGCGCGGGCATGCCGCAACGAGGTCAGAGTGCGTGAGCGCGTCGTCGCGCGGGGCCGATCCAGCCGACAGGCGAGAATGGATGGCGTGGTCGAAGAGCTCGACCGGGAATGACTCTACCCTAACGTGAGGGGAGAGTTGAAGGGGGTGGCGGATGACGGACGAGACGATGCACATCGGTGAGCTCGCGGAGCGCACCGGCCTCTCGCTGCGCTCGCTCCGCCACTGGGACGAGGTCGGGCTCGTGCGCGCCTCGGGCCGCACCGAGGGCGGCTTCCGCCTCTACACGGCCGCCGACGAGCAGCGGGTGCGGCTCATCATGCGCATGAAGCCCTTCGGGTTCACGCTCGACGAGATCGGCGAGCTCGCCGACGCCATCGACGCCTCCCCTGCCGATCCGCTGTCGGCGCTGCCCGACGAGCGCGCCGACTTCTTCCGCACCGAGATGCGCGCGCGGCGCGACAAGCTCGCCCGGCAGCTGGCCGACGCCGACGACCTGCTGCGCCGCGTCGAGCCGTAGCCGCCCGACCGGGTCGGGCCCTCAGCCCACCGCCACCGACGCATCCTCGAGCTCGCCGGCCGCCCGGGCCTGCTGCAGCTTCTTCCGCACGACCGGCCAGAAGAGCGCGAGCGCACCGGCCGCGATGAGGCTCGTGAGCACCTGCGCGCGCCCGCCTTCGGAGCCCAGCATGATGACGACGATGCCGATGGCAGCCGCGATGAGCACGATGTTGAGCACCGGGAACAGCCAGACCTTCAGCTTCAGCTGCGCCTGCTCCTCCGGCGTCATGCGCGCGCGCAGGCGCCACTGCGTGACGGCGATGAAGACGAAGACGAAGAGCGCCACGAGGCCGGTGGAGTTCATGATGAACTCGTAGATGCCCGAGCTCGGCGCGATGAAGTTGACGAGCGTCGCGACGAGGCCGCCGGCGGTCGACGCGATCACGGCCGCGACCGGCACGCCGCGCTTCGAGCGCTTCGACATGATCGCGGGCGCGAGCCTCTGCTCCGACAGAGCCGCGAACATCCGCGAGGCCGAGTACGTGCCCGAGTTCAGCACCGAGATGACCGCGGTGAAGATGACGAGCGTCATGATCTCCTCGGCGAACGGGATGCCGAGCAGGCTGAAGACGTACGCGAAGGGCGGGATCTCGTCGGGCGATGGCAGCTGGTTCCAGGGCACCACCATCACGATCACGAGCACCGCGCCGACGTAGAAGAGCATCACGCGCCAGATGACGGTGTTGGCGGCCTGGCGGATGCCCTTTGCGGGGTCCTCCGACTCGGCCGCCGCCATCACGGCGATCTCGGCGCCGAAGTAGGCGAAGAGCACGAGCGCGATCGATGAGACGACCACGCCGAAGCCGTTGGGCATGAAGCCGCCGTGCTGCCAGAGGTTGGCGACCGACAGGGTCGAGTCGGGCCAGAGGCCGAACGCGAACAGCAGACCGGCGCCGAGGAAGACGACGATCGCGACGACCTTGATGCTGGCGAGCCAGAACTCCGTCTCTCCGAACGCGCGCAGCGAGATGAGGTTGGTGGTGACGAAGATCGCGAGGAGGATCAGCGAGCCGGCCCAGGCGGGCAGCGCCGGGAACCAGGCGTTCAGCATGCCGCCGCCGACGACCGCCTCGTAGGCGATGACGCCCACCCAGAAGTACCAGTACAGCCAGCCCACGATGTACGCGGCCCAGTCGCCGAGGCCGACGCGGGCGTACTCCATGAAGGAGCCGACGGCCGGGCGCACCGCGGCCATCTCGCCGAGCATGCGCATGGCGAGGAAGACGATGAGCCCGCCTCCGAGGTACGACAGGATCGCGGCGGGCCCGGCCGAGAGGATCACGTTGGCCGAGCCGACGAAGAGGCTCGCGCCGATGATGCCGCCGAGGGCGATCATCGTCACGTGCCGCGACTTCAGCTTCTTGCTGGGCGTGGGCGCGAGGGCGTCGGATGCGACGGCCTCGGTCTGCTCGGAGTGCGGGTTGGGTGCCACGAGGGACGCCTTCCTGTCAGGTCGAGCCGAGGCGGACGACCCGCGGCACCCGCCCATCGTAGTTATCAGACAGCACGCCGCGAGCATGCGGCCGCCCGCTCCCCCTTCTCCGCTGCCCGCTCCCCGGCCCCACCCGCTGGTCGAGTAGCCGACCGGCTCAGCCCGTCGGCGTATCGAGACCACCCGACCCGCCGGTCGAGCCGGTCGCCGCGCGCAGCGCCCGGCCCCACCACCCGCTGGTCGAGTAGCCGACGGGCCCAGCCCGTCGGCGTATCGAGACCACGCGACCCGCTGGTCGAGCCGGTCGTCGCGCGCAGCGCGCCGACCGAGTCGAGACCACCCGACCCGCTGGTCGAGCCGGTCGCCGCGCGCAGCGCGCCGACCGAGTCGAGACCACCTACTCCTTCGAGAAGTGCTTCCGGATCCGGTCGGCCTGCTCACGCGTCAGGTGCCACTCGGTCCCGATCTCATGCCCCTCGAACGGACCGCCCCCATCCGTCGGGTTCCGCAGGAACCCGCGGATCTGCTTGCCCCTGCGGTCCATGCCGAGCTCGCGCGAGAGCTCCACCGGCGTGATCGTCTGCTCGTCCATGCTGCGAGGCTATCCGCCCTACCGGTCCCCATCGCGGGCCGACCGGCCCTCTGCGGTTATGCGCCCTCGGTCACGACCGGCTGGAAGTAGTCGAAGATGCCGGCTTCTATCTGCTCCCGGAACCGCAGAACCATGCGGACCACACTCAGTAGGTTGCCGTGGTCGTCAGGCATGCTCGTCTGCTCCGGAGCAGCAGCATCTGCTTGACCGAGGTAGTAGAACGCTGAACCGTCAGCGTCGCTCTTCTTCGCGAACACGTGCAGGTCCACCGAACCGGAAAGCATCGCTGAAACATCCGGACTCTGGAGCGTGCGCTTGCTCTTCGAGAAGTAGCGCATCGTTGACCGGTCGAGCAGTTCGTCTTCGTAGGCGGTGCTCGCGGCGATCTCGTCGGACTTGTGCATCGTATTGAAGATTGGGCATGTCCCAGACTCGCGATCCACCTTGTAGCCATAGACGGTGGACGACGAATTTTTGGGCCACAGAAGTAGCCGAACCGCGTCCTTGCGTGAGTACTGGCGCCCAGCCGTGAACGGCGAGCCGATGGTGTAGCGGGCCCGAACGAGCTCTAGTCCGGTCGTAATCAGGTCGTCTATCGCTACTCGGAAATCGTTCGACTGCATGTAAGAGTCAGCGAAGGCCGTCTCTAGAGCCAGCCGCCCATCTTCGAGCACACGCACGACACCGAGCCCGTACTTCTTCTGTTCCATCTCGGTGGCAAAGGCGAGCGACAGCACCCGGACGGCGCTGTCCGCGTGCCGGGCGGGATCCGAGTGCGCGAACGGTGCAAGTTCGCTAGCGAGCCGCGCCCGCGAGACGGGTCCCTCTTCGAGCAGCAGCTTGAGCGTCAAGAGTTCATCGACGCGCTTCGCGCCGAGCGCTTCCGTCGACATGAAGGTGAGCGCGCGAAGTTCCGCGCTCGTCATACCAGTTGGCGTCTTGGTGAGGCGCTCAAGCAGGGTCGGGTAATTGCCCAGACGCGTCGCGACCACCATCGGGTCGGCGGACTCGAAACGCAGGAAATCATGGAGAGCAGGGAGCCGGCCGAGTCGATTGCGAAGGGTCTCGATGGCCTGCTTGAGCCGTTGAAGGCTGTCGAGTTGCGTCTCGGCTAGCGAGCGAAGCACGCGCTCCTGAGCGATCCGGTCGAACCTGACGCTCGAGACCCCCGCCACGACCCCGAGTTCCTCGGCCGAGATCAGGTGCTGCCGCACCGACTCGCGATTCAGCGAGTCGTCGCCGAACAGCGCGATTGGGATGAGGAAGTTGTTGGCATAGTTGCCGATGAAGTCAATGACAACGAGGTACTCCTTCCCCTCGGCTTTCCGAAGCCCCCGCCCCAGCTGCTGCACGAACACAATCGCGGACTGCGTCTGGCGTAGCATCACGACCTGATTCACCGACGGGATATCGACGCCTTCGTTGAAGATGTCCACCGTCAAGACGTAGTCGAGCTCTCCTGTTTCCAGCTGCTGCACCACCTGCTCGCGGCGGGCGACCGAGTCGTCGCCGGTGAGGGCGACAGTGCGCAGCCGGCGCCCGAAGACCGAGCGTTCGTTCAGCGCTTCAGAGAGCGCGTGTGCTTCGTCCTTCCGGCTGCAGAAGATGAGGCCGCGCACGGGCACGCCGGCGTGACCGTACGTCGAGATGGCGTGCACGATGTGGTCCACTCGAAGCGCAGAAGACAGCCGCCCGAGGGAAGAAAGCTCATCGACCGTCGACCCGTCATCGAACTCGACATCGGTGACACCGAAGTAGTGGAACGGCACGAGCATGTCCGCTTCAAGCGCCTTGTTCAGACGAATCTCGTACGGCACGTTGTAGTCGAAGAGCTCGAAGACGTTGAAACCGTCGCTGCGCTCTGGTGTCGCCGTCATCCCGAGTAGGAAGCTCGGTGTGAAGTGCTGGAGCAGGCGCGCATACGAAGCGGCACCGGCTCGATGGACTTCATCGATCAAGATGTAGTCAAAGGCGTCCGGGGCGAGGGAGCCAAGCACATCCGGGCGAGACAGCGTCTGCACTGTGGCGAAGAGGTAGCGGGCGTGAACCTGCTTGACCGATCCAGTCAACTTCCCGAACTCCGCGGACGGTGCTCCCAGAACCCTTTGGAACTCCTGGATGGCCCGGTCCAGGATTTGCTCGCGGTGCACGACGAAGAGCATTCGCTCGGGTGCAACTGCCCGGACATCGAGCGCCGACAAGATGGTCTTGCCGGTACCCGTCGCCGAGATGACGACTGCTCGGCGCTTGCCGTCGCGTCGCATCTCGTCGATTGCGATGAGCGCTTCTTGCTGCATCGCGTTAGCCACGATCTGATGAGTCGGGTTCGGTCGCTGAGCTGGAGGCGAGTCCCGCGTCGGGAGCTCATCACTCTGGGGCAAAGTCTCGAGCTGACGACGCAGTGCGCGCTCGACCGCAGACGTCTTGTTCCTAGACGGAGCTACGTACTGCTCGGCATAGCGCTGTACCCACTCAGCCGTGAGCGGGACCGAGTCTGCAAGCTGCTGCTCAACGAGCTGACCGAACTGGTAAGTCAGATCACTCGAGGGCGCCGACGAGACCCGGAGGTTCCACTCATGGGTCGACGTCAGCGCCGCCTTCGTCAGGTTCGAACTCCCCACGAACGCCGTCACCCGGTCGGGGTGCTCGAAGACGTAACCCTTGGGATGGAACTCTGAGCGTTGGTGCAATCGCACGTCGATGCCCAGCCGCGCAAGGTTGAGCAGCTCCCCGAAGGCCGCTGGGGAGTTGAAGCCAAGGTAGTCAGACGTGACGATGCGTCCCTGACCCCCGTACTCGACCAGCTCCTGCTTCAACAGCGCGATCGCGCCTGGCGAGATGAAGGCGACCGAGAACGTGAAGCCGGAGCTCTGCTTCAGCTCCTCTCGCAGCGCCCGCAGCATCGAGTCACCGTCGCTGTTGACGATGACTTGCGGGTGCGCCTTCCGCGGCGCTCGTCCGGCGCGGCTGAGATAGCCGTAGCTGACGTCGAGTTCCAGCTCGGGGTTGATGCTGCTGCCGTCAGGCGACATTGACTGCGTAGTCGTGCTGAATCCGGGCGACCGCAGGGAGGTCGGCCGGCGCCCACTCCAGCGACTCGAGGTCAGCCGGCGACAGCCAGCGGACGGCGGCGTGCTCCGTCAGCGACGGTGTGCCAGACACGAGCTCGCAGTAGAAGGTCGTCAGTGTGACGACGCCGAAGTCGTAGTCGTAGGCGGTCGTCTCGACGTGGGCGCCAACGCGCACCTCACACGTCAGCTCTTCGTCGATCTCGCGCAGCAGCGCTTCCTGCGGCGTCTCGCCCGGCTCGATCTTGCCGCCGGGGAACTCCCACATGCCCGCTAGCGAGCCACTTCCGCCTCGCTGGGCACACAGGATCTCGCCATCCTTGACGATGACCGCGCCGACGACGTTGATCTGCTTCTTCACGGACGCCTCCCCGGGTTCTTTCCACCCTATGACTTGCGCGGCGACGGTCTCGATACGCCGCGCGTTGCACGGCTACTCGACCAGCGGGGAGAGATGTCACACTCCGTCACATCCCGCCGCGCTATCAGACAGCGTGAGAGGATTGAGGGCAGCCCACCGACCCAGCGGGAGCCCTCCATGATCTCGATCGAGCACGTCAGCCGCCGCTTCGGCGACGGCCCCGACGCCGTCGTCGCGCTCGACGACGTGTCGATCGAGGTGCCGCGCGGCTCGATCTTCGGCGTCGTCGGGCAGTCGGGCGCCGGCAAGTCCACGCTGCTGCGCACCGTCAACGCGCTCGAGCGGCCCGACTCCGGGCGGGTCGTCGTCGACGGCGTCGAGGTGACCGCGCTCGAGGGCAAGGCGCTGCTGCAGGCGCGTCACCAGATCGGCATGGTCTTCCAGCACTTCAACCTCGTCGGCAACCGCACCATCGCGCAGAACGTGGAGTTCGCGCTCGAGGCGACCGGCGCCCCGAAGAAGGATCGCCGGCCGAAGGCGCTCGAGATGCTCGACCTCGTCGGCCTCGCGCACCGCGCCGACGACCGCCCCGGGCAGCTCTCCGGCGGCCAGCGGCAGCGCGTCGGCATCGCCCGGGCGCTGGCGAGCGGGCCGGATGTGCTGCTCAGTGACGAAGCCACCAGCGCGCTCGACCCCGAGACGACCCGCTCGATCCTCGAGCTCATCCAGCGCCTCAGCCGCGAGCTCGGCCTCACCGTGCTGCTCATCACCCACGAGATGGACGTCGTGAAGCGCATCTGCGACGCCGCCGCCCTCATGGAGACCGGCCGCGTCATCGAGCAGGGCTCGCTCGACGACCTCATCCGCACGCCCGGCAGCCGCGTCGCCGCCGAGCTGTTCCCCGTGGGCGAGGCGCACTACATCCCCCACCACCGCATCATCGACGTCACCTACACCGGGCTGAGCGCCGACCGCCCCGTCATCGCGCAGCTCGCGCGCGACTTCGGGCTCGACGTGTCCATCCTCGGTGCGGCGCTCGAGACCATCGGCGGCCACCAGGCCGGCCGCACCCGCCTCGCCGTGCCCGGGGACGCATCCGTCGCCCTCAAGGTGATCGACTCGCTCACCGCGCAGGGCGTCACCGCCTGGGAGGTGCTCGCATGATCGACCCCGCCGCCCCCACCTTCTGGCCGCAGCTCATGCAGGTGCTGCTCGAGGGCACGTGGGAGACCGTCTACATGACGGCGATCGCGATGGCGATCACGTTCGTCGTCGGCCTGCCGCTCGGCATCATCCTCGTCGGCACCGAGCAGGGGCGCTTCCTCGAGGCGCCGTTCGGCTCGCGCGCGCTCGGCCGGGTCGTCAACGGGCTGCTCGGCTTCATCGTCAACCTCGGCCGCTCGGTGCCGTTCATCGTGCTGATGATCGCGCTCATCCCCGTCACCCGCTGGCTGCTCGGCTCGTTCATCGGCACCGGCCCCGCGATCGTGCCGCTCACGCTCGTCGCCATCCCGTTCTTCGTGCGCGTCGTCGAGATCGCCGTGCGCGAGGTCGACCCGGGGCTGTTCGAGGCGGCCGAGTCGCTCGGCGCCAGCCGCTGGCTGCTCGTGCGCCGCGTGCTGCTGCCGCAGGCGACCCCCGCGATCCTGCTCGGCACCGCCACCACCATCACGTCGATCATCAACTTCTCGGCGATGGTCGGCGTCGTCGGCGGCGGCGGGCTCGGCAACGTCGCCCTCACCTACGGCATGCAGCGCTACAGCTGGATCCACATCGTGTTCGTCGTCATCATCCTGTTCGCCCTCGTGCAGCTGATCCAGTGGGCGCTGACCGCGCTCGCGAAGCGGCTCGGCGCGCAGCCCACCCGTCGCGGCCCCAAGAAGGACGCGACGGCCGATGCGCAGGCCCACCTCGACGCCGACCTCGCCCTCCCCTCCTCCCGCACCCCGACGCATCCGTCGGGCAGCACCCCGTAAGGAACCACCATGACCAGCACCCTCCGTCGCCGCGTGGCGACCACCGTCGTCGCCGGCGCCGCCGCGCTCGCCCTCGCCGCCTGCTCGTCGGGCGCCCCCGCCGAGACCGAGGCGCCCGAGGACGGCTCGCTCGGCACGATCCGCGTCGGCGCGCTGCCCGTGCCGGCCGGCGACATGCTCACCTGGGTCGACGAGAACCTGGCCGCCGAGGCCGGGCTCGACATCGAGTGGGTCGAGTTCACCGACTACAACACCCCCAACCCGGCGCTCACCGACGGCTCGACCGAGGCCAACCTCTTCCAGAACGCGACGTTCATGGAGACGTACAACTCGCAGGCCGGCGGCTCGCTCGTCTCGGTCGGCGAGGTCTACCTGCCCGCCGCCGCCTTCTACTCCGAGTCGCTCACGTCGATCGACGAGCTGGGCGAGGGCGCCACGATCGCCATCCCCAACGACCCGACCAACGAGGCGCGCGCGCTCGAGATCCTCGCGGCCGAGGGCCTCATCGAGATCGCCGACGACGCGACCAACCTCGACGGCATCACCGAGAACCCCTCGAACTTCCAGTTCACCGAGGTCGAGAACGCCACCCTGCCGCTCGCGCTGCCCGACAACGACGCGGTCTTCGTCACCGCCTCGTTCGCGCTGCCGGCCGGCCTCACGCAGGAGCAGGCGATCCTCACCGAGGGCGACGACTCCGAGTACTTCAACATCCTCGCCACCACGCCCGAGCTCGAGGACGACCCCCGCGTCGAGGCGCTCTACGAGCTGCTGACGTCGGAGGAGACGCAGGCGTACATCCTCGAGACGTGGGGCGGGCTCATCGTGCCCGTCTCGGAGTGACGCCCGCGCCGCATCCCGCTGCGGCGGGCGAGCCGGCGGGGGCCGCGATGGGCGGCCCCCGCCAGCTCGCCGCATCCGTGCCGATCCGCGCCGCCTCGAGCGGCGCGCAGATCGCCATCCCGATCCTCGCCGTCGCCGTCACCGGCGACATCGCGCTCGGCGCGCTGCTCGTGGCGCTGTCGATGCTGCCCGGCATCGTCGCGGCCCCGCTCGTCGGCGCCCTGCTCGACGGCGCCCGGCACCCGCGCGCGCTGATGATGGCGGCCGCCGCCGGCACCGGGCTCGCCTTCGGCGTCGCCGCCGGGCTCGGGCCCGTGCCCGTCTGGGCGGTCGCGGCGGCGCTCGTCGTGAGCGGCCTGCTGACGCCCTTCGGCTTCGGCGGGCTGTCGAGCTTCGTGGCCCCACCGGGGTCGGATGCGCGGCGCGCGTACGCGCTCGACGCACTGAGCTACAACGTGAGCGGCGTCGCCGGCCCGGCAGCCGTCGCCGTGCTCGCGCCCACGCTCGGGCCGCGCGCGGCGCTCATCGCGATGGCGGTCGTCGCGCTCGCCTCGGCCGCCGCGTTCGCGCTGCTGCCCGTGCAGCCTCGCGCGGCGGAGCGCGCCGGGCTGCTGCGCTCCATGGCGGCCGGCATCGTGGCCCTCTCGACGCGACGCACGCTCGCGGTCGTCACCGCATCCGGCACCCTCGCCGAGCTCGGCCGCGGCATCATGCCGATCGCCGCGCTCGGCATCGCGCTCGCCGCCACCGGCGACGCGTCGCTCAGCGCCCTGATCGTCGCGGCCTTCGCCGTCGGAGCGCTGCTCGGCGCCGCGCTCGAGCCGCTGCGGCCGCCGGTGCTCTCGGCGCACGCGACGATGGGCCTCGGCTACGCCCTCACCGGCCTCGCCACGATCGCCGCCGCGCTCGACCTGGGCCTGTGGTGGACGATCGCGCTCGTCGGCCTCTCCGGCCTCTGCACCGCGGCGCCGACGGCAGCGATGCTGCTGCTGCGCCGCACCGAGGCCCCGGAGTCCGTGGTCGCCCAGGTGTTCACCGTGGGCGCGGCGCTGCGCGGCGCCGCGGCCGCGCTCGGCACGGCGATCGCGGGCGCGCTCGCGGGCGTCGAGCCGCTGCTGCTGCTCGCCGGCTCGGGCGCCGTCTGGGTGCTGAGCGGCGCGGTGATGCTGGCGTTCCCGCGGCGCGGGCGCGGGCTGACCGGGGCGCATCCGATCGTCGGCTGAGCCTCGGCTGCCCGCGGCCCGCGGCTCGCGAATGCCCGTCGCTCAACCGGCTCCGTGCGGCGCCGGCCGGATAGTCCGGTCGGGCGCACGCGGAGCCGGTTGACGGACGGTCGGCCTCGCGGCTCGGCTCGGCTCCGCCCCCCCTCAGTCGGGCGGCATCCGCGCCGGGTCGTCGTGCAGCGCGTCGAGCGACGCGACCGTCAGCAGCATGAGCTCCTCGAGGTCGCTGTCGAACCACGCGACCGCGTGCTCGGCGCCGACGTCGTCGCCGGTGAGCGGGGCGCTGCCGAACGCGCGGCAGAGCGTGGGCCTGCACACCGTGCCGTGCGGCCACTGGCCGCCGCCCGCATCCGTGAGCCCGACGCCGACGAACGGGCTCCCGCCCTCGCGCTCGACCGCCCACGACGCCGCCTCCCAGTTGTCGGCGGTCGGGCGCACCTCGCCGATGCGCCACTGGGGCCCCGGCGACGCGCCCGGCGACAGGAGCGCCTCGTCTGCGTAGACGAGCACGGGGGTGCCGTCGGGGAGCGCGAGCGGGACCCGGTTGCGCCACAGCTCGCCGCCGCCCGCGGCCGCGACGCGCTCGCCCGCCACGTCGATGCGCCACTCCACCGGCACGAGCATGCTCGATGTGCCGTTCGCCGTCTCGAACGGCAGCAGCGTCGTGCCGCCGGCGACGACGCCCACGTCGGCCGGCAGCGCGAAGGGGTCGACGAGGTCGAGGCGCACCGTCGCCATCACGTCGAGCGCGCCCGCCACCGCCGGCTGTGCGAGGTAGGCCTCGACCTGCGCCTGCGTCGCGAAGCGCGGCGCCTCCTCCTCGATCCAGAAGGTGAGGGCATGCGCGCGCTCGACGCCGTGGAACGCGACCGTCCCCGCGCTCGACGGTTCGGCGTCGGCGCGCAGCAGCGCGACGCACGGCACGAACATGCCGTCGGGCGGCTGCTCCCAGAAGGCGACGGCGGCCAGCCCGCCCGCGATCTCGCGGCGCACGACGATTCCCGTGCGCGCATCCCTCGTCTCCGGCATCGGCTCGACGCCAGGACCGTCGGCGTAGACGAGCCGCTCGCCGCCGGGGCCCGTGACGATGAGCCGGTTGGCCCACGCCTGCCCTCCTTCGGCGCCCACCTCGAGGCCGCTGCGGTCATCGACCTGCCAGCCGTCGGGCACGCGGATGAGCATGGTGCCGTTGCGCGTGGCGACCTCGGTCCCGTCGGCGGCCGGGGTCGGCGTCGCGGTCGGGCCGCTGCCAGGTGCGGCCGACGGCTCCGGCGACCGGCTGCCCGAGGGCACCGGCTCGACCCCCGGGCTCGGCGCGCCCTGCGTCTCGCCGGGCGTCGGCGGCGGCCCGCCGACCTGCGCGCACGCCCCGAGCCCCGTCGCCAGGCCGAACGCGATCGCCGCGAGCGTGATCGTCGCCACCCGGCGACGCGGCGGGGTGCGCATGGCGGGATTGTCCGCCCGGATCGAGCGGAGCGCACTCCCCCAGTTTCGGGGGCGCGAGGCTCGGCTACTGCAGCTGCAGGATCACCCAGAGCTTGGCCCCCGGCGGCCCGGCGAGCTGCGTGAGCACGTCAGGCGACTCGACATCGTCGATCACCGCGGCCTCGTTCGGCACGCACTCCGCGGTCGCAGCACCGATCGAGACCGTGCCCGTCGTCGTGCCGCACCAGACGACCGCGTCGACGAGGCTCGTGCCGGACGCCCGCAGCGCAGCCTCCTGCTCCGCGGTGAAGGTCCCGCCGTGGAGGCGGCGCTCGACGTGCGGCATGGGGTCGCCGGGGGCGACCTGCGCGAAGACCCGCGCGTGGGTGCCGGGCACGGCGTAGTCGATGAAGCCGGCGGCGTCGACGCCGCACAGCAGGGTGCGCCAGCTCGCGGTGCCGTCGTCGGGCACCCCGCCGTCGTCGATCCAGACCTCCTGCGGCGAGGTGCAGCTGATCGCGATGTCGTAGAGCTCGCCTGCGACGGGCTGCGGGCCGCCCGTGATGAGCTCGCCCACGATCGCCTCGCGCGGGGTGGTCGGATCGGGCTCCACGGTCTCCTGCGGCGGCGGAGTCACGGTGCCCGGCTCGAGCGTCGCGGCCGGTGCCGTCGGCTGGGGCGACGGCGTCGCGCTCGGCGCCGGCGTCGGCGTCGGCACGAGCGTCTCGGCGACGGAGGGCATCGGCGGCGGAGGCGGTGCCGCCTCATCCTGCAGCAGCGTGCCGCGCACGCCCTGCACGGCGACGACCGCGCCGACGATGACGACCACGGCTGCCGCCGATCCGCCCACGAGCGCCCGGTTGCGCCTGCGCTCCCGCAGCCGCTCGTGCGGCGCCATCGTCGACAGCCCTGCGCGCATACGGTCGCGGAACTCCTCGCTCATGCGCGGCGGCTGCTGCTGGCTCATGCGCTCACCTCATCGAGTCGGGCGCCGGCGGCCTCGAGGCGGCCGCGGAGGCGCTGCTTCGCGCGGTGGATGCGGGTCTTCGCCGCCCCGTAGCCGACGCCCATCGCCGCGGCGGCGTCCGCGAGCGGCAGCCCCTCGAGCATCACGAGCGCGATGAGCCGCGCATCCGCCTCCGGCAGCTCGCGCAGCGCCTGCGCGACCGCCGACCCGGCGTCGAGCCGCTCGAGCCGGTCGGCGGCGACGTCCGCCGTGTCCGGCGCGTCGGGGCCGAGCGGGATGTGCGCGATGAGCCGCTCGTTGCGGCGGATGCTGCGGCGAGCGTTGCGCGCGCAGTTGGTCGTCGTGACGAGCAACCAGGGGAGCACCGAGTCGTCGACGATCCGCACGCGCGCCCGACGCCGCCACGCCTCCGCGAACGCGGCCGCCGTGACGTCCTCGGTGTCCTGCCGGTGCTGCATCAGTCTCCAGGCGTGCCGCCACACGCGATCGCCGTGCCTGTCGAAGATGGCCGCGAACGCGACCCCGTCCCCTCGCACGACGGCGCGCCACAGCTGCGCGTCGGTCTGCGAGAGGTCCACATCCCGGATTGTCCAGGTCGCACCGGCCGGTTACACCGCGGGCGCGCCGCGCCGGCGGCACCACGCGCCTCGAGGGCGCCGATCCCCCACCAGCACAACGCAAGCCCGCACGGCCCACCCGGCGGCGGAACCTGGCCGCCCGCCCCATCCGCCGCGGAACGCGGCTCGCGGGCTTGCGTTGTGCGCGAGGGGGCGAGGCGCCGGGCACCCGGGCGCGCCCCAAGCCGGCCCTCCCCCGCCCGACGGAGGCGACCGGGCGCATCCGCCCGCCGGCGGAGGCGGGCCCGCGAGGCGCGCGCCTAGGCTCGGAAGGTGCGCCGAGCCCTAGATGCGAGATCGCTGCGATCCGACACGATCCTCGCGATCGCGCTCGCCGCCGCGGGGTGCGTGATGGTCGCGCTCAGCGCCACGACCGGGCTGCAGCTCACCGAGGTGCCGCTGTGGGCGCCGATGCTCGCGGCCGTGCTGCTCGCCGCGCCCCTCGTGCTGCGCCGCCGGCACCCGGTGCCGGTCGCTGCGGCGCAGATCGTCATCTACATCGTCGCCGGCGAGGCGGGCGCGCTCGAGCTGTACGTGTCGCAGGTGGCGCTCTTCATGGGCATCTACTCGATCGGCGCGTGGGAGGCGAATCGCCGCCTCGCGCACTGGTCGCGCGTCGTGATCGTCGTCGCGATGGCGGTGTGGCTGGCGGTCTCGGCGATCCGCGGCTTCTTGGAGCCCGAGACCGGCGAGCGCGGCGTGGCCGCCTACTTCGCGCTGCTCATGATCCAGGTGGTCATCAACGCCGCCTACTTCGGCGGCGGCTGGATCTTCGGCGACCGCGCCTGGCGCGCCGCCCTCGAGCAGGAGCAGCTCGCCGCCGCGCACGCCGAGATCCAGGCGCAGCAGGCGCTGCTCGCCGACCAGGCCGTCTCGCTCGAGCGGCTGCGCATCGCCCGCGAGCTGCACGACGTCGTCGCGCACCACGTGTCGGCGATGGGCGTGCAGGCCGGTGCCGCGCGGCGGGTGCTCGCGGCCGACCCCGAGCGGGCGGCGGATGCGCTGCGGCACGTCGAGCAGTCGGCTCGCGACGCGATCGGCGAGCTGCGGTCGCTCGTCGTGACGCTGCGCTCGGAGGACGAGCCCACCGGCGCGCCCGACCTCGACGCGCTGCCCGAGCTCGTCGCCTCGGCCGTCGCGAGCGGCCAGCGGGTGGGGCTGCAGACGATCGGCGAGCCGCGCCCGGTGACGCCGATGGTGGGCCTCGGCGCCTATCGGGTCGTGCAGGAGGCCCTCACGAACGCGCGCAAGCACGCCGGCCCGATGGCGCAGGTCGACGTGCGCGTGCGCTTCCTCGACGACGAGCTCGAGGTCGAGGTCGCCGACGACGGGCACGGCGGCGGCCCGGGATGGCACGGCGCGGGCGCCGGGCTCGTCGGCATGCGCGAGCGGATCGCGGCGCTCGGCGGCGCGCTCGAGGTGGGGCCGCGCTCGCGGGGCGGCTGGCTCGTGCGGGCGCGGGTGCCGTCGCGCTGACGCGGCTGCCGCGACTGGGGCTCGGGCGCCGGCCGCCTCAGCAGCTCGTGTACTGCGCGGAGGCCTCGCTGATCGTGGGCGTGCCGCCGAGCACGAGCACGTCGTCGGGCATGAACGCGATGAGCGCGCTGCGCGTCGTGGCCGGCATGCAGCTCGGACCGGTGAGCAGCAGCGGCGCGCCGGTCGCGCCGGCGGCCGCGGCACCGGCGAGCGCGTCGGGGAAGCCCGTGCCGCTCGCGACGTAGGCGGCGCTCACGTCGCTGAAGAGGCGCGAGAGCTGCACGGCCGTCGCGTAGCGGTCGCTGCCGGCGTAGCGCTGCACTGTGAGGCCCGCCGCGCCGATGCCGGCCGCGATGCCCTGCGAGACCGAGGAGGCGTCGCCGACCACTCCGGCCCATCCGACCCCCAGATCCTGCAACGTGGCGAGCGTCGCCGCGTCGACATGCGCCGCCCGCCCGTCGACGAGCAGCACCGGGCCGTCGCGCAGCGCCGCGGCCGGGCCGGCCGCGAGCGCGTCGGGGAAGCGGATGCCCGTGGCGACGAAGGCCGACGCGGCCGCGTCGAAGGCGTGCTCGGCGATGAGCCGGCTCGTCTCGTAGCGGTTGACGCCGCCGAGCCGCACGACCTCGCGATTCGGGTCGAGCGCCTGCACCGCGGCCTGCACCGCGGCCGACACCGACGGCTCGGCGCCGACGATGACGACCTTCGCGGGCCGCAGGCGCCGGATCTCGTCGAGCACCGCCTGCGGGATGGAGCCCTGGGGCGTCAGCAGCACCGGGCCGCCCTCGTGCGCGGCGGCGGGTCCGGCGGCGAGCCCGTCGGGGAAGTCCTGGCCGCTCGCGAGGTAGACGACCGGAGCGGTGGTCGCGAAGGTGCGGCGCGAGACCTGCACGGCGGTGGCGTAGCGGTCGGCGCCCGAGACGCGCGTCGCCGTCGGCAGCGTGATCGTGGGGTCGCCGAACCAGTCGGTCCAGATGCGCCAGGTGTTGCGGTTGCCGTAGGCGGAGCACGTGTCGCCCGAGCCGTAGAGGTTCGCGAGGGCTGCGGCGTTGGGCTGGTAGGGCGTGTAGTTGTAGAGGCCGGCGGTGGCGAGGTTCTGGATGAAGACGGGGCTCGAGCCGCATGCCTCGTTCGGGTTGAACAGCACCTGATTGGTCTGGCCGGCGCGATGGCGGTAGTTGGCCGGATGCGCCGCGTACCGGTTGAACTGCCGGGCGGCGTAGTAGACCTGGTAGAAGAAGCCGCCGACGCTCGAGTCGCACGGGGCGGTGTCGGGGCAGCCGAAGCCGGTCGCCCGCTCGTAGCGGATGGTGGTCGGGTTGCGGAGCGTGACGAGCGACTGCTCCTTCTGCAGCAGCACGAGCAGGTAGCGCTGCGAGATGTCGCACGCGGCGCCGACGCTTGCGATGATGCTCGCCGCCGTCTCGCTCGACCTGCCGGTGAGGGACTCGCAGTAGGCGTCGGCCGCCATCGTCGGCGTGCGCTGCGCGTAGCTGTCGAGGCACGTGTAGCCGTCGTCGCAGCCGGGGTGCTTCGCATCGATGAACGCCTGAACCTGCGCGGCCGTCATCGCACCGCCGTCATAGAACTGCTGATCGGACACCAGGAAGCCGGGGTCGAAGTCGGCGGCCTCGGCCGCGACCGCCCGATCAGCGCCGCTCGTGGCCGGCGCGACCGTGAGCAGCGTCCCCATGAGGGCCGCGACCACCGCGGCGACGATCAGACGGATTCTCGTGCGCATCGGGCAACCATTCGGTGGGGGCAAAAGCCTCGACCAGGGTACCCGCGGTGCCTCGCGGCGTCACCCTCTCGGGCGACGGCCTCGTCGGCGCACGACGCTCGCTACGGCGCGGTGTCGTCCTCGTCATCGGCCGCGACGGCTTCGCGCGGCTCCCCGGCGCCCTCCACGGGTGCACCCGAACCGGCGAGCGGGTCGTCCGCACCGCCGCTGACGGGACGGTCTGCGCCCCATGGCGACTGCCCGTCGAGCGCCTCGTCGATCGCGTCCTGCGACTCGGCAGCCACCTGCTGGGCGCCGCCGTCGTGCTCGGCTCCCGTGGTCCCGCCCGGCTGCACCTCGTCGGCGCCGCTCTGCGATGCGTCCGTCATCGGAGTGTCCCTCCTGCTGCGCGGGCGGCGCCGGCCGGCACCACTGCCTCCGCAGCAGGAGTCTGGGCCGCCGACCTTGGGCGCGGCTGAGCGCGGCCGCTCGCTCAGCCAGCGCCGGAGGGCTCGCGACGGCACAACGCAAGCCCGCCAGCCGTGTTCCGCGGCGTGCTGGCCGCCCTCAGCCGGAGCGCCGCTGGAACGCCCCGACGGGCTTGCGCTGTGCGTCGCCTCGCGCGGCGCGCGGGCGGCCGGCGGGCGGGCGCGGCGGGCGGGCGGGCGGGCGCGGCGGGCGGCCGGCGGGCGCCCGGGTCAGCGCTTGACGGCGGCGAGGCGCGCGAGCGCCTCCTCCCGCTCGGCCTTGTGGTCGAGGATGCGCTCCGGGTAGCCGTGCGCGGAGCCGTCGGGCACCCTCCACGGCTCGTGCACCGCGGCGCCCGCGATGTGCCGCAGCTCGGGCACCCAGCGGCGCACGTAATCGCCCTCGGGGTCGAAGCGCTGGCCCTGCAGCACCGGGTTGAAGACGCGGAAGTAGGGTGCCGCGTCGGTGCCGGTGCCGGCCGTCCACTGCCAGCCGTGGTTGTTGGAGGCGAGGTCGCCGTCGGCGAGGTGCCGCAGGAAGTGGCGGGCGCCGTGCGGCCACCACACGTGGAGGTCCTTCGTGAGGAAGCTGGCCGTCACCATGCGCACGCGGTTGTGCATCCAGCCCCCGGCGAGCAGCTGGCGCATGCCGGCGTCGACGAACGGGAAGCCGGTCCGCCCCTCGCACCACGCCTCGAAGAGCTCGCCCGGCTCGTCGTAGGCGATGCCGCGCAGCTGGTCGCCGTAGTCGTGCCAGGCCGAGCGCGGGTGGTGCAGCAGCACGTCGGCGTAGAACTCCCGCCAGGCGAGCTCGGTCTGGTAGCGCTTCAGCGAGCGCTGCGCCGCCGCGCTGCGGCTCGGTGCGACGCGGTCGAGGTCGGCGAGCAGCGTGCGCGGATGCACGGCGCCGAGCTTGAGCGCGATCGACAGGCGGGAGGTGCCGTCGAGGTCGGCGCGGTCGCGGGCGGTGTCGTAGTCGTCGATCGCGTCGTCGAGGAACTCGTGCCACCGCTCGAGCGCGCCCTCCTCGCTCGCCCAGCCGAGCTCGGCCGAGGTCTCGGGCGGCTCGGGCAGCGGCTCGCCCTCGGCCCGGCGCACCCAGCGGGTGCCGGCCGGCAGCTCGGCGGGCGCCCGCCAGCCGTGCTCGAGCCACGCCTTCGAGAAGGGAGTGAAGACGCGGAACGGCTCGCCGTCGCGCTTGCGCACGCGCCCCGGCGAGACGGCGTACGGGGTGCCGGTCGCGACGAGCGGCACGTCGAGCGCCGCCTCGACGCGGGCGTCGCGCCGACGGCCGCCGGGCGTCGTCTCGCCCGAGACGTGCACCGCATCCGCCCTCACCTCGGCGGCGAGCGCGGGGATGACCTGCTCGGGCCGGCCGCTGCGCACGATGAGGGCGCCGTCGGTGGCGCGGTGCAGCGCGGCGAGCGCGGTGCGGAGGGCCGCGGTGCGCGGCACGCCCGCATCCTCGAACGCCGGATCGACGACGAAGACGGGCAGCACCTCGCCGGCCTCGGCGGCGGCGGTGAGCGCCGGATGGTCGTGCACGCGCAGGTCACGGCGGAACCACACGATCTGCGCACCCATGCGGGCAGGCTACGCGGCCCGGCTCGACGTCAGCCGGTGGCCGGTCGCAGGCGGCCGGGCGGACGCGGATGCGCGCGCCCGGCCACCGGGGCGTCGTCGCGTCAGCCGAGCGGGTCGGCCTGCTCCTGCTCGTCGGGCGCCGGCACGGGGTGCGGGTGCACGCCCGCGTCGAGGTGGCGCGTCGCGCCGGGCACGTCGGCCCCGTCGTGGGGCCTGAGGCCCTCGGCCTCGCTCGCGACGTCGTCCGCCCCGTGGTCGGCGACGGGCTGGTCCGGCCGCTGCTCGGCGAACTCGAACTCGCCCGGGTCGGTCGGGCGCTCGTCGGGCACGTGCTGGTCGGTCGGGTGCTGTCCTGCGTCCATGCGCTCGGGCATCCGGTCTCCCTTCCTCGCGGTCGGCGCCGGAGGGCGCCGCTGCTCCCGCGCCCGGCAGTGTGGTCGCTCGACCTGTGCCGAGCCTGAGCGGGCGCGCCGCCGCCGACGGCACGTGGGCCGTCGGCGCCGGGCGCCCACCTGCGGTTCAGTGACGCGGGTCGTGCCGCTCCGCCTCGTCGACGACCGCGGGACCGGTGCCGTGCTCGGGCGAGTCGGCGTCCTGCACGGGCGAGCCCTCGCCCGTGGGCGACGGGCCGAGGCCCTGCGCGGGCGAGGCGGCATCCTGCGTGGCGCCGTCGCCGGCGGATCCGCGCGCGCCCTCGGCCGGCGACGCGGCGTCGCGCACCGGCGAGCCGGAGCCGTCGGACTGCGAGCCGAGCCCCTCGACCGGCGAGTCGGCGTCGTCGTCGAGGTGCGTGCCGGCCACGTGGTGGCCGTGCTCGTCGTGGTGCCCGTGCTCGTCGTGGTGGCCGTGCTCGCCGTGGTGCTCGTGCCCCTCGTGGCCGTGCTCGACGTGCTCGTGCTCGTGCTCGTGCTCGTCGTGCCGGCCGTGCTTCCCTGGCTGCGATGCGTGGTTCATGCGCTCCTCCAATCGTCGCGCGGCTCCGGCGTCGTCGCCGGCCCGCGGGTCTCCCTGCTCCGCATTCTGTCGCGAAGCTCCTGCACGCGCACCCATCAGCTCGTCTGCGAGGATCGTTCCGTGCAGCAGCTCCACGACGCGGATCGCCGCGGGTTCGCCTCCGACAACTACTCCGGCGTGCACCCCGCCGTGCTCGCGGCCGTCGCCGCGGCCAACGGGGGCCACCAGACCGCCTACGGCGCCGACGACTACACGGCGCGGCTGCAGGAGGTCGTGCGCGGCCACTTCGGCGACGCCGCCGAGGCGTTCCCGGTCTTCAACGGCACCGGCGCGAACGTGCTCGCGCTGCAGTCGCTCCTGCCCCGGTGGGGCGCGGTGATCGCGGCGAAGAGCGCGCACATCAACGTCGACGAGGGCGGCGCTCCCGAGCGCGTCGGCGGCATGAAGCTGCTCACCGTGCCGACGCCCGACGGCAAGCTCACGCCTGCGCTCATCGACCTCGAGGCGTGGGGCTGGGGCGACGAGCACCGGGCCCAGCCGCTCGCGGTCTCGATCACGCAGTCGACCGAGCTCGGCACGCTCTACACCCCCGACGAGATCCGTGCGATCGCGGACCACGCGCACGAGCGCGGCATGCTGCTGCACGTCGACGGCGCGCGGCTGTCGAACGCGGCGGTCTCGCTCGGCACCGACCTGCGCGCGTTCACGACCGACGCGGGCGTCGACATCCTCTCCCTCGGCGGCACGAAGAACGGCGCGATGGGCGCCGAGGCGGTCGTCGTGCTCTCGGAGGGCGCTGGCGAGGGTTTCCTGTACCTCCGCAAGCTCAACATGCAGCTCGCGTCGAAGATGCGCTTCATCTCGGCGCAGCTCGTCGCGCTCTTCGAGGGCGACCTGTGGCGCGAGAGCGCCGCGCACGCCAACGCCATGGCGACGCGCCTGCGGGCCGCGGTCGAGCAGGTGCCCGGCGTCGGGTTCGCCTACCCCACGCAGGCGAACGGCGTCTTCGCGCGGCTGCCCGAGGGCGTCGCCGGCCGGGTGCGCGAGCGCTTCTTCTTCTACGACTGGGACGCCCCGGCCGGCGAGGTGCGCTGGATGTGCACGTGGGACACGACCGAGGACGACGTGGATGCGCTGGCGCAGGCCGTGCGGGAGGCCGTCGGCGCGTAGGCGCGCGCCCGTCCGACGCGACGCGGCCGGCGCACGACGAGGCCCCGGCGGTACTCCGCCGGGGCCTCGGGTCGTGCGGCGGAGCGGCTAGCGCTGTGCCTCGTCCTGCACGTGCTGGCGTGCGCGCTGCGCGTCGTCCTGCACGTCCTTGGCGGCCGACTGCGCGTCGCCCTTGATGTGCTCGCCGGCCTGCTGCGCCGTGTCCTTCACGGACTGCGCCGCCTGCTGCGCGGGCTCCTTCAGGTGCTCGCCCATCTCCTGGGCGACATCCTTCGCGCCGTCGACGAGGGGCTGGGCGCCCTCCTTCACCTTGCTCGCGACCTCCTTCTCCTTGTCGCTCGCGGGGATGAGGGAGGCGACGAGCGCGCCGACGCCGAAGGCGATGAGGCCGACGGCGAGCGGGTTGCCCTTCGCCTTGCGGACGGCCCGGTCGGCGCCGTCACGGACGCTCTCGCCGGCGTGGCCGATCGCGCCCTGCACGTCGTCGCCCATCCGCCCGACGGCCCCGGGGTCGTGGTCGTCGACGCCGAACACGCGGTCCTTGACGTCGCCGAACCGGCCCTTGATGCGCTCGGTCTGGCGACCGACCATGCCGCTCGGCGACACCTTCTCGCCCAGTGCGTCGACGTCGCCGCTGACCTCGGCGCGGGTGCGCTCGATCCGCGCGCGGATCTCCTCAGGTGTCTCGTTCATCGGTTCTCCTCCTTCGTGTGCGTGATGTCGGGGATGTGCTTGACGGAGTCGACCGTCTCGGGCATGGGCTCGACCTTCGCGAGCTCCTTGCGGCCCTGCGTGTAGAGCACGGCGGCGACGATCGCCCAGAGCACGCCCACGATGAGCGCGCCCCAGCCGAGGTGCTCGAGCCAGTCGCCGAGCGCGAACATGAGCGCGAGCGACAGGAACAGGATGACGAGGCCGCCTGCGTAGCCGGCGCCGCCGAGCATCCCCGCGCCCTTGCCCGCACGGGTGGCCTGCTCCTTGGCCTCGGCCTTCGCCAGGGCGATCTCCTGGCGCATGAGGGTCGAGGTGTCGCGCATCAGGTCGCCGACGATGTCGCCGAGCGACTGCGAGGCCGCCCGCTCCTCCGCGGGCGTCTCGGCCGCTGCGACGGCGGGATCCTCATGGGCGGCGTGCGCACCGCGCATGCCGGTGGTGGGGTCGGTCACAGTCCGCCCTCCCTCCGCGTGGTCGGGTCGCCCTGGCTGCCGGGGACACCGGTGCCCGTCGTGGGGACGCCGCTGGGCGTGGCCGTCGGCACGCCGGTGGCCGGCGGGATGCCCGTGCTGCCCGGCATGCCGGTGCTCGCGGGGATGCCGGTGCCGTGCGGCTGGTGGCCTGTCTGCGCCGGGACGTCCCAGTCGGTGACGACGCCCTGCGTCGAGCCGCCGGGCCGGGCCTCCGGCGAGCGGATGCCCGCGACCGAGGTGGAGTCGGCGTGGCGGGCGGTCGAGGTGCCCTTCGCCTGGTCCTGCGCGTCGCCGATCATGCCGCGCGTGAGCCGGCCGACGACGAGTCCGGCGACGCCGGCGATGGCGATGAAGGTGCCGGGGTGGCGGCGCGCGTAGCGCTTGACCTCATCGAGCAGGTCGGCGGGCTCGCGCCCGTCGAGCCAGTTCGCCGCCGCGTCGACGCGGTCGCCGACCTCGCCGGCGAGCTGCGCCGCGAGGCCGTGCTGGCCGGACTCCGAGGCCATCCTGCGGAGGTCGCCGCCGAAGGTGTGCATGCCGTCGGCCGCGCGCTGCGTCTGCGCCTTCGCCTGGCCCTGCGCCTCGTGCATCGTCTGGTCCCACAGCTGCCGCGCCTGCTGCTTCGCCTCGCCGGCGACGTTTCGGGCCTCCTCCTTAGCGGTGCCCGCCACGTTGCGGCCCGCGTCCGCGGCGGTGTCGCGCACGTGCGCGGCCTCCTCCTTCGCGGTGTCCTTCGTGCTGTGCTCCGACTGACCGGGCGCTCGCGTCGGCGGCACGGTCGGGGTTCCGAAGACCGCCTCCGCCTCGGGCGGGATGCCGCCGGGTCGGTGGAGCTGGTCGTTGGGCTGGTATGCGTCGGTCATGATCCATCCATTCCGTCTGACGTGGAGGCGGTGCCTCCGATGGCACTGACTTGTCCCCCATAGTCGTCCCCCATTCCTGGAAGTCAACTGGCTGTCTCCCAGGGTTCAACTCCAGGTCGCAGGTCGGTGCGATGCTGAGCGCATGGCCAGCGACGCATCCGCACGCATCGGCACACCGGGCGGCTCGGCCGAGCGACCCGCGGTGTTCTTCCGCGATGCGGCCGAGTTCCGCGCGTGGCTCGAGGCGCATCACGAGACCGCCGCCGAGCTCTGGATGGGGCTCAGCGCCAAGCACGTCGAGCCGCGCGGCCTCACCTGGGTCGAGGCGGTGCCGGAGGCCCTCTGCTTCGGCTGGATCGACTCGCTCTCGCAGCGCATCGACGGCGACGCGCGCCGGCAGCGCTGGACGCCCAGGAAGCGCTCGTCGACCTGGTCGGCCGTGAACGTCGCGCACGTCGAGCGGCTGCTGGCGGAGGGGCGGATGCGCCCCGCCGGCATCGCGGCGTTCGAGGCGAGGCGGGAGGAGGCGACGGGCGTCTACGCGTATGAGCGCGCCGAGCAGCGGCTCCCGCCCGAGCTGCAGCAGCACCTCGACGCGTCGGCGGCCGCCCGCGCGTTCCTCGCCGAGGCGCCGGCCGGCTACCGCCGCACGGCCGTCGCCTGGGTGCTCGGCGCCAAGCGCGAGGCGACCCGCGAGCAGCGCGCGCGGCAGCTCGCCGACGACTCCGCCGCGGGCCGGCTCATCCCGCCGCAGCGCTACGGCGAGACGCCGCGCTGGGTCGAGCGCGCCGCGGCCGCCGCCGGAGCAGCCAGCGCCGACTGAGCGCCGCTGCCGCCCCCGCTAGCCGCCCCGCTGCCCCTCGAGGTACGCGGCGAGCTTCGCGAGCGACTGGCCGAGCCCCAGCTCGTGGTCCTCGGGCGAGATGCCCGGCGGCACGTCGGCCGCCGAGACCGTGACCCGCGTGCCCGCCGCGACCGGCTGCATCCGCCACGTCATGAGCATGTCGCCGCGGAAGCGCTCCTCGGCCGACTCGAAGGCGACCCGCTGCACCACGAGCTCGTGCGGCACGAGCTCGACGAACGTGACCCGCGACGCATCCGTCGCCTCATCGGTCTTCGGGTCGACCGGGTCGTCGAAGCGCAGCACGGCGCGGAAGCCGCCGCCCTCGCGCGCGTCGAGCCCCTCGATCACAGCGGTCGCACCCTCGGGCGGCAGCCACGCGGTGAGCGCCTCGGCGTCGAGCAGCGCCGCGTAGACGCGGTCGGGCGCCGCCGCGATGACGGTGCCGGCGCGGTCGACGCGCGGCGCCTCGCGCGCGTGCTCGTGCGCCGCGCTGTCCCCGTGCGCGATCGAGCGCACGGCGGCCGCGAGCCCGAGCGCGAGGTCGTCGAAGGTGAGCCGCCTGCCCTCGTGGGTGATGGCGGATGCGTCGGCCGAGGCGCCGGGGTCGGTCTCGTCGCCGACGCCCGCGGTGCCGCTCGTGCGCACCGCCGGCACGTGCACGAAGCCGCCGGGCACGTCGAGCCCGGCGACGAGGTAGGCGACGTGGTTGCAGAGGAACCGGCCCGCGTCGTCGCTCGCGTCGGCGGGGAGGCCCACCGCGAGGATCGCGCTGACGAGCGCATCGACGTCGAAGCCGGAGGGCCGCCCGGCCGGGCCCGCGGGGTCGATCGGGGTGCCGCGCGGCTGGTCGCCCGCGTTGTCGGGGATGCGCGCGTCGTCCTCGTTGACGGCCCACCGCTCGGGCGTGATCGCGCTGCGGCCGCCCGCCTCGCCCACCGCGAGCACCGCATCCGGCCGATGCTCGTCGACGAGCGCCCGCAGCGCCGGGCCCGCGGCGCCGAAGGCGACCGGGAGCGTGCCGGTGACGAGCTCGGCGCCCGGCTGCGGGTCGGCCGCCCACGCGTCGGCGAGCCGCCGCACCGCCTCGAGGCTCGCGTTCTCCGGGTCGCCGCCGAACGGCTCGAACGCTGTCACCAGGATCCGCATGGCTCCAGTGTGCCCCGGCGGCGCGAGCCGCGCATCCCGTCGGGCGGCCCGCCCGTCTGCCCGCGGCCGCTAGAAGTCGACGACGACCGGCAGGTGGTCGGAGAACGCCGGTCGCGGCGCGCGCGCCTGCCGGGACGGCGGCAGCTGGTCGGCGCTCAGCACGTGGTCGAGCTGCACGAGCGGGCGGTGCGAGGGGTAGGTCGCGCCCCGGGCCAGCAGCCGCGCGCGCGCCACGCGACGTGCCATCCCGGGCGGCAGGTTCAGGTCGCCCATGAGCACGCGAGGGCCGGGCAGCGTGCGCAGCCACCGCATCCCGTGGCGCAGCTGCTGGGCGTTCGTCCCCTGCACGAAGGTCAGGTGCGCCGACGCGATCGTCCAGACGCCGTGCGGCGTGCGGATCGTCGCCGCGACGATCGCGCGCGGCTCGTCGCGCAGCCACACCACGCGATGCGTCTCGGGGTCGACGACCGGCGCCCGGAACATCGGCGCGGGCGGCAGCCGGTGCACGTGCCAGCGCAGCACCGGGTAGCGCGACAGCAGCGCGATGCCGTAGGCGTCGGCGGTCGCGTCGAGGTCGTCGTCGCCCGCAGGCCGCCAGGGCCGTGCGGGATCGCCGATGACGGTCGGCACGAAGCGCGATGCCGCGGCGCCCATCGCCTCCGCCGCGACCGCGGTGAGGTCGATGTGGCCCGAGCGCGACTGGCCGCGGTCGACCTCCTGCAGCGCGAGCACGTCGGCGTCGAGGTCGGCGATCGCGCGGCGGAACCGGTCCTCGTCGACGGCGGGGTCGGCGTGGGTCCTGCCGTGCAGGATGTTCCAGGTCGCCAGCCGCATGGGGCCATCCTGCCGCCTGCGGGCCCGGAGGCGAGGGATGCTCGGGCGCGGCGCGCGGATGCGTCGTCGGCGGATGCGCCGCCCGGGCCGCGCGAGCGCTGCGGCACGGCAGGATGGGAGCGTGACGATCGCAGGCCTCGACGTGGGCGGGACGAAGATCGCGGGGGTGGCGCTCGCCGCGCGCCCCGGCGGCGGCGCCTCGGCGACCCCTGCCCGCGCGCTCGACGACGTGCTCGTGCGCACCCACCGGCCCCACCGCATCCACGGCCCCGAGGCGCTGCTCGACGCGCTCGAGGGCGCCGTCCGCGAGCTCGACGCGCAGCTGGCCGACCTCGGCCGCCCGCCCGTCGCCGCCGTCGGCCTCGCGATCGCCGCGTGGATGCCGCGCGACCGCGAGTCGATCATCTGGGCCGCGCACCTCGGCGTGCGCGACTTCGCGCTGCGCTCGGCGCTCGCCGAGCGGCTCGGCGTGCCGGTCACGATCGACAACGACGCCAACGGCTACCTCGTCGGCGAGGCGGCGATGGGCGCGGCGGCGGATGCGTCCTCGTCGATCCTCATCGCGCTCGGCACCGGGGTGGGCGGCGCGTTCGTCGCCGACGGGCGGCCGCTGCTCGGCGCCCACGGCCTCGCCGGCGAGCTCGGCCACGTGACGGTCGACGAGTCGGGGCCGGTGTGCTCGTGCACGGCGCGCGGCTGCATCGAGGCCTACGCAGGCGGCAACGCGCTCGCGCGCGACGCGGCGGCGGTGCCGGCGGCGGTGGCGCTCGCGCCGGGCGGCCGCCCGACGGCGCTGCACCTCGAGCGCGCGGCGCGGGCCGGGGATGCGACGGCGCTCGCCGTCATGGAGCGGGCCGGATGGGCCGTGGCGGCGGGGCTCCGCCGCCTGCTGCCCGCCTTCGACCCGGAGGTCGTCGTGCTCGGCGGCCGCGTCATGCTGGCCGCCGCCGACCTGCTGCTGCCGGTGATCGAGCGCGAGCTCGCCGCGCACGCGCCGCTGCAGGGCGTGCCGCAGCCGCGCCGGCTCGAGCTCGCGCGCCTCGGCGACCACGCGGCGGCGATCGGCGCGGCGGTGCTCGCGTCGCGCTGAGCCCGGGCCTCGCTCCGCGCGCCCCTTCGCTCCCCCGCCACTCCGCTGCAGATGCAGGGCCAAAGGCTGCCATCCGCGCGCGATGGCCGCCGTTGGCCCTACATCTGCCGCGGGAAGCGCGGCCCGCAGACGCGGAACGGCCCCCGGCGGTGAGCCGAGGGCCGTTCGATGCGCGGATGCGCGGGGGTGCGGTGAGGCGTCAGCCCTGCGCGCGGCGCGGGGCGCGGCGCGAGCCGCCGCCGGCGCTGCCGCCGGACTGCAGCGAGCCGCCGCCGGTCGACGACCACGCCACGGACGAGCCGCCGCGCGGTGCGCCGCCCTGGCCGCCGGAGCGGCCGCCCTGGCGGGCCGGCTGACCGGAGCGCGCGCCGCCCGAGCGGGCGCCGCCGCCCTGGCCGCCGCGGCCGCCGGCAGCGCCGGCGCCGCCCTTGGTCTCGGGGCGGCCCGAGCGGTCCTTCCGGGGACGCTCGGAGCGGGCGGTGCCGGCGCCGGCGCCGTGCGCGCCGGAGCCCGCGACGCCGTCACGGCTGCCGCGACCGCGGCCGCGGCCGCCGCCCGAGCGGCCTGCGCCCTGCGGCTGCTGGATCTCGTTGCCGGAGCCGGGGCCGCCGGGGACCGGCGCCACGTGCGGGGCGTACGGGCCGACGAGCTGGTCGACCGCATCCGACGACGCGGTGACGATCTGCGCGGGCACCGAGATCTCGGCCTTCCGCAGCAGCGTCATCGTGTCGCGGCGCTGCGCGGGCAGCATCACGGTCGCGACGTCGCCCTCCGAGCCCGCGCGCGCCGTGCGGCCCGAGCGGTGCAGGTAGGCCTTGTGCTCCATGGGCGGGTCGACGTGCACCACGAGCTCGACGTTGTCGACGTGCACGCCGCGGGCGGCGACATCCGTCGCCACGAGCACGCGCACGGTGCCGTCGGAGAACTGCGCGAGGTTGCGGTCGCGGGCGTTCTGCGACAGGTTGCCGTGCAGGTCGACGGCGGGGATGCCCGACGCGGTGAGGTGCTTCGCGAGCTTCTTCGCCTGGTGCTTCGTGCGGGTGAAGAGGATGCGGCGGCCCTCGCCCGAGGCGAGGCGGCGCACGAGCAGGTTCTTGTCGTCGGGCGCGACCTCGAAGACGTGGTGCGTCATCGCGGCGACGGGCGAGTGCGCCTCGTCGACGGAGTGCATGACCTGGTTCTGCAGGAAGCGCTTGACGAGCTTGTCGACCCCGTTGTCGAGGGTCGCCGAGAACAGCATGCGCTGGCCGCCGGAGGGGGTCTTGTCGAGGATCTTCGTGACGACCGGCAGGAAGCCGAGGTCGGCCATGTGGTCGGCCTCGTCGATGACGGTCATCTCGATCGCCGAGAGCGATGCGACGCCCTGGTTGATGAGGTCCTCGAGGCGGCCCGGGCAGGCGACGATGATGTCGACGCCGGCGCGGAGCGCCTGCTCCTGCGGGCGCTGCGAGACGCCGCCGAAGATGGTGGTGACGGTGAGGCCGGATGCCTTGGCGAGCGGTGCGATCGTCGCCGCGATCTGGGTGGCGAGCTCGCGGGTCGGCGCGAGCACCAGGCCGAGCGGCAGGCCCTTGCGGCGGCCGCCGCCGGCGAGCTCGCCCGAGAGGCGGGCGACCAGCGGGATGGCGAACGCGAGGGTCTTGCCGGAGCCGGTCTTGCCGCGGCCGAGCACGTCGCGGCCTGCGAGCGTGTCGGGCAGGGTGTCGGCCTGGATCGGGAACGGGTGCTCGCGGTCCATCGCCTTGAGGGCCGTGACGAGCTTGGCGGGCACGCCCAGCTCGGCGAAGGTCGGCGTGGGCGCGGTGGTGGTGATGTCGGTCAAGGTTGCTCTTTCTGTGAGCGTGCGCGCGCATCCGTGGTCGCTGCACACTCGTGCAGGCGGATTCTTGGGTGGATGCGTCGACGCAGATTCGGCGAGCGCGGCGGTGGCCGCGATCGTTCGCCGTGGAAGGTTCATCGACATCCGGGAGCCGGATGGAGAGAGGAGCGTTCAACGACGCAGGTGAGGGGCTTCGACGCCCGGCTCACGCAGTGCGACCAGCCTAGCAGGTGGGGTCTGACATCGGCCAGGGCCGACGCCGGAGGCCGCTCGGGGCGCGGTCAGGCGGCAGGGCTAGCGTCGGGCGGGACGGAAGGACGGACCCCATGGCGAACGCCCCCACCTCCGACGACACCCTCGCGTTCGTCGCGAAGGGCTACGACTTCGGCGCCCACATCTGGCGCCGCGCCCGCGGGGCGGCCGCCCGGGCGGTGCCCCTGCGGCTGCTCGGCCGGCCCTCGCTGCTCGTGCGCGGCGCCGAGGGCGTCGACCTGTTCTACGACGAGGAGCGGATGCGCCGGCACGGCGCGATGCCGGCGTTCGTGCAGGAGACGCTCTTCGGGCACGGCTCGGTGCACTCCCTCGATGGGGCGGCGCACCGCCACCGCAAGGCGACGTTCCTCGACGTCGCCTACGAGGACGCGCAGGTCGAGCGCCTGCTGCCCCACCTCGAGCGGGAGTGGCGGGCGGAGGTCGACGCGTGGGTCGCGGGCGGCGAGCGCTCCGCCTACGACGCCGCGGTCGGCGCGCTCGGCCGCGCGATCATGCGCTGGGCCGGCCTGCCCGGCACCGCCGAGGCGAAGACGCGCTGGGCGGCGCGCGAGGCGCAGATCGTCGACGGGTTCGGCGTGCCCTACTCGCCGGAGTTCCTGCTCGCCGCGCTCAACCGGCGGTGGTGCGACCGGCACGCGGAGGAGCTGATCGAGGCGGCGCGCGCCGGCACGATCGAGGCCGCCGAGGGCACCGCGCTCCACGAGTGGGCGTGGCACCGCGGGCCCGACGGCGAGCTGCTCGCGGCGCGGCTCGCGGGCGTCGAGCTGCAGAACGTGCTGCGGCCGACGATCGCGGTCGCGCGGTTCGTCGCGTTCGCCGCGAAGGAGCTGCACGACCGGCCGGCCTGGCGCGAGCGCATCGCCGCCGAGACCGCCGAGCGCGGCCGCCTGACCGAGGGCCCGCTCGCGACCGCCTTCGCGCAGGAGGTGCGCCGCACCGCCCCGTTCGTGCCGATGCTGCCGGCCGAGGCGATCGTCGACGTCGAGCTCGACGGCGAGCGGCTCGAGGCGGGCGGGCGCGTCTTCATCGACATCCTCGGCACCGACACCGACGAGCGCTCGTGGGAGCGGGCCGACGAGTTCGACCCCGAGCGCTTCGTCGGCGTCGACGACTTCGAGGCGATCGCCGCCTTCATCCCGCACGGCGGCGGGCACCCGTCGACCGGCCACCGCTGCCCGGGCGAGAAGATCGCCATCGCGGGACTCGCCGCCGCGATCGCCGCGCTCAGCGACCCGCGGCTGTCGATCCTCGGCGAGCGGCTGCACGTGAGCCGGCGCCGCCTGCCCACGAAGCCCGCCTCCGGCGGCGTCGTGCGCGCCGCATCCGCCGCCCGGTCGGGCTCGCGCTGCCCGTTCCACTGACGCGCGGTCAGCGGCGGCGCGCGAGCGGCCTGCCGGCGGCGAGCTCGTGCTCGAGCCGCTCGAGCGAGCGGCCGCGCGTCTCGGGCACCTGCGTGGCGATGAACGCGAGCGCGACCGCGCCGACGGCCGCGAAGAGGAAGAACGTGCCGGTGATCCCGACCGCCCCGATGAGCGACGGGAAGCCGAGCGCGATCGCGCCGTTCGCGAGCCAGTGCGCGAAGACGGCGATGCCGATGCCGAGCCCGCGCATGCGCTGCGGGAAGACCTCCGAGAGGTAGACCCAGGTCGCGACGTTGAGGAACGTCTGCATCGCGCCGACGAAGGCCACCACGAGCGCGAGGATCACGAAGGGGCGGATGGGGTGCCCCGGCTCGAGCGCGACCGAGGCGACCCCGATGAGCACGTGGCACAGCGTGGTGAGCGAGAAGCCGATGAGCAGCGTCGTGCGGCGGTCGAGGCGATCCATCATCGCGAGCGCCACGAGGCCGCCGACCACCGCGATGACGCCCGGGGCGACGTTGGCGATGAGCGCCGCCTGGGCCGAGAAGCCCGACTCCACGAGCACCGTCTGGCCGTAGTACATGATCGAGTTGATGCCGGTGAGCTGCTGCGCGACGCCCACCCCGATGCCGATGAGCAGGATGCGGCGGAGCCACGGGATGCGCAGCACCTCGGCGAGGCGGAGCCGGTCGCGGCGGCTCCCGTCGGGCAGCGCGCCCGCACGCTCGATCTGGGCGAGCTCGGCGACCGCGCGGTCGTCGGCGCGCACCGTGCGCAGCACCGCGAGCGCCTCGTCGTGCCGGCCGCGGGCCGCGAGCCAGCGGGGCGACTCGGGCATGCGCAGCATGCCGACGAAGAGCGCGATCGCGGGCAGCGCGCAGACGGCGAACATGATGCGCCAGACGCCGTCGAGGTGGCCGAGCGCGCTCCCGAGGATCGCGTTCACGACGAAGGCCGCGAGCTGGCCGACGACGATCGCGACCTCGTTGCGGCCCGAGATCGAGCCGCGGATCTCGAAGGGCGCGAGCTCGGCGAGGTACACCGGCACGACGGTCGACGCGCCGCCGACCGCGAGGCCGAGCAGCACCCGGCCGGCCACGACCGCCTCGAAGCCGGGCGCGAGCACGAGCACGACCGTGCCGACGAAGAACACGACCGCGAGGGCGACGAGCATCCGGCGCCGGCCGAGCGCATCCGAGAGCCGTCCGCCGACGAGCGCGCCGACGGCAGCGGCGAAGACGAGCGAGCTCGTGACGACGCCCTCGGTGAGCGCGTCGAGGCCGAGCGCCGCGCTCATCGGCCGCAGCGCACCGTTGATGACGCCCGTGTCGTAGCCGAACAGCAGCCCGCCGAAGCACGCGACGATCGAGATGACGCCCAGCCGGGCGCGGTGCGGGCCGGGTGTGAGCGGCGGCAGGGCGACCTCGGCATCGAGGTGCGAGGCGACGGCCACGATCGTTCCTCCGGTTCCCGTGCGCTGGCGCACCCGAACGATCATGCCGTGTCGCGGGCGGTGCCGCGTCCCGGCGCCTCCCACCCGCGGCGCACAACGCAAGCCCGCGGCGCCCGATCAGCGGCGCGCAGCCGCGCCCGCCGGATCCTGCCGCAGGATCCGGCGGGCGGGCTTGCGTTGTGCTGAGGCGCGGCGGCGCCGCGCGTCAGCGGTCGTCGTCGAGCGGCTCGCCCTCCACCACGTCGATGTCGTCGACGTCGTCGACCGTGTCGGCGTCGAACGACCACTGGGCGGGGCGCTCGGCGCCGGCCGGGCCCACCCACAGGCCCGAGCCGCCCGGCGCGACGTCGACCACGACCGTGTCGCCGTCGCGCACGACGCCGCCGAGCAGCGCGCGCGCGAGCCGGTCGTCGATCTCGCGCTGCATGAGCCTGCGCAGCGGCCGTGCGCCGTACATCGGGTCGTAGCCGCGCTCCCCCAGCCACTGCCTCGCCGCATCCGTCACCTCCACGGTGAGCCGGCGCTCGCGCAGGCGCCGGTCGAGGCCGTGCACCTGGATGTCGACGATCGCGCCGAGCTCGTCGGGCGAGAGCGCGTCGAAGATCACGATGTCGTCGAGGCGGTTGACGAACTCCGGCTTGAACGCGGCGCGCACCGCGCCCATCACCTGCTCGCGGCCCTGCGCCTTCGGCACCGTCGGGTCGGTGAGGAACGCCGAGCCGAGGTTGGAGGTGAGGATGAGGATGGTGTTGCGGAAGTCGACCGTGCGGCCCTGGCCGTCGGTGAGCCGGCCGTCGTCGAGCACCTGCAGCAGCAGGTCGAACACCTCGGGGTGGGCCTTCTCGACCTCGTCCATGAGGATCACCGAGTAGGGGCGGCGGCGCACCGCCTCGGTGAGCTGCCCGCCCTGCTCGTAGCCGATGTAGCCGGGAGGGGCGCCGACGAGGCGCGCGACCGAGTGCTTCTCGCCGTACTCCGACATGTCGATGCGCACGAGCGCCTTCTCGTCGTCGAAGAGCAGCTCGGCGAGCGCCTTCGCGAGCTCGGTCTTGCCGACGCCGGTGGGACCGAGGAAGAGGAACGAGCCGGTGGGCTTGTCGGGGTCGGAGACGCCCGCGCGCGTGCGGCGCACCGCATCCGCGACCGCCGAGACCGCCTCGCGCTGGCCGACGACGCGCTCGGCGAGCTCGTCCTCCAGCCGCAGCAGCTTCTCGGTCTCGCCCTGCAGCAGGCGCCCGACGGGGATGCCCGTCCACGCGGCGACCACGGAGGCGATGTCGTCGGCGCTCACCTGGTCGCCGACCATGCGCGCACCGGCCTCGGCCGCGCTCGTCTCGGCGGCCTTCAGCTGCGCCTCGACCTGCGGGATCTCGCCGTACAGCAGCCGGGAGGCGCGCTCGAGGTCGCCCTCGCGCTGCGCCCGCTCGGCGCGGCTGCGCAGCTCGTCGAGCTGCTCGCGCAGCCCGCCGATGCGGTTGAGGCTCGAGCGCTCCGCCTGCCAGCGCTGGTCGAGCTCGGCGAGCTCGGCGCGCAGGCCCGCGAGGGTCTCCTCGAGCTGCGCGAGGCGCTCCTTCGAGGCGTCGTCCTTCTCGCGCTTGAGCGCGAGCCGCTCGATCTCCATGCGGTCGACGGTGCGGCGCAGCTGGTCGATCTCGGTCGGCGCCGAGTCGATCTCCATGCGCAGCCGGCTCGCCGCCTCGTCGATGAGGTCGATCGCCTTGTCGGGCAGCTGCCGGGCGGTGATGTAGCGGTTGGAGAGGGATGCGGCGGCGACGAGGGCGCTGTCGGCGATCGTCACCTTGTGGTGGGCCTCGTAGCGCTCCTTGAGCCCGCGCAGGATCGCGACGGTGTCCTCGACGCTCGGCTCGCCCACGTACACCTGCTGGAAGCGCCGCTCCATCGCGGCGTCCTTCTCGATGAACTCGCGGTACTCGTCGAGCGTGGTCGCGCCGATCATGCGCAGCTCGCCGCGCGCGAGCATCGGCTTCAGCATGTTGCTCGCGCCCTGGCTGCCCTCGGCGGCGCCGGCGCCCATGATGATGTGCAGCTCGTCGATGAACGTGATGATGCGGCCCTCGGCCTTCGCGATCTCGGCGAGCACGTTCTTCATGCGCTCCTCGAAGTCGCCGCGGTACTTGCTGCCCGCGATCATCGCGTTGACGTCGAGCGAGACGAGCGACTTGCCCTTGAGGCTCTCGGGCACGTCGCCGGCGACGATGCGCTGCGCGAGGCCCTCGACGACGGCGGTCTTGCCGACGCCGGGCTCGCCGATGAGCACGGGGTTGTTCTTCGTGCGCCGCGACAGCACCTGGCTGATGCGCCGGATCTCGCTGTCGCGCCCGATCACCGGGTCGAGCCGGCCTGCGCGCGCGATCGCGGTCAGGTCGGTGCCGAACTGCTCCAGCGCCGACTGCTGGTCGTCCTGGCCGGGCATCATGCCGCCCATCCGTGCCATGTGGTTCCCCCTTCGTGCGCTGCCCGCCTCCCCCGGCGACCCTCGCATTCAAACTTGAGTGGTGTTGACTCAAGTTTACTCCGGATGCGGTGCGTTGCCTAGAGGGATGTCTGCCGCGCGAGCGCGCGGCTCGTCGCCCGAGCCTGGACGCCGTCTGGGAAAACGGGGCGGGAGCCGCCTCGCGCCCGATACTGGGGGACACCACGCCGTCCACGACGGCCGATCGAGCACGCAGACGTGCACGAGGCGAGGAGAGCGACATGACCACCACCGGCCCTGAGGACCCCGCCCGTCGGGGCGAGCCCTACCCCTCCGATGCAGACCGGCGCGCCGCCGGCCACCCGGCCGACCGGCCGCTCGACCCGACCGACGACCGCGACCGCCGCATCGCGGCCGAGCACGACGAGCGCACGCGCGAGCTGCCGCGGCACGACCGCGACCGCGACGGCGACGGCGTCGCCGACGTGCGCGAGCGCAGGCACGACCTGACCGATCGCGACGGCGACGGCGTCGCCGACGTGCGCGAGCGACGGCACGACCTCGCCGACCGCGACCGCGATCGCGACGGCGACGGCGTCGCCGACGTGCGGGAGCGACGGGTCGTCGACGAGCCGCTGGGCGTCGACCCGCGGCACGACCGCGAGGTCGTCGTCGCGCGCGAGCGCGAGCGGTTCGGCGGCGTCAAGGTCGGCTCCGCCTTCTTCGGCTGGCTGACCGCCACCGGTGCGGTCGTGCTGCTCACCGCGCTCGCCGCGGCGATCGCGGCGCTCGTCGCATCGCTGTCGGGCGGCGTCGACGACGTCGTCGAGGACGCGCAGCAGAACCTCGACGCGACGGGCATCTGGGGCATCGTCATCCTGCTGGCGATCTGGTTCATCGGCTACTACTGCGGCGGGTACGTGGCCGGGCGGATGGCCCGGTTCGACGGAGCGAAGCAGGGCGTCGCCGTGTGGGTGTGGGCCGTGGTCATCGCGATCCTCGCCGCCATCGTCGGCCTCGTCGCGGGCCAGAACTTCGCGGTGCCGCCGGGCTCGATGCCGACGCTGCCGCTGCCCGAGGACCAGGCGGCCACCGCCGCGATCATCTCGGCGCTCGTCGTCGCCGTCGTGGCGCTCATCGGCGCCGTGCTCGGCGGCCTCGCCGGCATGCGCTTCCACCGCCGGGTCGACCGCGCGGGCTTCGAGGTGGCCTCCACCGCGCGCAGGTAGCGCGACACACCCGGATGCCGGTCGGCGAGCGCTTCGCCGACCGGCATCCGCATGCTGTGGACGGCATCCGCATCCGCGCGCGGTCGTCCCTCAAGATCGCCTCAAGCCGGGCTCAACGCGGCGGGCACCGGCTCGGAGCCGCGCAGGGCCCCGCCTAGGGTGAGGTGGATGACTGTCAAGGAAGACGTCCGCGTCACGAGCGACCTCCGCAGCCGCACGCTCCTCATGGCGCGCCTCGGCATGGCGGCCCTGATCGCAGCCGCGCTCCTCGGGCAGCTGCTGACGAGCCTGCAGTTCTGGGGCGAACGCGGGGCGACCGACCTCGCCGTGAACCTCGTCGCCTACGGCTCCCTCTTCACCGTGCTGTCGAACACGGCGTCGATGGTCCTGCTCATCGCACTCGCCCTGGGGCTGCCCCGGCGCGACCGTCTCAGTCGCCGCTTCGACGTCGTGCTGCTCGCGACGACCACCTGCATGGTCGTCACGGGCGTCGTCTACAACGCGCTCATGCGCCCCATCGAGCTGCCGGACGGCGCGACCCTCGTGTGGGCGAACGAGGTGCTGCACGTCATCGCACCGGTGTGGATGCTCGTCGACTGGGTCGTGACCGCGGGAGCGCGCGACGTGCACCGGCGCGACCTCGCGGCCGTCCTGGTGTTCCCGGCGGCGTGGCTCTGCTACACGCTGCTGCGCGCCCCGAGCACGCCCGAGGAGGCGGCGAGCAACCCCTACTGGTACCCGCACCTGGATCCCGCGACCTACGACAACGGCGCCTTCGGGGTCGCCACGACGTGCCTCGCGATCACGGCCGCGCTGCTGCTCGTCGCCGGCGGCCTGATCGCCATCGCGCGCCGGCGGTCGCTCCACCGCGGCTGACCCGGCCACGGCGACGCGGGCTAGGCTCGCGGGTGACGTGCCAGGGCGCCCGCCCTCGACGCCGTGCCGAGCCCAGGAGCGCGCATGACGGCCTCGCAGACGCAGGCGACCACGCCCATCCGGGCCTCGCGCATCCGCCGCCTCCTGCTCGTCGGCCGCGCCGTCATGGCGCTCGCAATCCTCGCGGCCATCGTCGGACAGCTCATGACGAGCGTCGCCTTCTGGACCGCGCGCGGCGACGCGTCGATCCCGCTCGACCTGCTCAACTTCTTCAGCTTCTTCACGATCGAGTCGAACGTGCTGGCCATGGTCGTGCTCGCGGTGCTCGTCGCCGCGCAGCTCGGGCGCCCGCGCATCGGTCGGCGCTTCGACGTGCTGGTGCTGTGCGCGACCACGTACATGGTCGTGACCGGCATCGTCTACAACACGCCGCTGCGCGGCATCGAGCTGCCGCAGGGCGCGACGCTCGGCTGGTCGAACGAGGTGCTGCACCTCGTGGCGCCCGTGTGGATGCTCGTCGACTGGCTCGCGAGCCGCCCGCGCCAGGTGCGCTTCGCCGACCTGGCCATCGTCGCGATCTTCCCCGTCGTGTGGCTCGCCTACACCCTGCTGCGGGGGCCCGCCACGCTCGACCAGGCGACCGGCAACCCGTACTGGTACCCGTACCCGTTCCTCGACCCGGCCGGCTACGACACCGGCTACGGCGGGGTCGCGATCATGAGCGCCGTCATCGCGGCGACCGTGCTGCTCGGCGGCGCCGCGCTCGTCGCGATCGCGCGCGCCCGGGCGCGGCGCTCCTCCGCCGCGTGAGTACTGTGAGGCGGGTGAGCGAGCTCCACACCACCAGCCTCGGCGAGACCGGCTCGCCGGTCGTCTTCTGCCACGGCCTCTTCGGCCAGGGCCGCAACTGGATGCAGATCGGCAAGGCGCTCGCCGACCGGCACCGCGTGACGCTCGTCGACATGCCGAACCACGGCCGCTCGCCGTGGACGGAGCGGGTCGACTACGCCGAGATGGCCGACGCGGTCGCCGCGACCATCGACGAGCCGGCCGCGCTCGTCGGCCACTCGATGGGCGGCAAGGCGGCGATGCTCGCCGCGCTCCGCCACCCCGAGCGGGTCGAGCGGCTCTGCGTCGTCGACGTCTCGCCCGTCTCCTACCGATCGAGCGACGAGTTCCGCGGCTTCATGGACGCCATGCTCGGCATGGACCTCGCCGCGATCGCCTCCCGCCCCGACGCCGACGCCGCCCTCGCGCCCGCCGTGCCCGACCCGGGCATCCGCGCCTTCCTGCTGCAGAACCTGCAGCGCGACGGCGAGGGCTGGCGGTGGCTGCCGAACCTCGAGGTGCTGCGGCGCGACCTCGACGCGCTGCGCGGCTTCCCCGAGACCGACGCGGTCTACGAGGGGCCGGTGCTGTGGATCGCGGGCGCCGACTCCGGCTACGTGCGCGACGAGTTCCGCGACGAGATGGAGTCGCGGTTCCCGCGCGTGCGCCGGGTGACGGTCAAGGGCGCGGGGCACTGGGTGCACTCCGAGCAGCCCGCCGTGATGACGGGCCTCCTCGAGCGCTTCCTCGACGACGCGGACTGAGCCGGCCGCCGCGCGAAGGCGGTGGCCGGCCCGGTCGAGCCGCGGTGGCCGCTCAGTCGGCGGCGAGCACCGAGAGGTCGTCGGCGAGCTCGACGTCGACCTCCTGGCCGTCCCGCACGACCTCGACCTCGAAGCGCACGTCGCCGCTCTCCTCGGTCTCGATCGAGGTCACGACGCCGCCGCCCGCGGCCGCGATCGCGGCGTCGCTGATCTGCTCGACGCGCTCGGGGTCGAGCGGCAGGTCGCTCGACCGGTCGCCGTCGTCGTCGGCACGCACGACCGGGTCGCCGGAGACGGGCACCCGCACCTCGACCTCGCCGCCGTCGGCGAGCAGCACGTCGACCTTCCAGCCGTCGCGCTCGAGCTCGACGCTCGTCGCGTCCCCGCCGCCCGCGGCCTCGAGCGCCGCCTCGATCGCGGCCACGAGGTCGCCGGGCTCGGTCGGCACCGAGCCGTCGAGGGCTGCGGATGCGTCGTCGTCGTCGCGGTCGCCGCCGCGGCCGTCGTCGTGGTCGTCATCGCCGCCGTGTCCGCCGGGCCCCGCCGACTCGGAGGTCGATGCGCCGGGGGCCGGGTCGTCGCCGTCGTCGACGGCGTCGGCGATCGACATGCCCACACCGGCGACGGCGAGCACGACGGCGGCCGCGCCGGTGCCGATGAGGATCGGCTTCAGGATGCCGCGCCCGCGCCGCGGGGCGGCAGGCGCCGCGGCGGTCTCGTGCTGCGCGGTGGCGGATGCGTCGGCGGACGCCGCGGACGCCTCCGGGTGGCGCGGGGTCGGGTCGTCGGCGCCGATGGGCGCCTCGCGGTGAGGGTCGCCGGGCGTCTGGTCGCTGCGGTCGTCTGGGGTGTGCTCGTTGCTCATGGCTCCACCTTCCCCGTCGGGCGCTGACGCGGGACTGAACGATGCTGAACGGCGCTTCAGGAACCCGGCTCGTCGCGCGCGGCGGGCGCGGCCGGCAGCTCGATGACGAACCTGGCGCCGCCTGCGGGTGCGCTCGTCACCCACGCGTCGCCGCCGTGCGCGCGCGCCACCTGCCGCACGATCGCGAGGCCGAGGCCCGAGCCGCCGTCGTCGCGGGCCCTGCCCTCGTCGAGCCGCACGAAGCGCTCGAAGACGCGATCCCGCTCGCCCTCCGGCACGCCGGCGCCGTCGTCGTCGACCCACAGCATCGCGCGACCGTCGCGCACGACCGAGCCGAGCGCGACCCGCCCGCGCGCGTGGCGGAGGGCGTTGTCGACCAGGTTGCGACAGGCGCGACCCAGCAGCCGCGCGTCGCCGACGACGGGCGCCGCGCGCACCGCCGTGCCGTCGACGGCGCGGCCGAGCGCGCGCACGCGCGCGACCTCCTCGTGCGCGAGGTCGTCGAGGTCGACCGCCTGCCGCTGGCCGGCGGCGTGCTCGTCGAGGCGTGCGAGCAGCAGCAGCGCCTCGACGATCCCGTGCATCCGCTCGCCCTCGTGCAGCACGACCTCCGACAGCTCGCCGGGCGCCACCGCGTCCGGGTGCGTGCGGGAGAGCTCGGCGAACTGCCGCATCGACGCGAGCGGCGAGCGCAGCTCGTGCGAGGCGTCGGAGACGAACCGCTGGCGCGAGAGCGCGTCGGCCTCGACGCGCGCGAGCATGCGGTTCATCGTCGTCGCCAGGCGGTCGAGCTCGTCGCCGCGGCTCGTCGTCTCCACGCGCCGGTCGAGCCCTGCGGCGTCGATCTCGTCGACCTGCGCGCGCATGCGGTCGACGTGCGAGAGCGCGCGGTCGACCACGATCCAGACCACGGTCGCGACCAGGATGACGGCGAGCGGCACGGCGACGGCGAGCAGGGCGGTCGAGGAGCGCACCGCGTCGTCGATGGTCGCGAGGGAGCGCGCGACGACGATCGTGCCGCCGGCCGCATCCGCCGCGACGACCACGTAGCGCTCGCCGGCCACCGTCGCGGTGAGCGGCTCGCGCCCCGTAGGCACCGGCAGCTCGGCGGCCGCGTCGGCGTTGACGACGACCCCCGAGGTCGACCGCAGCGCGACGAGCACGTCGTCGTCGCGCTGCACGAGCGCGGCGGTCTGGATGGTGCCCTCGTCGACGCCCTGCGCGAGCGCATCGAGCTCGTCGGCGAGCTGCTCGCCGACCGACGCCTGCAGCATGCGCTCGAGCGTCCAGACGAGCGCAGTCGCGCCGAGGCCGAGCGCGACCGCGACCACCGCCACCGCCGCGGCGGTGATCCGCAGCCGGATCGACGCGCGCCGGCGCGGGCGCGGCTCGGGCGCCGCCCGCTCAGCCACCGTCGGCCGCCAGCCGGTAGCCCGCGCCGCGCACCGTCTCGATCGCCTCGCGCCCGAACGGCCGGTCGACCTTGCGGCGCAGGCGGCCCACGTAGACCTCGACGATGTTCGGGTCGCCGTCGAAGTCCTCCGACCAGACGTCGTCGAGCAGCTGCCGCTTCGTCACCACCTCGCCGCGCCGCCGCATGAGCAGCTCGAGCACCGACAGCTCGCGGGCGCTGAGGTCGAGCCGCTCGTCGCCGCGGTGCACCGTGCGGGCCGCGGGGTCGAGCCGCAGGTCGCCCGCCTCGAGCACCACCGGCCGCTCGCGGCCGCCCCGGCGCTCGAGGGCGCGGATGCGCGCGACGAGCACGGGGAACGAGAAGGGCTTCGTCAGCCAGTCGTCGCCGCCGGTGTCGAGCCCCTCGACCTCGTCCCATTCCCCGTCCTTCGCGGTGAGGAAGAGCACGGGCGTCCAGATGCCCTCCGCGCGCATCGTCTGGCAGACGCGGTAGCCGCTCATGCCGGGCATCATCACGTCGAGCAGCACGACGTCGTAGGCGAACTCGCGCACCCGCCACAGTCCGTCGACCCCGTCGTGGGCGACGTCGACGGTCATGCCCTCGGCGAGGAGGCCGCGGCGGATGCCGTCGGCGAGCCGCGCCTCATCGTCGACCAGGAGCACCCGCATGCGTCGAGCATGGCCGCCGGCGACTGACGCGCGGCTGAACGCCGCGCCCCTCGCCGCCTCGCCGCGCTTCCCCCGACGTCTGCGCTCCTCGCTCCGCGCTCCGCGCTCCTCGCTCTGCGCTCCGCGCTCCGCACAACGCAAGCTCCCACGGCGATCTCCGCGGCGGGTGCGGGGCGGTCGCCCTGATCGCCGCCGAAGCCGCCGGGCGGGCTTGCGTTGTGCGCGACCGCGGTCGGGCCCGGCTGCGCGTGCACGTGCACGTGCACGGGCGCGAGCGGCGGCAGCGCGCGCCGCGTCGTGGGAAGATGGAGCCCATGCCCGCCGACGCCGAGCCCCTCGCGCGCGTCGTGCTCATCGGCGGGGCCTCCGGCTCCGGCAAGTCGCGCATCGCCGAGCGCTCGGGGCTGCCGCTGCTGCGGCTCGACGACTACTACCGCGAGGGCGACGACCCCGAGCTCCCGCGGCTCGAGACCGGCGAGGTCGACTGGGACCACCCGGACTCGTGGCACCGCGACCGCGCGCTCGCCGCGCTCGAGGAGCTCGCCCGCACCGGCCGCACGGCCGCGCCCGTCTACGACATCTCCCGCAGCGCATCCGCCGGCGTGCACGAGGTGGCGCTCGAGGGCGCCTCGCTCTTCGTCGCCGAGGGCATCTTCGTCGCCGAGGTCGTCGCCGAGGCCGAGCGGCGCGGCATCCTCGCCGACGCGATCTGCGTGCGGCGCTCGCGCTGGGTGACGATGGGCCTGCGCTTCGCGCGCGACCTCCGCGAGCGCCGCAAGAGCCCCGCGTTCCTCGTGAAGCGCGGGCTCATCCTGGCGAGCCGCGAGCCGGCGATCGTCAAGGGGCTGACGGATGCGGGCTGCCGGCCCGTGCGCGTGCGCTCGGCCGGGCGCCTGCTCGCGCGGGCCGCGCGCGGCGACTGACGCGGGCGGCACCGACCCCGACGGCCGACGACGGCTACTCCTCGACCATGACCTCCTTGCCGTCGACCACCTCGTAGGTCGCGGTGCGGAACGGCGCCGGCGTGAGCGTCATCGCCACCGCGCCGCTCGGCGCGACCCGGGCATCCGCCACCTCGAAGCCCGACGGCCGCTGCACGTCGTCGAAGAGCCGCTTGCCTCGCCCGACGACCACGGGGAAGACGATGAGCCGCAGCTCGTCGAGCAGCCCCTCGTCGAGCAGCGTCTGCAGCAGCTGCCACGAGCCGTGCACCTGCAGCTCGCCGTCGCCGAGCGCCTTGAGATCGCGGATGCGCTGCGGCACGTCGGCGGCGATGACCGACGCCGTGCGCTCCCACGGGGCGTCCTCGAGGCGCAGCGTCGTCGAGACGACGTGCTTCGGCGCGGTGTTGAGCCGCTGCGCGACCGGGTCGGCGGGGTCGGTCACGAGCGGCCAGTAGGCGGCCATCATGTCGTAGGTCGTGCGGCCGAACAGCAGCTCGTCGGTGCGCTCGAACCAGCCGGTGACGACCGAGCTGACGGTCTCGTCGAACGCCGGTGCGACCCATCCGCCCCACCGGAAGCCGCCCGCGGTGTCCTCCTCGGCGCCGCCGGGGCCCTGCATGACGCCGTCGAGCGTCATGAACTCGTGCGCGACCAGTCGCATGCTCGGCCCCCTCGCCTCGGTGCCGCGCCCGTGCCCGAGCGCGGCGACGGTATCGAGCATGGGCGGCGAGGCGCCCGCGCGCAAGGGTGGGAGCGGTCTGCGCGATCTGGCACTCTCCCACCGAGAGTGCTAAAATCGAGATGCTCCGCGGGGCACGCTCCGAGGGGCTGCCACAGACACCGGGGACCGTCGCATGGGGGCGACGGCCCGAAGCTGAGGAGGTGGTTGTCATGGCACTGACCTTCGATCCCTTCCGCGAGATGGACCGCATGGCCGCCCGCCTGCTGACGAGCGGAGGCACCGAGCGCTCGTCGAGCTGGATGCCGATGGATCTCTACCGCGCGGGAGACCACTACATCGTCAACGTCGACCTGCCGGGCGTCGACCCGGGCTCGATCGACCTCGACGTCGACGCCAACACGCTGACGATCCAGGCCGAGCGCACGATCGGCTCCGCCGACGGCGCGCAGTGGCTCGCGCAGGAGCGGCCCGCCGGCCGCTACATGCGGCAGCTGGGCCTCGGCAGCGACGTCGACCTCGAGAGGATCGAGGCGTCGTACGAGCACGGCGTGCTGATGCTCACGATCCCGGTCGCCGAGCGCGCGAAGCCGCGCAAGATCACGGTGGAGCAGCGCGACCGCCAGTCGCAGATCAGCGCGGGCGGCTCGGGCGAGAACCAGGCGGCGCCGAGCCAGACGCCGGCGGCCGCGGGCTCCAGCACCGAGTCCTGACTCGGCCGTGACGCGGTCCTGACGCGACGGATGCGGCGCCCTCGTCTGCGGACGGGGGCGCCGCGTCATGTCCGGAGCATCCCCGCCGCTGCGGGGTCCCGTCCGGATTACCCCGGCGGGAGCGCGCGCCGCCCGGGTCCGCCCGGCACCGCCGCGGTCGCGGTCGCCCGCCGCGCCTCGCGCCGCGCGATCGCGAGCCACGTGCGCGGCCCGGCGAGCCAGCCGATGAGCGCCGACAGCGCCGCCCCGGCGACCACCCAGAGCGCCGCGACGATCCAGGCGCCGACCACGCCGGTGAGCAGCAGGAGCAGCCCGAGCAGCCAGCTCGACAGCGTCGACAGCACCGTCTGCAGGCCGGTGCCGAGGGCCGCGCCCCGCAGCGTGACCGCGGCCGCACCGACGACGCCGGCCCGGCGCATCCGCCGCGTGCTCCACCAGGCGCCGAGCGCGACGAGGCCGACCGCGAGCAGCACGAGCGCGAGCACGATCGGCACGAGCCACGACGCGTCGAGCCCCTCGATCCAGCGCACGACCGCCATGCCCCACTCGCGGTCGTCGAACAGGTCGATGACCGCCGCGCGCAGCACCGCGAGCACGATAGCGACGACGAGCAGCCCCCACGCGAGGCCCGCTCCGGTGGCGACGAGCGCGAGGCCGGTCGCGCCGGCCGCGCGCACCGCGGCGCGCTGCTCGGGGCGCAGCGGATCCGGCCGCGCCGCCGTGCGCGGGCGTGGGCTCACGCGGGCTCCCCGCGCAGCCGCACGGCCGTGAGCTCGGCCTCGTCGGCGGCCCGCTGCCGCGCCTCCTCCTCGGCCATGAGGCCCACGAGGTCGACCCGCGGCCTCGCGGTCGAGAGGAACAGCCAGCCGAACAGCAGCCCGACGAGCCCCGTCAGCACCACCGCGAGCGCCATCGCCCAGAACAGCATCGACCACATCGACCCGATCGTGAGCGACGACGACGAGCTCGCGATCACCGAGATCATGCCGCCGAACAGCACGAGCGGCCACAGCATGATGCCGACGAAGCCGGTCGCCGCGGTCGTGCACAGCCACGCGAGCCACGCGGAGCGGTGCGGCTTCGCGAGTCCCGCCGAGCGCGCCCAGAGGGCGCTCAGCAGCCAGCCGAGCGCGAGCCCGACGCCGCCGAGCAGCAGGCCGATGAGCGCGGTCGCCCACACCCGGTCGGGCATCGACCAGCGCGAGACGATCGCCGTCCACGAGTCGGCCTCGAACTCGTCGACCGGCTCGCCCGAGATGTGCAGCAGGAACGCGAACCCGACGATGAGCACGAACGCGGTGAGGAAGTGCGTCGCGAGCGCCATGACCGTCTGGCCCGCCCACGAGCCGAGGATCGCCGCGCGGCGCTGCGGGGTCGTCCAGCGGATGCGCGGGGGCACGATGAAGATCGGCGCGGGCGGGTAGTGCCCGGCGCCGTAGGGCCCGGGCGAGGAGGAGCCGGTCGGGTAGGGCGCCGCGCCGTAGGGCACGGGCCGACCCTGATGGCCCGCGTACGCGGCGGATGCCACGGCGAAGGTGCCCTGCTGCGGCCCGGTGGGAGGCGTGCCGTAGGGCGCCCCGCCGTAGACCATCCCGTACGGCCCGGGCTGCGGCCCCCACTGCTGCGGCACGAGCCGCGGCGGCATCGAGTCGGCGACCGCCGGCACGAGGCCGGGCGGCATCACCCGCGCTCCCCCGGCCATGCCGGCCGCGGGGTTGGGCACGGGCGGCGCCGCGCCGGGCACGAAGGCGCCGGAGACGACCGAGCCGTGCACGATGGACCCGGCCACGACCATCCCCGGCATGCTGAGGCGCTCGCGCCGCAGCCGTGCGCGCTCCGCGGCGCGGCTCTCGATCGCGGTCGCGGGCACGAGCCGATCACGGCCCGGCGCCGACGCCGCCGACACCTGCCGAGCGCGACCCGCGGCGGCCGCGCGCGCCGCGGCGTCCGCCGGCACCGGGGTGTCGGTGCCCGGCGGCGGCGGGGCGGCGGGGTCGGTCACGGTCAGCATCATGGCATCCGGCCCGCATCTCCGGCCCAGCATCCGCTCGCCTCGCGGGCAGGGAACGCTCGGGGTTCCGGTTCCCACCTGCGGTTGCTCGGCCGGTCGACCCGCACATCGCCAGCCGAGCGTCCGGGACCGAGAGGGCCGGCTACCCGCGCCCGCCGCGCCAGAGCACGATCGAGCCGGGCTTCGACGGGCGCGCGCCCGCGCGGATCGTGGTGATGCCGGTCGCGCCGGCGGCGAAGACGCGGCGTCCCTGCTGCTGCATCACCGCATCCGCGAGCGCCGACTCGAGCTCGCGCACCCGCGCGCGCAGCTCGCGGTTCTCGTCGCTCATCGCGAGGATGCGCCGGATGCCCTCGAGCGAGACGCCCTCGGCCGACAGCAGCTGCACCTGTCGCAGCCGGCCGACGTCGCGCATCGAGTAGCGGCGCGTGTTGCCGACGGTGCGTGCGGGCTCGACGAGCCCGAGCCGGTCGTACTGCCGCAGCGTCTGCGCGTGCAGGCCGGCGAGCTCGGCGGCCGCCGCGATCGAGAAGATCGGCGACGTCTCGTCGAGGCCCTCCGGCACGCCGCGCATCAGTCGGTCCGCGCCTTCGCGAGCAGGTCGGCGCGCGGCGACTCGCTCGGCCCCGCGGCCACGAACGCCTCGAGGTGCTCGACCTGCTCCTTGGTGAGGTGCGCCGGCACCGCCACCTGGATGGTGGCGAGCAGGTCGCCCGTGCCCTTCTTGCCGGCCACGCCGCGACCCTTGACGCGCAGCACGCGGCCCGAGGGGGTGCCCGGCGCGACCTTGAGCCGCACCGGGGTGCCGCCGAGCGTGGGCACCTCGATCGTCGCCCCGAGCGCCGCCTCGGCGAACGTCACGGGCACGTCGAGGCGCAGGTTGAGGCCGTCCATGGTGAAGACCGGATGCGGCCGCACCTGCACCGTGAGGATGAGGTCGCCCGGCTCGCCGCCGGTGGGCGACGGGTCGCCCTTGCCGGCCAGCTTGATCTTCTGCCCGTCGTGCACGCCCGCGGGCACCTTCACCGTCATGGTGCGGCCGCCGACCGTGAGCTTGAGGGTGTCGCCCTGCACCGCCGACGTGAAGTCGAGCGCGGCCCGCGCGGTGACGTCGCGGCCCTTGGCCGGCCGGCGCGCGCCGAAGCCGCCCGCGCCGCCGAAGCCGCCGGCCCCGCCGAACATGCCGCCGAGCAGATCCTCGAAGTCGCCCTGCGAGTACTGCACCCGCGGGCCGCCGCCGAAGCCGCCGAAGACGTCCTCGAAGCCGCCCGCGCCGCCCGGCGCGAACCGCGGGCGGCCGCCGGCCATCGCGCGGATCGCGTCGTACTCCTGCCGCTGCTTCGGGTCGGAGAGCACGGCGTGCGCCTCGGAGATCTCCTTGAAGCGCGCCTCCGCGGCCGCGTCGCCCGGGTTGGAGTCGGGGTGGAACTGGCGGGCGAGCTTGCGGTACTGCTTCTTGAGGTCGGCGGCGCTGACGTCCTTGGCGACGCCGAGCACCGCGTAGAAGTCCTTGTCGAACCAGTCGTTGCTAGCCATGCCTCACCTCCCTCGGCTCCGGGCCCTGCTCGGGTGCGTGCCTCACTCTGCCGGGACGAACACCGCGACCTTGGCGGCGCGCAGCATCCGGTCGCCGATGCGGTAGCCCGCCTGCACGACGTCGGCGACGACCATCTCGGTCACCTCCGGGTTCGGCAGCTGGGCGACGGCCTCGTGCTTGTCGATGTCGAACGCCTCGCCGACCTCGCCCAGCCGCACGACGCCGAGCTGGTCGAACGACGCGCGCAGCTTCTGCGCGACGATCGCCAGCGGCCCCTCGGCCAGGTCGCCGTGCTTCTCGGCGAGGTCGAGGTCGTCGAGCGCCGGCAGCATCGTCCTGATGACGGATGCCGTGGTCGCGTCGCGGTCGCCCGCGCGGTCGCGCTCGGTGCGGTTGCGGTAGTTGACGAACTCGGCGCGCAGGCGCTGCAGCTCGTCGAGCTGCTGCGCCGACTTCGCCTCGAACGCGGCCCGCTCGGCCTCGATCGCCGCCGCCTCGCCCTCGAGCAGGGCGCGGTCCTCGTCGCTCAGGTCGTCGGATGCGGCGCCCGCGTCGGGCGCGCCCGCGGCGGCGGGAGCGGGCTCGCCGCCCTCCGCCGCCGGGGCATCGCCGGGGGCAGCCTCGCGGGGCTCGCCCGTCTCCGGGTCGATCTTCCGCGACGGGTCGCCAGACCCGTCGGCCTGCCCTGAGCCTGTCGAAGGGTCGGTGACCTTCGGCTCGTCCTGGCCCTCGGGCGATGCCGCGTCGCGGCCCTCGTCGTCGGCACCGGGCACCGGGAACTCCTCGTGCTCGGCCACGGCTACTTCTTCTCGTCCTCGTCGTCGACGACCTCGGCGTCGACCACGTCGTCGTCCTCCGACGACGCGCCGGCCTGCGGCTCCTCAGCACCGGCGCCGGGCTGCTCGCCCTGCGCCTGCTGCTGGTAGATCGCCTCGCCGAGCTTCGACTGCGACTGCTGCAGCTTCTCGACCGACGTCTTGACCGCCTCGTCGTCGTCGCCCGCGAGGGCCGACTTCACCGCATCCACATCGGCCTGCACCTCGGTCTTCACGTCGTCGGGCAGCTGCCCGCCGTTGTCGGTCAGCACCTTCTCGACCGAGTAGACGAGGGTCTCGCCGGTGTTGCGCATCTCGGCGGCCTCGCGACGGGCGTGGTCGGCCGCCGCGTGCTCCTCGGCGTCCTTCACCATGCGCTCGATGTCCTCCTTCGAGAGGCTCGAGCCGCCGGTGATCGTCATCGACTGCTCCTTGCCGGTGCCCTTGTCCTTGGCGGACACGTGCACGATGCCGTTCGCGTCGATGTCGAAGGTCACCTCGACCTGCGGCACGCCGCGGGGCGCCGGCGCGATGCCGGTGAGCTCGAACGTGCCGAGCGGCTTGTTGTCGCGGGTGAAGTCGCGCTCGCCCTGGAACACCTGGATGGCGACCGAGGGCTGGTTGTCCTCGGCGGTCGTGAAGGTCTCGGAGCGCTTCGTCGGGATGGCGGTGTTGCGCTCGATGAGCTTCGTCATCATGCCGCCCTTGGTCTCGATGCCGAGCGAGAGCGGGGTGACGTCGATGAGCAGCACGTCCTTGCGCTCGCCCTTCAGCACGCCGGCCTGGAGGGCCGCGCCCACGGCGACGACCTCATCCGGGTTGACGCCCTTGTTGGGCTCCTTGCCGCCGGTGAGCTGCTTGACGAGCTCGGTGACGGCGGGCATGCGGGTCGAGCCGCCGACGAGCACGACGTGCGCGATGTCGTCGACCTTGATGCCGGCCTCGCGGATGACGTCCTCGAAGGGCTTGCGGGTGCGCTCGAGCAGGTCCTTCGTCATGTTCTCGAACTGGGCGCGCGTCAGCGACTCCTCGAGGTTGGCGGGGCCGTTCTCGGTGAGCGAGAAGTACGGGAGCTGGATGCTCGTGTTCGACGACGAGGAGAGCTCCTTCTTGGCCTGCTCGGCGGCCTCCTTGAGGCGGCGCATGGCGATCTTGTCGTTCGAGACGTCGACGCCGGTCTGGTCCTTGAAGCGCTGCTTGAGCCACTCGACGATCCGGTCGTCCCAGTCGTCGCCGCCGAGGCGGTTGTCGCCCGCGGTCGAGCGCACCTGGATCGTGGAGAAGTCGTCGTCCTTGCCCACCTCGAGGAGGGAGACGTCGAACGTGCCGCCGCCGAGGTCGAAGACGAGGATGAGCTCGTCCTCCTTGCCCTTGTCGAGGCCGTAGGCGAGCGCGGCCGCGGTGGGCTCGTTGATGATGCGCAGCACGTTGAGGCCGGAGATCTCGCCGGCCTCCTTCGTCGCCTGGCGCTCGGCGTCGTTGAAGTACGCGGGGACGGTGATGACCGCGTCGGTCACCTTCTCGCCGAGGTACGTCTCGGCGTCGCGCTTGAGCTTGCCGAGGATGCGGGCCGAGATCTCCTGCGGCGTGTACTGCTTGCCGTCGATCTCCTGCTTCCAGTCGGTGCCCATGTGGCGCTTGACCGACGAGATGGTGCGGTCGACGTTCGTGACGGCCTGGCGCTTGGCCGGCTCGCCGACGAGCGTCTCGCCCTCCTTGACGAACGCGACGACCGAGGGGGTCGTGCGGAAGCCCTCGGCGTTCGCGATGACCGTGGGCTCGCCGCCGTCGAGGAACGCGACGACGGAGTTGGTGGTGCCGAGGTCGATGCCGACTGCTCGTGCCATGGTGTCTGCCTCCTGTTCGCAGCTCGCGCTGCGCTCGTGCCTGATTCCGGCAGACCGGCCCACCGTCATCCCCCCATGACCTGGCGGTGGGCTCGTCTCCCGGAATCCCGGCTGCGACCGCGCCCGGGCGGGCGCTGACTTGAGTCGCGATGGCTCAACTTTTCCACCTTGAGTCGGGTCGTGTCAAGTTTCTGGGCGCATTCCCAGGGAGCGTCGACGGATGCGGCTACGCGAGCACCGCGCGGGGCGACGGCACGATCCAGCGCGCGAGCAGCGGCCCGCCGATCGCCGTGAGCAGCACGTAGCAGGCGGCGAGCGCCCCCACCTCCGGGTAGCCCGCGCCCACCGCGAGCGCCGCGATCACGATCGAGAACTCGCCGCGCGGCACGAGCGCCGCGCCCGCGCGCAGCCGGCCGCGCCGCTGCACGCCGTCGCGGGCCGCCGCGAGCCAGCCGGTGCCGAGCTTCGTGGACGTCGTGACGACCGCGAGCAGCAGCGCCGCCGGCAGCACCGGCAGCAGCTCGGCCGGCACGATCGGCAGGCCGAAGGAGAAGAAGAAGATCGCCGCGAACAGGTCGCGCAGCGGCCCCAGGATGCTCCGCGCCCGCACGGCGAGCGACGGCGGCACCGCGATGCCGACGAGGAACGCGCCCACCGCGGCCGAGGCGCCGAGCAGCTGCGTGAGCCCGGCGACGAGCAGCGTGATCCCGAGCAGCCGCAGCAGCACCTGCTCGTCGCTCGGGTGGCTCAGCAGCCGGCCGAGCGGCACCGACGCCCGTCGCGAGGCGAAGAGGATGGTCGTGACCGCGCCCACCGCGAGCGCCACCGCGCCGAGCGCCTGCCACCACTCGGCGCCCGTCAGCACCGCGATGAGCACCGGCAGGAAGATCGCCATCGCGATGTCCTCGATCACGAGGATCGACAGCACCGCCGGCGTCTCGCGGTTGCCGAGGCGGCCGAGGTCGGCGAGCAGCCGCGCCACGATGCCCGACGACGAGACCCACGTGATGCCGGCGAGCGCGAGGCACGCCGGCAGCGGCATCCCGATCGCCAGGCCGATGAGGAATCCCGCGCCCGCGTTGAGCGCGAAGTCCGCCAGCCCCGAGCGCCCGTGCCGGGCGAGCGACTGCGCGAGCTCCTCCGCGGTGAACTCGAGCCCCAGCATGAGCAGCAGCAGGAGCACGCCGATCTCGGCCGCCGGGCCGATGAACGGCTCCGCGTGCGTGATGTCGACGAGCCCGCCCGAGCCGAGCCCGACGCCCGCGACGAGCATGAGCGGCACGGGCGAGATGCCGATGCGGTGCGCCACGAGCCCCAGCAGCGACACCCCGAGCACGACGGCGCCCAGCTCGAGCAGGAGGGCGGCGACGTCGTGCATGGTCAGGCCGGCTGCAGCCTGACCCGCAGCTGATCGATGCCCGTCGCCGAGCCGACCACCACGAGCGTGTCGCCGGCGGCGAGCGGCTCCTCAGGGCCGGGCGCCGCGAGCACGTCGTCGCCGCGCACGATCGCGACGATCGAGCAGCCCGTGAGGGTGCGCGCCTTCGTGCTGCCGAGCGGGTGCCCCGCGAACGGCGAGCCGGGCTCGATCGCGAGCCGCGCCGACTCGAGGCCGGGGATCTCGCGCGTCACGTCGAGCATGCCCTCCGCGATCCGGGCCGCGCCCAGGAGCTCGGCGAGCGCATCCACCTCGTCCTCGTTGAGCGACAGCTCGAGGCGCACGTCGTCCGGGTCCTCGCGGCTCAGCACGCACAGGTCGGCCTGCCCCTCGCGGTGCACGACGATCGAGAGCGGCACGCCCTTCGTCGTCCTCATGTCGTAGCGCATCCCGACCCCGGGCAGCAGCGTCTGCGTGATCTCCACGACCGCATTCTGGCACCGCGCGGGCGCCGCGACACCCGCGCGCCACCGCGGCTGCGGCCGGCGCGCGCCCCGCGGCCCTACGCTCATGCCATGAGCGTCCCTCACGAGCCGCCCGCCGCATCCGCCCCCGTCTCCGGCGGCGCCGCGAAGGGATCGCCCGACGACGTCGTGCAGCCGTCGCAGATCGGGGTCGCGCCCGTCACGCGGCGCGAGCTCGGGCGCCGCGCCACCGCGTGGGCGCTGTGGGACTGGGGCTCGGCGTCGTTCAACGCCGTCGTGACGACTTTCGTCTTCAGCCGGTACATCGCATCCGACCTCTTCGTCGACCCGGCGATCGTCGACGCCGCCGGCGAGGGCGGCTCGCCCGAGCTCACGCGCGCCCTCGCCGACAACGCCTCGGTCGTCGCGTGGGCGGTCGCGATCGCGGGCCTGCTCGTCGCGCTCCTCGCGCCCGTCATCGGCCAGCGGTCGGATGGCGGCGGTCGCCGCAAGCTGTGGGTGGCGGTCAACACCGGCGTGACGATCCTCGCCATGGTGGGCATGTTCTTCGTGACCCCCGTGCCCGAGTACCTGTGGCTCGGCGCGGCGCTGCTCGCGGCCGGCAACCTCTTCTTCGAGTTCGCGTCGGTCAACTACAACGCGATGCTGCACCAGGTGTCGACGAAGGCAGCGCTCGGGCGCACCTCGGGCTACGGGTGGGGCATGGGCTACGTCGGCGGCATCGTGCTGCTGGGGCTCCTGCTCGTGCTGTTCATCTTCCCGCTCGCCTCGCCCGACGCGGGCGGTGTGCTCGCGGTGCCGAACGGCCGCGAGGGCGGCGCGCTCGACGTGCGCCTCGCGGTGCTGACGAGCGCCGTGTGGTTCCTCGTGTTCGCGCTGCCGCTGCTGCTCAAGGTGCCCGAGCTGCCGCCGACCGGCGCCGCGCCGCCCAAGGTCGGCATCGTCGAGTCGTACCGCATCCTCTTCCGCACGATCCGCCGCATCGCGCGCACGGCGCCCAAGACGCTGCTGTTCCTCGCCGCCTCGGCCGTCTTCCGCGACGGGCTCTCGGGCGTGTTCACCTTCGGCGCCATCATCGCGTCGTCGGTGTTCGGCTTCAGCGCGACCGAGGTCATCCTCTTCGCCATCGCCGCCAACGTCACCGCCGGCGCGGGCACCTTCGTGGGCGGCTGGGCCGACGACCGCTTCGGCCCCAAGATCGTGATCGTCGTCTCGCTCGTCGTGCTGTCGCTCTCGGGCCTCGCGGTGCTCTTCGTCGAGGGCAAGGCGATGTTCTGGGTGTTCGGGCTCGCGCTGTCGACCTTCGTGGGCCCCGTGCAGTCGGCGTCGCGCTCGTTCATGGCCCGCATCACGCCCGAGGGGCGCGAGGGCGAGATGTTCGGCCTCTACGCGACGACCGGGCGCGCGGTGTCGTTCCTCGCGCCGACGCTGTTCGCGGTGTTCGTCTCGCTCACGGGCGACACGCGCTTCGGCATCCTCGGCATCGTGCTCGTGCTCATCGCGGGACTGCTGCTCGTGCTGCCCGTGCACCCGCGCCCGACGGTGCTCGAGGGCGCGGAGCGCGAGGCCTCCTCGAAGCCGACCGCCTGACGCGCTGACCACGCGCGCGCATCCGTCGTGGGCGATCTGCGGCACCGATCGGCCCTCCGGACCCGCGGCTGGGGGGCCAGGTGGTGGCGCAGATCGCTCGAGCCGGATCGGGGGCACCGATCGCCGCTCTCCACAGGCGCCGAGCGGATGCGCGCCGGGGCCGAGCGGGGAGGCGCAGGATGCGCGCATGGTCGCCCCCGAGCCCCTGCCCGAGCCGCTCGGCAGCACCTTCACGACGGCGGAGGCACTGCGGCTCGGCGTCTCGCGCAAGCGCCTGCGCGCCGGCGACCTCGTCGCGCCGCGCCACGGCGTGCGCATGCGGGAGCAGCCTGCCGACGTGCGCGCGTTCGCGACGGCGTTCGCGTCGCGCATGGCGCCGACCCATGCCTTCGCAGGCGTCACGGCCGCACGGCTGTGGGGCCTGCCGGTCGCCCACCCGTGGCGCGCCGACGAGCCGCTCGTCGTCGGCGTCCCCGTCGGGGCGACCGCGACGCGCGCCAAGGGCACGCGGGTGCGCAGGTTCGATCCGAGACGGCTCGTGCCCGGCGAGCTCGAGGGTCTGCGCACGCTCTGGCCGGCGGCGGCCGTCATGTCGATGGCTCGAGAGACCCCGCACGCCGACCTCGTCGTGCTGCTCGACGCGCTCATCACGCCGTCGGAGCACTACCCCGGGCTCCGCGTGCCGCAGCGCCCCTTCGCGTCGGTGGAGCAGCTCGCCGCGTTCGCTGATCGCTGCCGCGGCGTGCACGGTCGCGGGGCGTTCCGCGTCGCGCTCGCCGACGTGCGGACCGGCGTCGACTCGCCGCCCGAGACGCGGTCCCGGCTGGCGATCGTGGCGGCCGGGCTGCCGGAGCCCACCGTGCAGCACGAGGTCTGGGTCGACGGCGAGCTGCGCGCGGTGATCGACCTGGCCTACCCCGAGTGGCTCATCGCCGTCGAGTACGAGGGTGAGCACCACCTGACGGATCCCGCCCAGTGGGCCAAGGACATCCGTCGCCAGGAGCTGCTCGAGTCGCTCGGCTGGATCGTGATCCGCGCGACGAAGGCCGACCTGCGGCACGGCGGCGCGGGGCTCGTCGCGCGGGTGCGCTCGGCGCTCGCGCGGCGGGGCGTCGACGCCTGAGGGACCTCCGGCGTGCCGCGGGTCGCTGGGGATTCCGGCACCGGATCGCGGATGCGCGCGGCCGGGACCCGCGATTCGGTACCGGAAGTCGGATGTGCGCCGCGCCCACGCACAGCGCGGCTCGGGCAGGCTGTCGGCATGGAGGCGCGGATGTCGAGCGTCGAGCTGCTGCTCGACGAGGCTGCCGAGGCGCGCGTGCGGGACGAGTGGCACGCGCTCGCGGACGCGGGCCTGTCGAGCCTCGCCCGGCACGACGCGCCGAGCAACCGCCCGCACATCACCCTGCTCGCGCGGCCCGGCCTGCCCGCGCGCCTGCCGCTCGCTCGCCTGCCGCTGCCGCTGCCGCTCGTGCTGGGCGAGCCGATGCTGCTCGGCGTCGGCGAGCGCCGAGTGCTCGCCCGCGCGATCGTGCCGAGCGCCGCCCTGCTCGCGCTGCAGTCGGCGGTCGTCGAGGCGGCGGGTCCTGCGGACGACGTCGCGCACTTCCGCCCCGGCCGCTGGGTGCCGCACGTGACGCTCGCCCGGCGGCTGCGGCTGGCCGACGTGCCCACGGCGCTCGCGCTGCTCGGCGAGCCGATCGACGCGCACGCCGTCGGCATGCGCCACTGGGATCCGGCGAGCGCGACCCTCACGCCCCTCGGCGGCTGAACTGCCGCCGGCGCGGCTGCGGCAGCCTCAGCGCGCGGGCCAGGCGTCGGCGAGCCGCGTGAGCAGCGCGGCGAGCGTCGCGCGCTCGGCGGGCGAGAGCGCCTCGGCGGCGGTCGCGACCTCCGCGGCGCGCGCCTCGGCGTGCTCGGCGACGTGGCGTCGGCCGGCCGCGGTCGCCTCGATGACGACGCGGCGCCCGTCGGCGGGGACGGGGATGCGCCGCACGAGCCCCGCCTCGGCCAGGCCCTGGACGAGGCGGGATGCGCGGGGCTGGTCGACGCCGATGTCGCGGCCGAGGTCGGAGATCGAGCGGGCTGCCTCTGCGCGCACGATCGCGTGGAGCATGCGCCGTGCGCCCATCGCGCCGCGCGGTCCGCGGTCGTGGGGCGCGCGCCGTTCCTCGTCGGCGCCGTGCCTGTGCGGGTGATGCTGCTCGTGCTCCTCGTGCGAGCGCGGCGGTCGACCGGGATGGGATGGGCGCCCGGAACCGGGCGGGCGGCGCATGCCGAGGCGGTCGAGCGCCTCGGCGATCTGCAGCACTTCGGCATCTGGGGCTTGACGAGCATCCGGCATGCATGTCACCCTACATGTACATGCACAGTGACATGGAGATGTCGAATGACATGCATCCGCCGCCTCCCGCGGCGGCTCCGGAGACGAGAGGAGGATCGCGATGCGATCCGCACACCACACCCCCGACACCCTCGACCACCACGGCCACGGCTGCCCCCGCGCCGCCGACCACGGCCACCACCGTCACCACGGGCACCACGGCCACGACGGCCACGAGGCCGCCGACCAGCACCGCACCGACCACGCCGGCGCCGAGCCGCAGACGGGCCGCCACCCGCGCGGCGACGCGCGCCCGCGGCCCACGCTCGAGCGCAGCATCCTGCGGTCGGCGCGGCGCATCCGCCGGGCGGGCCTGACGCCCGGCCAGCTGCACGACCGGCTCGCGGGCGCGGTCAGCCACGCCGACTACATCACCACGATGCGCACGCTGCGCCGGATCGGCGCCGAGCTGCGCTGAGCCGACGACCGGCCACGAGGCGCTCCCGCTGCGGCGGGGGCGCCTCTGCCGTCAGACGAGCGGATCCTCGGGGCGCGCCCGCTCGGCCTCGAGCGACGGATGCGCGAGCACGCGCCCGACGAGGTGCGCACTGCCGCCGACGAAGGTCACGTCGAGGTCGAGGTCGGTGGCGACCATCCATGCCGGCGCGCCCTGCGGCTCGGTCGGCCAGACGGCGTTCGGCGTGCGGCCGCGGTCGACCCAGTCGCCCTCCCTCCAGCCGAGCCCCGCCGTCTCGACCCACGCGGGGTCGGCGAAGGCGCCGAGCCGTCCGCGCAGCAGCACGTGGCCACGGCCCTGCCGCTCGCGCGGCAGGCCGAGCAGGCGCTGCTGCTCCATCGCGGCGCGCACGGCGGGGTCGATCGCCGCCCAGGCCAGCTCGCGATGCGCCGCCTCCGCCTCGCGGTGGCGGCGCAAGCGCTCGGAGGACGCGAGCGACGGGTCGATGGGCCAGAAGGTGCTGGTGCTCGAGGGGTCGAGCCCGCTCCCCTCCCAGACCGCGACGAGCACCTCGGCGTCGCCGTGCTCGTCGAGCAGCAGCTCGGTCAGCGTCGTGAGGGTCGGCAGCGGGATGTCGCCGAGCTCGGGCGAGCCGACCCAGGAGCCCCCGCCGAGATCGATCTGGTCCTCGCCGAAGCGAGCGAGCCACGACGTCCACGGCTGCGGCGTGGCGAGGCGATCGCCGATCAGCGATCGAGCGTCGTGCCAGGTGATCTCGCGCGTCTCATGCACCTGGCACCCATGCGCATCCGTCCGGTCGGTCGCCACGGACAGCGTCGCCGGGTGCAGGATGCGCGCGTAGGCCTCGAACACCGGCGGCATCACCGCGCCGACCGTGCCGAACGGGCCGAGCGCCGCCTGCAGCCACCGCCCCACCTCGACGTCGTGCTCGACGCGCAGCGGCCCGGCCATCGGTGCTCCTCAGTCGCCGGCGGGCGCGTCGATCACCGTGCGGTGGAACGACTGGAACGAGCGCGACGCCGTCGGCCCGCGCTGCCCCTGGTAGCGGTTGAGGTTGCCGCCCTGCCCGTAGGGCGTCTCGGAGGGCGAGCTGAGCTGGAAGTAGCAGACCTGCCCGATCTTCATGCCCGGCCAGAGCTTGATCGGCAGCGTCGAGACGTTCGACAGCTCGAGCGTCACGTGGCCCGAGAAGCCGGGGTCGATGAAGCCGGCGGTCGAGTGCGTCAGCAGCCCGAGGCGCCCGAGCGACGACTTGCCCTCGAGGCGCGCCGCGACGTCGGCCGGCAGCGTGACCCGCTCGTAGGTGGCGCCGAGCACGAACTCGCCCGGGTGCAGGATGAACGCCTCGTCGGCGCCCACCTCGACGAGCCGCGTGAGGTCGGGCTGATCCTCGGCCGGATCGATGAACGGGTACTTGTGGTTGTCGAAGAGCCGGAAGCCGCGATCGAGCCGCACGTCGACGCTCGACGGCTGCACCATCGCCAGGTCGAGGGGCTCGAGGCCGAGGTCGCCCGACGCGAGCCGGGCGCGGATGTCGCGATCGCTGAGCAGCACGACGCCGAGGGTATCGCTCGCGCGTTGCCGGGCGGATGCGAAGGTGCGGTTCCCAGCAGACAGGAGGACGATGGGAGCCGGGAGGTCGCCATGGCCGTGCACCGCAATCGCAGGCTCGAGGACTGGGTCGAGCTCGCCGCCGCCGCCGTCGAGCGCGCGCGGCGCTCGCTCGGCGACGAGGAGGTCGCCCGCCGCGTCGAGGCGGGCGTCTCGGACGAGGACTACGAGACGACCGTGCGCGTGCTGCGCACGATGGGCCGCGATCTGCAGGCGAGCGGCACCGACCTCACCGCGCTCGACGCGCGGCTGCGCGGGCACGGCGAGCACGCGCCCCACGTGCCCGAGGCGCCGGAGGACGCGGACGAGGGCTCCGAGTGGGGGCTCGAGCGAGGCCCGCAGCCGACGCTCGACGAGCTGCCGCCCCACGAGCGCGGCGCGATGCCGCCGATGGAGGTCGCGAAGCGGCTCGCGCGGCTGCGCAACCCGATCCTGCCGCACCCGCGCCGCGGTCGCGCGAAGTAGGCGTCAGCGGGCCCAGATGCCTCGGGCGAACAGGTAGACGCCGTAGACGATGAGGCCCACCGCGATCGCGACGAGCGCGATCACGCCTCCCGGCACGGTCGTCAGCGACTGCAGGGCGCCGTCGAGGCCGCCCGCCTCCTGCGGGTCGTCGCGCACCGCGGCGAAGACGAAGAGCACGCCGACGATGAGCACCGCGATGCCCTTCGCGACGAAGCCCGGGGCTCCGAGCACCTCGACGACGCGGCGGAAGCGGCGCGGCGGGGCGACGTCCTCGAAGAACTTCCGGCGCACGCCGCGCACCACGAAGGCGACGCCGACGCCCGCGATCACGAGCCCGGCGGCGCCGATCAGCCAGGGCCCGACTGGGCCGGCGAGCACCGCGGCCGAGAAGTCCTCGGTGGTCTGCTCGCCGTCGATCCTGCCGCCGAGCGCGAACACGAGCGCCGTGGCCCCCACCACGGCGTGGCCGATGCCGCGGCCGGCAGCCCGGAACGCGTCGCGGCGGTTGCGGCGCGACTCGGCCACCGCCACGACGAAGGCGTGCAGCGCGAGCCCGACGAGCGCGAGGCCGACGACCCACAGCGCGAGCCCGCCGATCACTGTCTGCTGGAGCGCGGCCATCGCCCCCGACTGGTCGGCCGCGCCGCCGGCGCCGGCGGCGACGCCGAGCGCGATGCCGCCGATGATCATGTGCACGATGCCGTTGGCCGACTGGCCGACCGCCTCCACCCAGGAGGTGGCGCGGTGCTCCTCGGCCTGCGCGGCCGCCCGCTGGGCCTTGCGCGCGGCACGGCCCGCCGCATCCGCCGCCTCCGAGAGCGCCGCGCGGGAGCGCTCCCCGTCAGCCACGGGCGCTCAGCGCGACCAGGCGCCGCGGGCGAAGCAGTAGATGCCGTAGAGCATCAGGCCCACGGCGATGCCGACGAGCGCGACGACGCCGCCGGGCACCGTGGTGAGCGACTGCAGCGCCCCGTCGAGGCCGCCGGTCTCCTCGGGATCGTCCTGCAGCGCGGCGACGACGAACAGCGCGCCGACGACCATGACCGCGACGCCCTTCGCGACGTAGCCGGCCGTGCCGAGGCGCTCGACGAGGCGGCGCCAGCGGGCGGGCGGCGCGACGTCCTCGAGGAACTTCTTGCGCACGCCCTTGACGACGAAGTAGACGCCGACGCCGACGATCGCGAGCCCGATCGCTCCGACGAGCACGAGCCCGAAGGGGTTCGCCATGAGGTCGGCAGAGAGCGACTCGGTGCTCTCCTCGCCGTCGGAGGTGCCGCCCATCGCGTAGACGAGAGCGGTGGCGCCGATGACGGCGTACGCGACCGCGCGGCCAGCCGACTTCGCGGCGTCCTTCCAGTCGCGCCGCGACGCGGCGAGCGCGCTCACCGCGGAGTGCAGCGCGAGGCCCATCAGGGCGATGCCGACCGCCCAGAGCCCGACCGCGCCGAGCGGCGTCTGCTCGATCGCCCGCATCGCGCCGGACTGGTCGGCCGAGCCGGCGTCGCCGAACGCGACGCCCAGCGCGATCGCGCCGATGATGAAGTGCACGATGCCGTTGGCGACCTGCCCGGCGCCCTCGACCCATCCCGCCGCGCGGTGGTCCTCGGCCTTCGCCGCGACGCCCTGCGCCTTGCCGGCGGCGCGGGCAGCCGCATCCACCGCATCCGACGCGACCTCGCGCGCCCCTGCACCATCGACCATGGTGCAACGGTAGAGCACCGCAGCCCATGCTCAGCGCCCGAGCATGATTCGGCAACACTGTTGCCGTGCGGGACGCCGCGCGCGAGGATGTGGCCATGACCGGCCGCCCCCGGCCCGTGATCCGCACGCCCGATCAGCGGATCCGGGTGTTCGTCAGCTCGACCCTGCGCGAGCTCGCCGACGAGCGCCGTGCGGTGCGCGCCGCGATCGAGCGCATGCGCCTGGCCCCCGTCATGTTCGAGCTCGGCGCCCGCCCGCACCCGCCGCGCGCGCTCTACCGCTCCTACCTCGCGCAGAGCGACGTCTTCGTCGGCATCTACGGCGACAGCTACGGCTGGGTGGCGCCCGAGGAGTCGATCTCGGGGCTCGAGGACGAGTACCGGCTCGCGCCGCCCGAGATGCCGAAGCTCATCTACGTGCGCGCGGCCGGGCAGCGCGACCCGCGGCTCGCCGAGCTCATCGCGCGCATCCAGGCCGACGACACTGCCGCCTACCTGCCGTTCGAGACGGCCGAGCAGCTCGAGGAGCAGGTGTCGAGCGACCTCGCGACGCTGCTCGCCGAGCGCTTCGACGAGTCGCGGATCCCCGCCGACGACGGGGGGCCGGAGGAGATCCCGCCCACGCCGGCCACGCACATCCCCGTGCCCTACACGGTCACGATCGGGCGCGAGCGTGAGATGGCGGAGGTGCGGGCGCTGCTCGAGCGCCGCGGCGACCGGCTCATCAGCCTCGTCGGCCCGGGCGGGATCGGCAAGAGCAGGCTCGCGATCGAGATCGCCCACGCGAGCGCCGACCTCTTCCCCGACGGCCGCTACTTCCTGCCGCTCGAGGGCGTCTTCGAGCCCGGGCTGCTGCTGCCGACGATCGCGTACGTGCTCGGCATCCGCGACAACGGCGAGGCGGCGCTCGAGGAGCGCATCGCGCGCGCCCTCGCGGGCCGCCGCGTGCTGCTCGTGCTCGACAACTTCGAGCAGATCGTCGAGGCGGCACCGCTGCTCGTGCGCCTCTTCGACGTCGCGCCCGAGGCGACCTTCCTCGTCACGAGCCGCACGGTGCTGCGCATCCGCGGCGAGCGCGTCTACGAGGTGGATGCGCTGCCGGTGCCGGACGAGGGCGCACGGGCCGGGGAGCGGGCGATGCGCTCCGCCGCCGTCGCGCTCTTCGTCGACCGCGCGCAGGCGGTGAAGCCGGGCTTCGCCATCACGGACGAGAACGCCGCGGCCGTCGCCGACATCTGCCGCGCGCTCGACGGCATGCCGCTCGCGATCGAGCTCGAGCACGCGCATCTTGGCCGCTGACCGCGACGCCGCCGCGATGGCGACCGCCGCGCGCGCGACCGCGCGGCTGCAACTGCCGCTGCCCGATCTCGCGACCGCCGAGCGCGAGCTCGCCGAGGCGGTCGAGGAGCTGCACGAGCTGGGCAACGCGTGGGCCGAGGCGATCACCGAGGTCTCGCGCGGCAGGCTCGCGTGGCTGCGCGGCCGCACCGACGACGCCCAGGCGCGCTTCGACCGGGCCACCGAGGTCGCCGAGGCGAGCGGCGACCTCTTCACCCTCTCGGTCGCCGGCAACCACCAGGCACGGCTGCAGCTCGTGCGCGGCGAGGTCGACGCCGCCGAGGCCGGCTGCGTGCGCACGCTGCTCGTCTCCATCCGCCTGCACTTCGAGGAGGGCATCGCCTACGGGCTCGAGGGGCTCTGCGCCGTCGCGGCCGCGCGCGGCGACGGCGAGCGGGCGGGGATGCTCGCGGCGGCGGCCGATGCGATCCGGCAGCGCATCGGCGTGTTCGACGCGGAGGCGTTCACCGTGCACACGCCGCAGCTCGACGCCATGCGGGAGGCCGACCCGGCCGCGGTCGCGGCGGGCGAGCGGCGCGGCGCCGAGCTCACGGTGGCCGAGGCGATCGCGATCGCCCTGCCCGACGAGGAGCGCGACCGCATCGCGCCGGCCCTGGCGCAGTGGTGACCGGCGCGCCCGGCCGCGGCAGCGGCATCCGCACCCCCGACCAGCGGCTGCGCGTCTTCGTCTCGTCGACGCTGCGCGAGCTCGAGCCCGAGCGCCGCGCCGTCCGCGCCGCGATCGAGCGGCTGCAGCTCGCGCCGGTGATGTTCGAGCTCGGCGCCCGCCCCCACCCGCCGCGCGACCTCTACCGCGCGTACCTCGAGCAGAGCGACGTCTTCGTCGGCATCTACGGCGAGCGCTACGGCTGGGTCGCGCCCGGCGAGGAGGTCTCGGGCCTCGAGGACGAGTACCGCCTCGCGCCGCCGACGATGCCGCGGCTCATCTACCTGCGGGACGACCCCGATCGGGAGCCGCGGCTCGCCGAGCTCATCGCCCGCATCGAGCGCGACGACACCGCCTCCTACAAGACCTTCTCGACGCCCGACGACCTCGCGGCGCTCGTCGCCGCCGACCTCGCGACGCTCCTGGCGGAGCGGTTCGACGCGTCGCGCGCCGGCCCGTCGCCCGCGGCGACCCCCGTCGACCTGCTCGCCGCGCGCATCCCCTCCCCCTACACGCGGCTCATCGGCCGCGAGCGCGAGCTCGCCGACGTGCTCGCGCTGCTCGACGACCGCAGCAACCGGCTCGTGACGCTGCTCGGCCCCGGCGGCATCGGCAAGAGCCGGCTCGCGATCGCGGTCGCGCAGGCCGCCGGCGACCGCTTCCCCGACGGCACGGCGTTCGTGGCGCTCGAGAACGTGCTGGAGCCCGAGCTGCTGCTGCCGACGATCGGCGCCGCGATCGGCGTGCGCGACACCGGCGAGCAGCCGCTCGAGCAGCGCCTCGCGATCGCGCTCGAGGGCAGGCGGATGCTCATCGTGCTCGACAACTTCGAGCAGCTGCTCGCGGCCGCGCCGATCCTCGTGCGGCTCTTCACCGTCGCGCCCGACGCATCCTTCCTCGTCACGAGCCGCGCGCTGCTGCGGGTGCGCGGCGAGCGCGCGTTCGAGGTGCCGCCGCTCGCGACCCACGACCCGGCCTCGCCCGACTCGATCGTGCGCGCGAGCACGTCGCCCGCCGTCGAGCTGCTCATCGAGCGCGCCCACGCGGTCAAGCCCGACTTCGAGGCGACGCCCGCCACGATCGGGGCGATCGTCGGCATCTGCCGGGTGCTCGAGGGGCTGCCGCTCGCGATCGAGCTCGCGGCAGCGCGCATCCGCGTGCTCACGCCGGCGGCGATGCTGCAGCGGCTCGACCGGCAGCTGCCGCTGCTCGTCGACGCGTCGCGCGACCTGCCGCCGCGGCAGCGCACGCTGCGCTCGACGATCGAGTGGTCGACGGGGCTGCTCGCCGAGCCCGAGCGCCGCATGCTGCGCGACCTGTCGGTCTGCTCGCCGGGCTTCTCGCTCGAGTCGATCGAGGCGCTCGCCGAGGCGCGCGGCTGGGACGTCGACGTCTACGCCGCGCTCGAGACGCTCGTCGACAGCTCGCTGCTCGAGCAGGACGACGTCGACGGCCAGGCGGTCTTCTCGATGCTCGCGACGGTGCGCGAGCACGGCGTCGAGCAGCTGCAGGCGGCCGGCGAGGAGGACGCCGCGCGCGACGCGCACGCGGCCGTCTACGCGGCGCTCGCCCGGCGCGAGGGCCGCGGCCTGGGCTTCAGCGACCAGATGGATGCGGTGGGCAGGCTCAACCTGGAGCGCGGCAACCTGCGCACGGCCGTGCGCCACCTGACGCGGGCCGGCGACGCCGAGACGGCCGCCGACGTCGCGTGGAGGCTCTTCCTCTACTGGTGGATGGGCGCGCACCTGACCGAGGTGGCGCACTGGATGGAGGAGGCGGTGGCGGGCGCCGCCCGGCCGCTGCCGCCCCGCACCCGGGCGATCGCGGCCTTCTTCGTCGGCTGGCGCGACATGTGGGCGGCGCCCTCCCACGACATCCCGACCTCCTTGCTCGCCGCCGCCGACGCGTTCGAGGGCGAAGGGGATGCGCTGGGCGCCGCGATGTGCATCGCCACCGCCGGCTTCGCCGAGATCACCACCGCCGACCACGACCTGCCGCGCGCGAGCGTCTGGCTCGAGGAGGGCGCGCGGCGCTTCCGCGCCCTGGGCGCCGGCTGGGGCGAGAGCCTCGCGCTCGTCGCGCTCGCCCGCATCGACGCGCTCGCGGGCGACCTGGCGTCGGCCACCGAGCGCTCGAGCCGCGCCATCGCGGCGGCGGCCGGCAGCGGCGACCGGTTCGCGGCGACGGTGGCGATGCACCACCTCGCGCGCATGCACCTGTTCGGCGGCCGCATCGAGGAGGCCGAGCAGCTGCTGCTCACCGCCACCGCCGACTCGGTGGCGCTGCGCCACGAGGAGGGCATCGCGTACGGGCTCGAGGGGCTCGCCGCGATCGCGGCGCTCCGCGACGACGAGGAGCGCGCCGGGGTGCTCGCCGGGGCGGCGTCGGCGATCCGCCGGCGCACCGCCGTCTTCGACGCGCCCGAGTTCGTCTTCCACACCCGCTACCTCGACGAGCTCGCCGAGCGGGGCGACGCCGCGCGCCTGCGAGCAGCGGAGGAGCGCGGCCGCGACTACGGCGCGGTCGAGGCCGCCGAGTACGCGCTCACCGGGCGGCTGCGCCCGGCCGACGCGGCCTGAGGGGCGCGCGGCCGCGTCGGCTAGCGTGGCCCGCGAGCGAAGGAGCACCATGGCGATCGAGACGACCGACGACACCGCGACCCGCTGGCACGGCGCGGAGGGCGACCCTGTGGTCGCGCTCGCGCACGACTGGAACGGCCGCCTGCCGTGGATCGACGGCTTCGGCGCGCGGCTGGCCGACGAGGGCTTCCGCGTCGCGGTGCTCGACCTCTACGACGGCAGGTCGACCACCGACGACGACGAGGCCGACGCGCTGCTGCGCGAGCGGCGCGCCGACCTGCCCGGCGCCCTGCACATCGTCAGCGAGGCGATCGGCGAGGCGAGGGCGCTCGGCAGCGAGCGGGCCGCCGTGGTCGGCTTCTCGATGGGCGCGGGCATCGCGCTCATGTACGCCGCACAGGGGTCGATCGACGCGGTCGTCGCCTACTACGGCGCCGCACCGCACAGCACAGCGACGGGTCCCCGCGTCCCGGCGCTCTTCCAGCTCGCCGAGCACGACGACTGGAGCGGCCGCGAGGCACCTGACGCGTACCGCGCGCGGCTCGAGGCCGAGGGCTTCGACGACGTCGAGATCCGCCACCACCCCGGCGCGGTGCACGGGTTCCAGAACGCGCAGGTGCCGGAGCGCTACGACGCGGATGCGTCGGCCGCGGCCTGGGCGTCGACGGTCGCGTTCCTGCGCGAGCACCTGCGGCCCGCCGGCTGACGCGCGCCTACTCGACGACCGGGTCGGCGAAGCTCGCCCGCAGCAGCCGCTCGAGCGCCGGCAGCCCCTCCGCGAGCGCCGCGCGCTGCCGCGCGGCGCCGTTGCCGGCGGCTCGCGTGCGCTCGAGCAGCGACTCGACCCGGCCCCGGTCCCCCGCCGCGTCGAGCGCGGGCGAGGCCGCCTCGAGCATCCGCTCGATCACGTCCCAGGCGGGGGCGACGGATGCGGTGGTCGGGTCGACGAGGCCGGCGTCGAGGCCGTGCCGGGCCGCGTGCCACACCGCGGCGTCGAGGTGCTCGGCGTGGGCGGCGGCCGGGTCGTGCGGCAGCGCCCCGGCCGCAGCCGTCTCGACGAGCGCGCGCGTGAGCAGCGCCGCCTCGATCGTGTCGTCGGCGCTCAGCTGCGCGTCGAACACGCGCAGCTCGACCGTCGGGTAGCGCTCGGCGAGCCGCATCATCCAGGCGATCGCGCCGCTGTCGAGGGTCGTGCCGAGCCCTACGAGCGCCGCGACCCGGCGCTCGTAGTCGGCGGCGTCGGCGAAGTCGGGCGGCACCGACGCGGTCGTGAAGCGACGGCCGACGAGCGTGCGCCAGCTCGCGAAGCCGGTGTCGCGGCCGGCGAAGCACGGCGAGTTGGCGGTGAGGGCGATGAGCGGCGCGAGCCACGGCCGCAGCGCGCGCATGATGCGCACGCCCTCCTCGCGGGAGGCGATGCCCACGTGCACGTGCAGCCCCTGGATGCTGTGGTCGGGGCGCACGGCGCCGAGCTCCGCCACGAAGCGCTCGTACCGCTCCCCCTCGGCGACGCTCGAGACGCCCGGTCCGTGCGGGGTGCCGATGCTCGCGGCGATGAGGCCGCGGCGGCCGGCGGCCCCGGCGAGCACCCGCCGCCACTCGCGCACCACGCGGTCGGCCGCCGCGGCGTCGTCGAGCACCGGCGACGAGAACTCGAGCTGCGCGCGCAGGAACTCGTGCCCGACCCAGCCGAGCGACGCATCCAGATCGGCGATCTCCTCGATCACCGCATCGGCCACGTCGACGGGCGCGAGCGTGCCCGGCTCCAGCAGCACGACCTCCTCCTCGACGCCGAAGGTGCGGGGCGTGCGCCGGTTCGGCAGCAGGACCGTCATGTCCCGGATCATGCCGCACGCGCCTGCGCGCCGCCAGGACGACCGCCGCCCGTGCCGCGAACCTGGGAAACGGGCCCCTGGCGCCTCCCAGCCCCGTGGGCGACAGTGTCTGCATGCGCGCGATCTGGAAGGGCTCCATCACCTTCGGCCTGGTGAACGTGCCCGTGAAGCTCTACTCGGCGACCGAGGAGCACGACCTGCAGCTCCATCAGGTGCACGACGCCGACGGCGGCCGCATCCGGTACGAGCGCAAGTGCGAGGTGTGCGGCAAGAAGGTCGCCTACGAGCACATCGACAAGGCCTACGACGACGGCGAGCAGACCGTCGTGCTCACCGACGACGACTTCGCCGCGCTGCCCGCGGAGCGCAGCCGCGAGATCGAGGTGCTCGAGTTCGTGCCCAACGAGCAGATCGACCCGATCCTGCTCGACCGCAGCTACTACCTCGAGCCCGACTCGAAGAGCCCGAAGGCCTACGTGCTGCTGCGACAGGTGCTCGAGGACACCGAGCGCACCGCGATCGTGCGCATGGCGCTGCGGCAGCGCACGCGCCTCGCCACGATGCGGGTGCGCGACGACGTGCTGCTCGTGCAGACGATGCGCTGGGCCGACGAGGTGCGGGCGGCCGAGTTCGCGAGCCTCGACGCCGACGTCACCGTCGGCAAGCGCGAGCTCGACCTCGCGAAGTCGATCGTGCGCGAGCTCGAGGCCGACTTCGACCTCGACAGCCACGTCGACGAGTACCAGGAGCAGCTGCGCACGCTCGTCGAGGCCAAGCTCGAGCAGGGCGAGGCGCTCGACACGGCCGCGACCTTCGGCGAGACCGAGGACGAGGAGGGCGGCGAGGTCATCGACCTGCTCGAGGCGCTGCAGCGTTCGGTCGAGAAGAAGAAGGCGGGCTCGGATGCCTCGGGCGGCGCCGCGTCGTCATCGAAGGCGGAACCCGCCAAGGCGCCGGCGAAGCGCGCCGCGGCGAAGTCGGGCACGGCGAAGTCGGCGAAGCAGCCCGCGGCGAAGGCGCCGGCCGCCAAGAAGCCCGCCGCGAAGGCGGGCACGGCGAAGGCGGCGGCGAAGAAGCCGGCGGCGAGCAAGCGGAAGTCCGCCTGACGTGGCGGCGGCCGACCGGATCGTCGTCGGCGGCCGGAGCCTGCGCTTCTCGAGCCCCGACAAGGTGATGTACCCGGCCACGGGGACGACCAAGCGCGACGTGCTCGAGTACGTGCTGCGCGCATCCGACGTGCTCATCGCGCACGCGGGCGGCCGGCCCGTCACGCGCAAGCGCTGGACGGAGGGCGTCGGCACCGAGCGCAAGCCCGGGCAGGTCTTCTTCCAGAAGACGCTCGAGCGGGGCGCGCCCGACTGGGTGCAGACCGTCGAGCTGCAGCACTCGACCGGCCCGAAGCAGTACCCGGTGCTGTCGGAGCCGGCCGTGCTCGCGTGGATGGCGCAGATGGGCGCGCTCGAGCTGCACGTGCCGCAGTGGCGCATGCTCGACGGCGAGCGGCAGAACCCCGATCGGCTCGTGCTCGACCTCGACCCGGGGCCGGGCGCCGACCTCGACGACTGCGCGCAGGTGGCGCTGTGGGTGCGCGAGCTGCTCGAGGACGTCGGCCTCCACCCGATGCCCCTCACGAGCGGCTCGAAGGGCATCCACCTCTACGCCCGGCTCGACGGCACCGTGACGAGCGAGCAGGCGAGCGAGGTGGCGCACACGCTCGCGCGCTCGCTCGAGGCGATGCACCCCGAGGTCATCGTGAGCGACATGAAGAAGTCGCTGCGCGAGGGCAAGGTGCTGCTCGACTGGAGCCAGAACTCCGGCTCGAAGACGACCGTTGCGCCCTACTCGCTGCGCGGCCGGCTGCGGCCCACCGTCGCCGCGCCCCGCACGTGGGCCGAGGTCGAGGCGGGCGGGCTCGAGCAGCTGGAGTACGACGAGGTGCTCGCCCGGCTCGAGCGGGACGGCGACCTCATCGCCGCCCTCGACCCGCCGCCCGACCGGCTCGCGAAGTACCGCGGCATGCGCTCCGCGCACCGCACGCCGGAGCCCGTGCCGGCCGAGCCGCCGGCGCCGACCGACGGGCGCTCGTTCGTCATCCAGAAGCACCGGGCGAGCCGGCTCCACTACGACTTCCGGCTCGAGCAGGACGGCGTGCTCGTGTCGTGGGCGGTGCCGAAGGGGCTGCCGTCGACGCCGAAGCAGAACCGCCTCGGCGTGCAGACCGAGGACCACCCGCTCGAGTACGGCTCGTTCGAGGGCACGATCCCGAAGGGCGAGTACGGCGCCGGCGTCGTCGAGATCTGGGACGCGGGCACGTACGAGCTCGAGAAGTGGCGCGACGACGAGGTCATCGCCACCCTGCACGGGCGGCCCGACGGCGGCCTCGGCGGCGACCCGTACCGGTTCGCGCTCATCCGCACCGACGCCGACAAGCGGCAGTGGCTCGTGCACCGCATGAAGGAGCAGGACGCCGAGCGCGACGCACGGCTCAAGGGCTACGCGCCGTCGAAGGCGTCGGCGGCGCGGGCGGCGCGGGGCGGCGAGGACGACGAGTCGCCGGCGGCCCCCGCGGCCGCGCCGAAGCGGCGGCTCGGCGCGAGGGCCGACCGCTCGCGAGGCAGGGCCGACCGGCCGACCGACCTGCGGCCGATGCTCGCGACGCAGTCGGAGCCATCCGCCATCGACGACGAGCGCGAGTGGTCGTTCGAGGTGAAGTGGGACGGCTGGCGGGTGCTCGTCGACCGGCGGGGCTCCGCGGTGCGGCTGCTGAGCCGCACCGGGCGCGACCTGTCGGGCGCGTTCCCCGAGCTCGTCGAGGCGGTGCCGGCGTCGATCGAGGCGGATGCGGTGCTCGACGGCGAGGTCGTGATGCTCAAGCGCGGCGCGGCCGACTTCGCGGCGCTGCAGGAGCGCGGCGGGCTCTCAGGGCGGCAGGCCGCGCGCGCCGCGAAGGCCACGCCGGCCACGCTCATCCTGTTCGACCTGCTCGAGGTCGACGGCGAGCGGCTCGTCGACGAGCGCCTCGACGAGCGGCAGTCGCGGCTCGACGAGCTCGTGCACGAGAGCCGCCGCGTCAAGATCTCGAAGCCGCTGCGCGGCCGCCTCGAGCGCATCCTCGAGGCGACCGCCGAGCGCGGGCTCGAGGGCATCATGGCCAAGCGCCACGACAGCCGCTACAAGCCGGGGCGCCGCAGCGACGACTGGCGCAAGCTCAAGCACCAGCAGTCGCAGGAGGTCGTCGTCGTCGGCTGGCTCGAGGGCAACGGCTCGCTCGCCGGGACGGTCGGCTCGCTCGTGCTCGCGCTGCCCGGCGAGGGCGGGCGGATGCGCTACGCCGGCCGGGTGGGCACGGGCTTCTCGGGCAAGGATCGCGACCGGCTGCGCGACGAGCTGCGGCCGCGACGCACCGTCCCCGCGATTGACGGGGTGCCGAGCGACGTCGCGCGCAAGGCCAACTGGGTGCGCGCGGCCGTCGGCGAGGTCGAGCACACCGAGCAGACGGCGTCCGGCGCGCTCCGCCACCCCGTCTGGCGCGGCCTCCGCCCCGACAAGGCCCTCGCCGACCTGAACCCGTAGCCGGCCCGCCGGTCGAGCCGACGGCCCTCCGGGCCGTCGAGTCGAGACCACCCGCGCCCCCGCGCCCCTCCGCCCTCTCCGCCGGTCGAGCCGACGGCCCTGCGGGCCGTCGAGTCGAGACCACCCGCACCCCCGCACCCTCCGCCGGTCGAGCCGACGGCCCTCCGGGCCGTCGAGTCGAGACCACCCGCGCCCCCGCGCACTCCGCCCCTCCGCTGGTCGAGCCGACGGCCCTCCGGGCCGTCGAGTCGAGACCACCCGCGCCCCGGCGCACAACGCAAGCCCGCCCGCCCGATCTCCCCGCGCATCCGCCGCCGCCCCCGCACGCGCCGCGGAAGCCGACTCCCGGGCTTGCGTTGTGCGCGCACGTCCGCGGCGCGGCAGACTGCCGCCATGACGACCGACCTGCTCGACCTCGAGTCGCTGCTCACCGACGAGGAGCGCGCCGTGCGCGCCCGGGTGCGCGCGCTCGTCGACCGCGAGATCCGCCCGCACATCGCCGACTGGTTCGAGCGCGCCGTGTTCCCGCGCGAGCTCGTGCCGGCGCTCGCCGCCGAGGGGCTGCTCGGCATGCACCTGACCGGCTACGGCTGTGCGGGCCGCAGTGCCGTCGAGTACGGCATCGCGATGCAGGAGCTCGAGGCCGGGGACAGCGGCATCCGCACGTTCGTCTCGGTGCAGGGCTCGCTCGCCATGACCGCGATCGCGAAGCACGGCTCCGAGGAGCAGCGCCAGGAGTGGCTCCCTCGCATGGCCGCGGGCGAGGCGATCGGCTGCTTCGCGCTCACCGAGCCGGATGCCGGCAGCGACCCCGCCGCGATGCGCACCGTCGCGCGGCGCGACGGCCACGACTGGGTGCTCGACGGCGCCAAGCGGTGGATCGGGCTCGCCTCCATCGCCGACCTCGCCGTCGTGTGGGCGCAGACCGACGAGGGGGTGCGCGGGTTCCTCGTCGAGACGTCGTCGCCAGGCTTCACCGCGATGCCGATCGAGCCGAAGCTCTCGATGCGCGCCTCGATCCAGTGCGACATCGCCCTCGACGGGGTGCGGGTGCCCGAGTCGATGCGGCTTCCGGATGCGCGCGGGCTGCGGGCGCCGTTCGAGTGCCTGGGCGAGGCGCGGTTCGGGATCGCCTGGGGAGCGCTCGGCGCGGGGCGGGACGCGCTCGAGGGGGCGCTCTCCTACGCCGGCGCGCGCGAGGTCTTCGGGCGCCCGCTCGCCGGCATGCAGCTGACGCAGGCGCGGCTGGCCGAGATGGCGCTCGCGCTGCAGCAGGCGCAGCTGCTCGCGCTGCACCTCGGGCGGCGGAAGGACGCGGGCCTGCTGCGCCCGCACGAGATCTCGATGGGGAAGCTCGCCTCGGTGCGGGCCGCGATCGACGTGTGCCGCGAGGCGCGGGCGCTGCTCGGCGGCAACGGCGTGACGCTCGAGCACTCCGCGATGCGGCATGCGGCCAACCTCGAGAGCGTGCGCACGTACGAGGGCACCGACGAGGTGCACACGCTCGTCATCGGGCAGGCGCTGACGGGGCTGAGCGCGTTCCGGGGCTGAGGCGCCGTGCGCTGGTCGAGCCGGCCTGCGCCCGTCCCTCCGCTGGTCGAGCCGCCCCGCGCCCGCCCCTCCGCCGGTCGAGCCGACGCACGCCCGCCCCTCCGCTGGTCGAGCCGGCGCACGCCCGCCCCTCCGCTGGTCGAGCCGGCGCACGCCCGCCCCTCCGCCGGTCGAGCCGGTCCGCGCCCGCAGGGCGCGGGCCGAGTCGAGACCACTCGACGAGCCCGGCTCGACCAGTGGTCTCGACTCGCGCAGCCGCCTCAGGCGGCCGCGCGGCTCGACCGGCGGAAGCTCAGGGCCGCGCGGCTCGACCGGCGGGTGCTCAGGCCCGCACGTCCCAGATGTGGTGCTCGAGGTCGTGGAGCGCGTAGACGAGCAGCGTCTCGACGGTGAAGACCGAGCCGTTGGAGCGCCTCCCGGGCCGCTCCCACGCATCCGCCGGCACCGCATCCGCCGCGTTCGCGAGCTCCGCCGCCGCGAGGTCGAGCTCGACGGCGACGTGCTCGGGCGCCTGCCCGGCGTAGTCGCCGTCGATCGCCGCCCGATCCTGATCCCAGTTCGCGAACTCGGGGTCGTCCTCGGTGAGCAGCTGGTCGAGCCGGGCGCGCATGACGGTGCAGACGTCGCGCACGTGCGCCGCGTACTCGAGCGGCGACCAGGTGTCGTCGTCGGGCCGCTCGACCACGCGCTCGCCGTGCAGGCGTGCGTGCATCGCGGCGCCGGCCGCGCGGATGCGCGCGCCGAGGTCGCCGCGGTCGACGCCCGCGGGGTCGAACCCGCACTCGGGGCACCGCTCGCGCAGCACCCAGGTCCAGTCCTTCGTGTCCGGCTCGATCGGCATGGCGCAAGCCTGGCACGGCGGGCCGGATCATCCCAGCGGATGATCCGGCAGCGCCCGCCGGAGGACGCGGCGGCCGGGCCCCGATTCCTAGCGTCGGAGCATGGCACTCACCACCCTCGCGTCCGTCGCCCTCTCCGTCCTGGCGCTCGCCGCCGTCACCGTCGTCGTGGTCGGCGCGGTCGTCATCGGCATCGCGCAGCTCGGGCGCGTGCGGGCGGGCCGCGCCGGGCAGCGCTGACCAGCGGGCCTCGGGCCAGCCGCTGCCCACCGTTCGTCAACCGGCTCCGCGTCGCGCCGGCCGGATAGTCCGGTCGGCGTCGCACCTGGCCGGTCGACGAACGACGTGCCGCGGAGCAGGGCCAGCCGCAGGGCGCGCGGCGCCGGACGGCGTCTCCATGTTGCGGGCGGCATCGTCGGCGGCCTACTGTATTCCTGAACGATCGGTCACTAATTCGCGACCGGTCGCATCACCTGCAGTGACGACGGAGTCAGGAGTCCCATGCCCGAGGCCTTCCTCGTCGGCGGCGCGCGCACCCCGGTCGGCCGCTACGGCGGCGCCCTCGCCGGCGTCCGCCCCGACGACCTCGCAGCCCTGGTCGTCGGCGAGGCCGTCGCCCGCGCCGGCATCGATCCCGCGCTCATCGACGAGGTGATCCTCGGCGGCGCGAACCAGGCCGGCGAGGACAACCGCAACGTCGCGCGCATGGCCGTCCTGCTCGCGGGCCTGCCCGATGCGGTGCCGGGCATCACCGTCAACCGCCTGTGCGCATCCGGCATGTCGGCGATCATCATGGCGTCGCAGATGATCCGCGCCGGCGACGCCGACGTGGTCGTCGCGGGCGGCGTCGAGTCGATGACGCGCGCGCCCTGGGTGCAGGCCAAGCCCGAGAAGGCGTGGGCGAAGCCGGGCGAGGCCTTCGACACGTCGATCGGGTGGCGCTTCGCCAACCCGCGGCTGCTCGCCCGCGACAAGGCGACCTTCTCGATGCCCGAGACCGCCGAGGAGGTCGCGCGCGTCGACGGCATCACCCGCGACGACGCCGACGCCTTCGCGCTGCGCTCGCACGAGCGCGCGATCGCCGCGATCGACGCCGGCCGCTTCGCCGACGAGATCGTCGCCGTGCCGACGCGGGCCGGCGACGTCACGGTCGACGAAGGCCCGCGCCGCGAGACGACGATGGATGCGCTGGCGCGCCTGAGGCCCGTCGTGGCCGGCGGATCGGTGGTCACCGCGGGCAACGCGTCGAGCCTCAACGACGGCGCCTCGGCGATCGTGGTCGCGAGCGAGGCGGCCGTCGCCCGGCTCGGCCTCGCGCCGCGCGCCCGCATCGTCGGCGGCGCGAGCGCCGGCATCGCGCCGGAGATCATGGGGCTCGGCCCGGTGCCGGCGACCGAGAAGCTGCTCGCCCGCACGGGCGTCGCGATCGACGAGATCGGCGCGGTCGAGCTCAACGAGGCATTCGCGACGCAGTCGCTCGCGAGCATGCGCCGGCTCGGCCTCGACGACGCGATCGTGAACGCCGACGGCGGGGCGATCGCGCTCGGCCACCCGCTCGGCTCCTCCGGCTCGCGGCTCGTCGTCACGCTCCTCGGCCGCATGGAGCGCGAGGGCGCCGACCGCGGCCTCGCGACGATGTGCGTCGGCGTCGGCCAGGGCACCGCGATCCTGCTGGAGCGGGTGTGAGCGAGACGCTGCGCATCGAGGAGCGCGACAGCCACGTGCTGGCCGTGCTCGACCGGCCCGAGAAGCGCAACGCGATCGACCAGGAGCTCGTCGACGCGCTGCACCGGCTCTGCGCGCGGCTCGAGGTCGAGCGCCGCACCCTCGTGCTCGCCGGGTCCGGCGGCACCTTCGCGGCCGGCGCCGACATCGCGCAGCTGCGCGAGCGGCGCGCGACCGACGCCCTGGCCGGCATCAACACCCGCTGCTTCCAGCGCATCCGCGCCCTGCCGATGCCCGTGATCGCGGTGCTCGACGGCTACGCGCTCGGCGGCGGCGCCGAGCTCGCCTACGCCGCCGACATCCGCATCGGCACGCCGACGCTCACGATCGGCAACCCCGAGACGGGCCTCGGCATCATCGCCGCGGCCGGCGCCACCTGGCGCCTCAAGGAGATCGTCGGCGACGCCCTCGCGAGCGAGATGCTGCTCACCGGGCGCCTGCTGGGCGCCGACGAGGCGCTCGCCGCGGGGCTCGTCAGCGCGGTGCTCGAGCCCGAGGCCGCGCTCGCCCGCGCGGTCGAGCTCGCCGACCGCATCGCCGCGCTCGACCCGGCCGCGACGCAGGCGACGAAGCGCTCGCTGCTCGCACCCGCGAGCGCCCACCCCGAGATCGACCTCGCCGAGCAGGCCGTGCTCTTCGAGAGCCCCGAGAAGCACCGGCGCATGACGGCGTTCCTCGAGCGCCGGTCGGCCAAGCGCACCCAGGAGACCCGATGACCGATGTGACGGATGCGGCGGCCCCCGACCGCGGGCACGGCACGGCCCGCACGAGCGCGGCCGCCGACGACACCGACGCGCAGGTCGGCGCCGGCGCCCCCGAGCGCGTCGGCGTGCTCGGCGGCGGCCGCATGGGCGCCGGCATCGCGCACGCGTTCGTGCTCGCCGGCAGCCAGGTGGTCGTCGTCGAGCGCGACGAGGCGGCGGCCGACGCCGCCCGCGAGCGCGTCGCCGCGAGCCTCGCGACGAGCGTCGAGCGCGGCTGGGCCGAGCCGCTCGACGAGCTCGAGGGGCGACTGAGCGTCGCCGTCGACGTCGCCGCGTTCGGCGGCTGCGGCCTCGTCGTGGAGGCGGTGCCCGAGGACGAGGGGCTGAAGGCGGATGCGCTGGCCCGCGTCGAGGCGGTGCTCGACGACCGCGCTGCGCTCGCGAGCAACACGTCGTCGATCTCGATCGACCGGCTCGCGCACGGCCTCGCCCGCCCCGAGCGCTTCCTGGGGCTCCACTTCTTCAACCCGGTGCCCGCATCCGCGCTCGTCGAGATCGTGCTCGGCGACGCCACCGAGCCGCGGCTCGCGAACGACGCGCGCGCGTGGGTGGAGGCGATCGGCAAGGCGCCGGTGACGGTGCACGACGCGCCCGGCTTCGCCAGCAGCCGCCTCGGCGTCGCGCTGGGGCTCGAGGCGATCCGCATGGTCGAGGAGGGTGTCGCGAGCCCCGGCGACATCGACACCGCGATGAAGCTCGGCTACAAGCACCCGGTCGGGCCCCTGCGCACGACCGACATCGTCGGGCTCGACGTGCGGCTCGGCATCGCCGAGCAGCTGCACCGCGAGCTCGGGCCGCGCTTCGAGCCGCCGGCGCTGCTGCGCCAGATGGTGGCCGAGGGCCGCCTCGGCAAGAAGAGCGGGCGCGGCTTCTACGACTGGACCGCCGAGTGACCGGCCCTGCTCCGCACAACGCAAGCCCGAGCGCGCCGATCCGCGGCCGATCGGGCCGACCCCTCGCATCCGCCGCGCGACGCGGCCCACGGGCTTGCGTTGTGCGCGGGCACTGACCGAACGATGGAGACGACGATGACCCGACTGCTGCCCAGCTACATCCAGGACGCCTGGTGGGAGCCGACCGAGGCCGCGGCCGACGCGACCGTCGTGCGCGACGCCTCCACCGGCGAGGAGGTCGTGCGCGTGTCGACGACCGGCCTCGACCTCGCGACCGCGCTCGAGCACGCCCGCACCGTCGGCCAGCACAGCCTCGCGCCCCTCACGTTCCACCAGCGCGCGATCCTGCTGAAGCAGATGGCGCTCGCGCTCACCGAGCGCAAGAGCGAGCTGTACGAGCTCTCGAGCCGCACCGGCGCGACGAAGAGCGACTCGTGGGTCGACATCGACGGCGGCATCGGCGTGCTCTTCACCTACTCGTCGAAGGGGCGGCGCGAGATGCCGCAGTCGACGATCTACCTCGACGGCCCCGTCGAGCCGCTGTCGAAGGACGGCTCGTTCCTCGCCCGCCACATCTGCACGACGCTGCCGGGCGTCGCGGTGCAGATCAACGCCTTCAACTTCCCCGTCTGGGGCTCGCTCGAGAAGCTCGCGCCCGCGTTCCTCGCCGGCATGCCCACGCTCATCAAGCCCGCCACGCCCACCGGCTACGTCGCCGAGCACATGGTGCGCATCCTCGCCGAGTCGGGCCTGCTGCCCGCGGGCGCGATCCAGCTCGTCTCCGGCTCCGCGCGCGACCTCATGGACCACCTGCGGCTCGGCGACACCGTCGGCTTCACCGGCTCCGCATCCACCGCCGACTCGCTGCGCCGGCACGAGGCCGTGCAGGCGCGCGGCGTGCGCTTCACGGCCGAGACCGACTCGATCAACGCCTCGGTGCTCGGCCCCGACGCGGTGCCCGGCACGCCCGAGTTCGACGCCTACGTGCGCGGCCTCGTCGCCGAGATGACGGCGAAGGCGGGCCAGAAGTGCACGGCCATCCGCCGCGCGATCGTGCCGACGGGCATGACGGATGCGGTGGCCGACGCAGTGCGCGAGCGCATCGCCGCGAAGGTGGTCGTCGGCGACCCGCGCGCCGAGGGCGTCACCATGGGGCCGCTCGCCTCCACCGAGCAGCGCGACGAGGTGCTGCGGCAGGTGATGAAGCTGCGCGAGGGCGGCGGGCAGATCGTGGTCGGCGGCGACGCCGGGCACGTCACGCTCGCCGACGGCTCGCTCGGCGAGGCGGCGGGCGGCGCGTTCGTCGCGCCGACGCTGCTCGCCTTCGACGACCCGGGCGCGGATGCGCTGCACGAGATCGAGGCGTTCGGCCCGGTCTCGTCGCTCGTCGAGTACGGCTCGCCCGAGCAGGCCGCCGAGATCGTCGCCCGCGGCGGCGGCTCGCTCGTGACCTCGGTCGCCTCGCACGACCCCGCGTTCGTCAGCGAACTCACGCGCCGCATCGCGCCGCACAACGGCCGCATCCTGCTGCTCGACCGCGACGACGCGCGCGCCTCGACCGGGCACGGCTCGCCGCTGCCGATGCTCGTGCACGGCGGTCCGGGCCGCGCCGGCGGCGGCGAGGAGCTCGGCGGCATCCGCTCGGTGCTCCACCACATGCAGCGCACCGCCATCCAGGGCTCGCCGACCATGCTGACGGCCCTCACGGGCGTCTGGCACCCGGGGGCGACGGCGTCGACCGAGGCACCGCATCCGTTCCGCAAGTCGCTCGCCGAGCTGCGCATCGGCGACCAGGTCGTCTCGGAGCGGCGCGAGATCACGCTCGACGACATCGAGCACTTCGCCGACTTCACGGGCGACCGGTTCTACGCGCACATGGATCAGGAGGCCGCCGAGGCCAACCCGTTCTTCCCGGGACGGGTGGCGCACGGCTACCTGCTGCTGTCGTTCGCGGCGGGCCTCTTCGTCGAGCCGGCGCCGGGCCCCGTGCTCGCGAACACGGGCCTCGACAACCTGCGCTTCATGACGCCGGTCTCCCCCGGCGACACGTTGCGCGTGACGCTCACGGCGAAGCAGATCACGCCGCGCGAGACCGACCCCTACGGCGAGGTGCGGTGGGATGCGGTGCTCACGAACCAGGACGACGAGACCGTCGCGCAGTACGACCTGCTGACCTACGTCGCGAAGGAGCAGCCCGCGGCCTGAGCGGCCGCGCGCACCGGCCGCCGGTACCGATTTGCGGATGCGAGCCCGCACGACCCGCGAGTCGGTACCGGAGCACATCCGGCCCCCAAGTCGCCCCTGGCGCCCGCCCGACCGCGGGTCGACAATGCGGCTACAGCGTGACGAGGGGGTGCACCGTGGACGGTGCCGACAGGAACGCGCAGCACGAGGCCGTCGTCGAGCGGCTCATCGCCTGCATCAACGAGGGCCGCATCGAGGTGATGGACGAGCTCTTCCACGAGGATGCGGTGATGGACTGGCCGCAGTCGGGCGAGCGGGTGGTCGGCGGCGAGAACGGCCGCGGCATCTACCGCGCGTTCCCGCAGCTGCCGACCATCACGCCGCGCCGGATCGTGAGCGCCGGCGACCTCGTCGTGGCCGAGGCGACGCTCGACTACGGCGGCCCCGTCTACAAGACGGTCTTCGTCTTCGAGTTCCGGGGCGACCGCATCGCCCGCGAGACGGCCTACTGGAGCGAGCCGTTCGACCCGCCCGACTGGCGCTCGCGCTGGGTCGAGGTGGCCTGACGGGTCGAGGTGGCCACAGCACGAAGGGCGGAGACCCGACCGGATCTCCGCCCCCGTGCGACCGATCACTCGGCGGGCAGCACGAGCTCCTGGCCGACCTCGATGTGGTCGGGGTCCTCGACGATGTCCTGGTTCACGGCGAAGAGGCCGAGCCAGCCGGTCTCGACGTCGTTCGACTTGGCGATCGCGAACAGCGAGTCGCCGGCCTCGACCGTGACGCGCTCATCCGACGGCTCGACGTCCGGCAGGTCGTAGCTGGCGGGCGCGGCCGGTGCGGCCTGCGCAGCCGGAGCAGCCTCGGCGGCCGCCGGCGCCTCGGCGGGCGCGGCCTGCTGCGTGGCGGTGTCGACGGGCGTCGAGTTCGGCTCGGCAGCGCCCGAGGCGCCGATCTGCGCCGAGCAGGAGGGCCATGCGCCCCAGCCCTGGCCGGCGAGCGTGTTCTCGGCCACGCGGATCTGCTCCTCGCGCGACGCGTCGGCCGGGTTGCCCGAGCCGCCGTAGGCCTGCCACGTCGACAGCGAGAACTGCAGGCCGCCGTAGTAGCCGTTGCCGGTGTCGATCGACCAGTTGCCGCCCGACTCGCACTCGGCGAGCGCGTCCCAGGTGGCGTCGCTCGCGGCGTTCGCCGCGGTCGGCACGAGCATCGCGCCCGCGAAGACGGCCACGCCGGCGGCCGTCACGGCGCCGCCGCGCAGGAATCGCTTCGATCGGCGGGCGTCGTCGGTGGTGTGCTTCTGCATGAGCTGAACTCCACGGCCCCGTCTCGGCGCGCGATCCCGCGCATCCGACCGCCCGACCGGAATGACTCGATTCGATGGCGCGGAGGACTCCAGGGGCGGATGCGACGGCCGTCCTTCGCGGTTCAAGCCGGCTACGCTACCAAAGATCACGATTCGATAACAATCGACCGCGATTACCAGGACTGTCGGGCGCCACGCACCGCGACGCCTGAGGCTCAGTCCGCGACGCGGGGCCGAAGCGGCGGGATCGCGGCGAGGAGCTGCTGCGTGTAGGGGTGCTGTGGCTCCTCGAAAAGATCCGCTGCCGGCCGGTGCTCGACTGCCGCTCCGTCGCGCAGCACGAGCACGTCATGGCTCATCTCCTGCACGATCGCGAGATCGTGCGCGATGAAGAGGTAGCTGAGACCCAAGTCTCGCTGCAGCGACGTGAGCAGGTCGAGCACACGAGCCTGGATCGACACGTCGAGCGATGCGGTGGACTCGTCGAGGACGATCAGCTGGGGCTCGAGCGCGAGCGCCCGGGCGATGCTCACCCGCTGCCGCTGCCCGCCCGAGAGCTCGTGCGGGTAGCGCCCGGCGAACGCCTCCGGCAATCCCACCATGTCGAGCAGCTGGACGATGCGGCGGCGCTCCTCCGCCCGTCCGCGCACGAGCCTGTGCACCCGCAACGGCTCTTGCAGGGAGACCTCGACGGGATTGCGGCCGTTGAGCGAGGAGAACGGATCCTGGAAGACCATGCTGATGCTGCGGCGCACCTGCTTGCGCTCGCCGCGGCGAGCGCCCAGGAGGTCGATGCCCCGCAGCTCGGCGGTGCCGCCGTGCGGCGTGATGAGACCGGTGAGCGCGTTCGCGATGGTCGACTTGCCCGAGCCCGACTCGCCGACGATGCCGAGGGTGCGCCCGGCACGCACGTCGAAGGAGACGCCGCGCACCGCGTGGACGACCGAGCGGCCGGCCGGCGCGTGCACGCTGAAGCGCACATCGAGGTCGCGCACCTGCAGCAGCGGCTCGTCAGCCACCGGCGGAGCGGGCGGTGCCGACTTGCCGAGCACGGGCCGCGCGAGCAGCAGCTCCCGCGTGTAGGCATGCTGCGGCGCCTCGAAGATCGCCTGCGTGCCGGCATGCTCGACGGCCTCGCCCGCGCGCAGCACCACGACGTCGTCCGCGACCTGACCGATGACGCCCAGGTCGTGACTGATCCAGACGACGGCCGTGCCGCGGTCGCGCTGCAGGGCGCGCACCAGCTCGACGATCTGGGCCTGCGTCGTGACGTCGAGCGCGGTCGTCGGCTCATCCGCGACGAGGAGCGCCGGGTCGCACGCGAGCGCGATCGCGATCATGACGCGCTGGCGCTGGCCTCCGCTGAGCTGATGCGGGTAGCTGCCGAGCCGGTCCTCGGCCCCCGGGATGCCGACGGCCTCGAGCAGCTCGAGCGCCCGAGCGCGCGCCTGCCGACGCGTCATCCCGCGATGCACCTCGAGCGCCTCGGTGATCTGGCGCTCGAGCGTGAGCAGCGGATTCAGCGACGTGCTCGGATCCTGGAAGACGAATCCCACTCGATCGCCGTGCACCGATCGCAGCGTGCGTGCGCTCGCCCCGACGAGCTGCGTGTCCTCGAGCACGCTGGATCCGCGGATCTCGGCGCCGGGCGCGTCGAGGAGCCCGGTCGCCGCGAGGACGGTCATGGACTTGCCCGACCCGGACTCCCCGACGATGCCGAGCGTCTGCTCGGGCTCGAGGGCGAAGGAGATGCCCTCGACGATCTGCCGGCTGCCGATCCGGACGCCGAGGTCCTGCACCGAGAAGATGGGGGCGCTCATCGGCGTCGCCTCGCTTCCAGCATCGTGCGCTGCTTCGGATCCAGCACGTCGCGGAGCCCGTCGCCGACCAGGTTGAACGCCAGCACGGTGACGAAGATCGCAGCCCCCGGGAACACGCTCAGCCACCACGCCATGTCGAGGAACCCCTGCGCGTCGAACAGCATCCGCCCCCAGGAGGGCTCGGGCGGCTGGATGCCGAGGCCGAGGAACGACAGGGCCGCCTCGGAGAGGATCGCGAAGGCGAGCGAGAGGGACGTCTGCACGATGATCGGGCCGGCGATGTTCGGCAGGATGTGGCGCGCCATGATGTAGCCGTGTCCGGTGCCCATCGTGCGGGAGGCCTGCACGAACGGCTCCACCCTCACGCCGAGCGTGCTGCCGCGGGCGACGCGCGCGAAGATCGGCGTGTAGACGACGCCGATCGCCAGCATCGTCGTAGGCACGCCGGGGCCGAGGATCGCGACGATGGCCAGCGCCAGGAGCAGCACCGGGAACGCGAACAGGACGTCGTTGGCCCGCATGAGCACCGTGTCGACCCATCCTCCGGCGTAGCCGGCGACGACCCCCACGAGCACGCCCACCAGGAGGGCGAAGGCGACGCTCGCCACGGCGACGAGCAGCGACGCTCTCGTCGCGATCAGCACCCGCGACAGCACATCGCGCCCGAGATCATCGGTCCCGAACCAGTGCTGAGCGCTCGGCGGCTGCAGCGCGTCGGGCACGTCGATCGTGTTCACCCCGTAGGGCGCCAGGAGCGGCCCGAGCAGCGCCACGACGACGGTCAGGGCGAGCACGACGGCGCTCGCGAGGGTGACGGGGTTGCCCGCGAGCAGCCGCCATGCGGCGATGCGGCGCTCGTCGGGCGCGACGGCCGGCGCCACCGGTGAAGCATTCGTCATGAGAGGCGGATCCTCGGGTCGACGACGGCGTACAGGACGTCGACGAGCAGGTTGATGGCGAGGAACAGCACGGCCATGAGCAGCACGGCTCCCTGCACGAGCGGGTAGTCGCGGGCGGCGACCGCGTCATAGACCAGCCGGCCGAGCCCCGGCCACGCGAAGACCACCTCGACGACGATGACGCCGCCGAGGATGGTCGCGAGCTGGATGCCCGCCACGGTGATGATCGGGATGAGCGCGTTCCGCAGCACGTGGCGCACGGTCACGATGCGCGGCGGGAGGCCCTTCGCCTTGGCTGTGCGGACGTAGGTCGCCGAGAGCACGTCGAGCACCGCCGCGCGCACGTAGCGAGTGAGGATCGCCCCTGCCACGAGGCCGACGGTGGCGCCGGGGAGCACGACTCGGCGCAGCCACTGCACCGGATCGTCGGTGATCGCTGCATACCCCGACGAGGGCAGCCAGCCGAGCACGGAGGCGAACAGCGTGATCAGCAGCAGGCCCATCCAGAAGTCGGGCACCGAGACGCCGAACTGGCTCGTCACGCGGATGATGCCGTCGCTGATGCGGCCCTCGCGCATCGCGGCCCACGTGCCGGCCGGGATCGAGATGATGAGGGCGAGCACGATGCCGAAGAGCGCGAGCGATGCGGTGGCGGGCAGCCGCTCCAGCAGGCTGAGCGAGACCGGCTGGCCGCTGCGGAAGCTCACGCCGAGGTCGCCGCGCACGACGTCGACGAGGTAGGTGACGAACTGCTCGAGCAGCGGGCGGTCGAGGCCGCTCGCCGCCCGCAGCGCGTCGTAGGCCTCCTGGGTGTACCGGGTGCCCAGCGCGATGCGCACCGGGTCACCCGGCACCAGGTGGATGAGGAGGAACACCACGACGACGACGCCGAGCAGGACGAGCAGCGAATGCAGCAGCCGCCCTGCCAGGAAGCGTGCCGTGGAGCTCCGGATCATCAGCCCGCGAGGCTCACGTCTCGGAACCGGATGGCGCGGTCGCCGCGGGCCTCGTAGCCCTCGAGGTCGGCGCTCCAGACCTGGAGCACAGCAGGGTTGTACAGGTAGATGTAGCTCGCCTCGTCGGCGATGATGGTCGCCGCCTGTGCGTAGAGCTCCTTGCGCGCCTCCGGGTCGGTCTCGACACGGGCGTCGTCCAGCAGCTGGTCGACCTCCGGGTTCGAGTAGCCCTGGGCGTTCGAGCCGCCCTCGGAGTGGTGCTGCGAGTAGTAGAAGTCGTCCGGGTCGATGTTGCCGAGCCAGCCCATCATCAGCATGTCGAAGTTGCCGGAGCTCTGCTCGTCGAGCCAGGTGCCGAAGTCCGGCTGGCGGATGTTCACCGTGATCCCGAGCGGCGCGAGGTTGTCGGCGATGATCTGCGCCGCGGTGACGGTCTCCGGGTAGTCGGACGTCGCGAGCATGTCGAGCTCCAGCCCGCTCACGCCCGCCTCCTCGAGCAGCTGTGCCGCCCGGTCGGAATCGGTCCCGTAGCCGTCGTAGGAGGTGTGCCAGAAGCTCGCCTCCGGGATGGCCAGCTGGTTGGCCTGGGCGGTGCCGTAGCTCACGGCCTGGATGATCGACTCGCGGTCGATGGCGTAGGCGATCGCCTGCCGCACCCGCACATCGTTCCACGGCTCGCGGTTCTGGTTGAGCGCGAGGTACCAGTAGTCGCTGCTGGGCGTCTGCCCGACCACGAGCGCGTCGTCGCCCTCGAGGCTGCCGAGCTGCTGCGGGTCGATCACGTCGGTCCAGTGGATGTCGCCGCCGCGGAGCGCGGAGATCGCGGTCGACGACTCGGAGATGAAGCGGAACTCGACACCTGCGACCTCGGGTGCACCGTCCCAGTAGTCCTCGTTCGCAGTCAGGGAGATGGAGTCGCCGCTCGCGTAGTCCTCGAAGGCGAACGGTCCCGTGCCGACCGGGTGGGTGCTGATCTCGCCGCTCTCGACGTTCTCCTGCTCGACGATCGCCATGCCCTTGAAGCCGCCGAGGCTGGACAGCAGGTTGGGGCTCGGCTGGGTCACCCGGATCTCGACCGTGGCGTCGTCCACCGCGGTCACCGACTCGACGGTGCCGAACTTCCAGGCGTTCGCGAGCTCCTCGTCGATGATCCGGTTGAAGGAGTAGACGACGTCGTCGGCGGTGAACTCGGAGCCGTCGTGGAAGGTCACGCCATCGCGGAGCGCGAACGTCCAGGTCAGCTGGTCGTCGCTCAGCTCCCACGACTCGGCGAGCGCGGGCTGCATCTCGAGGTTCTCGTCCGGCTCGACGAGCGTGTCGAAGACGTTCTCGAGCACCTGGAAGGAGAAGTAGGAGGAGGTCTTGTGCGGGTCGAGCTGGTCAGGCTCTCCGCCGATGGCGGCGACGAACGTCTCGCCTGGGGCCGCGCCATCGGAGGAGGAGGTGCCCAGGTCGACCGATTCGCCGGCGCTGCAGCCGACCAGGGTGAGGGTGACGACTGCGGCACCTGCCGCAAGCGCTTGGATCTTTCGCATGACTGCCCGCTTCCTCGGAGGGAGAGCCCGGATGGGCTACCCATCAGAATGCTGATGATTGCATCATTATGTGCCACCATGAGGCAAGCGCAAAGCGGTGGACCGGTTCGAAACACGATCGTGACAATGGCGGCGCTGGTCGAGGAGCATGGAGCGGAGGGATGGGGCCCAGTGACGTATTCGCTGATGGCGGTCGACACGTCTGCGGGACTGATCGGCGTCGCGACCGCCAGCCGCTCCCTCGCCGTGGGCAACGCCGTGCCTGCGATCGATCCGGCCGTGGGCGCCGTCGTCTCGCAGGCGTGGACGAATCGTCGGCTGCGCGCGCGGGCGCTCGATGCGCTCGCGGCGGGCCTGTCGCCGCAGCAGGTCGTCGAACGCATCCCGGACTGGGACGACGGCGCGGCGCTGCGGCAGGTCGCGGTGCTCGACATCGGAGGCCGCAGCGCCCACTTCACCGGCGCGGAGTGCTCTGGCTGGGCCGGCGGCCGCAGCTTCGAGCAGGGCGTGGTGACCGGCAACCTGCTGACCGGCGGCGCGGTCCTCGAAGCGATGTGCTCATCGTTCACGGCATCGGCTCCTGCCGGTGCGCTCGGCAGCGAGCAGGACGTGCTGCACGCGTTCGCCTCGCGGCTCCTCGCCGCCGTCGCCGCTGGCGAGCGCGCCGGCGGCGATGCTCGTGGTCGCGAGAGCGCGGCGCTCCAGGTCGCGCGCGTCGCCGCGCGCCGCGAGTGGCCGCCGGAGCTCGCGGTGGATCTCCGCGCGGACCACGATCCGCAGCCGCTCGAGCAGCTCCAGCGACTGCTCGCACGGCGCTTCGAGCGCCCAGAGGAGATCCTCGTCGACGACCGCTCGCGGGGAGCGCTCGAGCCACGCTAGGGCCGCTCAGACCTCGAGCGGCGTCACGGCGCCGAGCACGACGGTGATGCCGTCGGAGGCGTTCGCCCACCAGTGCGGCGTGGAGCAGCCGTACGTCATGGTGTCGCCGACCTCCAGTCGCACGCGACGGTCGCCGTGCACCACGAGCAGGGCGCCCTGCTCGACGGTCACGCTCTCCGTGCCGAGATGCCGGAACGGCTGGTCCTCGTTGGAGAATCGTGCGGGGATGGTGCTGCGGATGAGCTGCAGGTTGCTGTGCGTGCGCGGTGTGAGCAGCTCGCGCTCGACCCGCTGCTCCGGGGCCGCATCGGGCGGGATCGGCAGCACGTGGCGCTCTGCCGCGCGCACCACCATCGCATCGCCGGCGATCCCGCCGAGCAGCTTCGAGAGGCTCACGCCGAGCGCCGTCGCGACCCGGTGCAGCGACGAGAACGACGGGTTGCCCCTCCCTCGCTCGAGCTCGCTGATCAGGCCGAAGCTCACGCCTGCCCGAGCGCTCAGCGACTGCAGGCTGAGACCCTGCCGCTGCCGCTCCACCTTGAGCGCAGCGCCCAGCGCTGCCATCTCCACCTGTGCGCTGTCGGGCTCCTGCATCGACCCGAGCGTAGCAAGCCGGTCAGCGCACGCTCCGCTTCCTGCTACAGCGACGACGGCTCGCGCAGCCCCGTGCGCACGAGCTCGAGCACCGAGTCGGCGAGCTGCTGCGGGGTGATCGGGCCGTCGGGGCGGTACCACTCGACGATCGAGTTGACCATGCCGAACGTCAGCCGCTCGGCCACGCGCGGGTCGATGTCGGGCCGCAGCGTGCCCTCGGCTCGCGACTGCTCGAACATGGCGCGCAGCTTGCGGTCGATCTCGCGGCGACGCCGCAGGGCCTCGAGCTCGATGGGGGTGTTGCCGCGCAGCCGCAGCAGCAGCGTGACGAACGCGCGGTGCTCGCACAGCACGAGCACCGCGCCGCGGATGACGTGGCGGATGCGGTCGACGACCGGGCCGCTCGTCGCCTCCGGTGCGTCGAAGACGGCCTCGAGCGCGTCGAGCGCCTTGCCGAGGGCGACCTCGAGCATCTGCTCCTTCGAGGCGAAGTGGTGGTAGATCGCCGACTTCGACAGGCCGAGCCGCTCGGCGAGCACCCCGAGCGAGGTCGCGTCGTAGCCGCGCTCGTTGAACGCCTCGACGACGACCTCGAGCATCGAGTCGCGGTCGTACCCGGGGCGGCCGCGGCGGGCGGGCTCGGTGGCGGTGGTCATCGGGACATCATCTCAGCGGCGCTCGGCCCGGCCCGCGTCAGCGCAAGTCATAGACACGCTTGTACTTACCCTCCGAACGGGGCAGCGAGCCCGTCGGCACGATCTCCACGTCGACGGTCGTGCCGATGCGCTCCTTCACGCGCAGCTTCAGGATCTCGGCCGCGGCCGTCGACACGACCGGCTTCACGCCCGGCGTGCTCTCGATCTTCACGACGAGCCCGTCCATCCGCCCGCGCTTGACGAGCTCGAGGATGAAGTGCGGCGTGAGGTGCTCGATCTCGAGCACGATCTCCTCGATCTGCGTCGGGAAGATGTTGACGCCGCGCACGATGAGCATGTCGTCGTTGCGGCCGGTGATCTTCTCGATGCGGCGCATCGTCGACTGCGCCGAGCCCGGCAGCAGCCGGGTGAGGTCGCGGGTGCGGTAGCGGATCACGGGGAACGCCTGCTTCGTGAGCGACGTGAAGACGAGCTCGCCCATCTCGCCGTCGGGCAGCTGCTCGCCGGTCTCGCCGTCGATCACCTCGGGCAGGAAGTGGTCCTCCCAGATGGTCGGGCCGTCCTTCGTCGACGCGAACTCGCTGCCGACCCCCGGCCCCATGACCTCCGACAGGCCGTAGATGTCGACCGCGTCGAGGCCCATCCGCCGCTCGAGCTCGGCCCGCATCTCGTTCGTCCACGGCTCGGCGCCGCAGATCGCCACCTGCAGCGACGTCTCGCGAGGGTCGAGCCCGGCCTCCTCGAACGCATCCGCGATCGTCAGCAGGTACGAGGGCGTGCACATGATGGCGTCCGGCTCGAAGTCGCGGATGAGCTGCACCTGCCGCGCCGTCTGGCCGCCGGAGACGGGGATGACGGTCGCGCCGAGCCGCTCGATGCCGGCGTGGGCGCCCTGCCCGCCGGTGAAGAGGCCGTAGCCGTAGGCGTTGTGCACCTTCATGCCGGGCCGCACGCCGGCGGCGCGCAGCGAGCGCGCGACCACGTCGGCCCACACGTCGAGGTCGTCCTTCGTGTAGCCGACGACTGTGGGGCGGCCGGTGGTGCCGGAGGAGGCGTGGATGCGCGCCACCTGCTCCATCGGCACCGCGAACATGCCGAACGGGTAGGAGGCGCGGAGGTCCTCCTTGGTCGTGAACGGCAGCCGCTGCAGGTCGTCGAGCGAGCGGATGTCGTCGGGGTGCACGCCCGCCTCGTCGAGCTTCCGCGTGTACGTCGGCACGTTCGCGTAGGCGTGGCGCACGGTCTGCTGCAGCCGCTCGAGCTGCAGCGCGCGCAGCTCGTCGAGCGAGAGGCGCTCGCCGGCGTCGCGGAGGTCGGCGGATGCGGTGGGCTGGTCGAGCATCGTTGCTCCTGTCTCTGCGGTCATCGAGGAGGCCGGAAGGGCCGTGTCGAGATGGCGATCGGTCGTGGTCTCGACACGCCGCCTGCGGCGGCTGCTCGACCGACGGGGGATGGGTCGGGTCAGGCGGGGCCGCCGACGCCCTCGGGCGCGGCGGGGGCGGTGCGGTTGGTGGAGAAGGAGCGGCCGCGGAACTCCGCGACCGTCTCGCCGGTCTCGTCGACGATCGTGACGTCGTAGAGCCCGTTGCGGCCCGATCGCCAGCGCCGCTCGGCGGTGGCCGTGAGCGTCTGCCCGGCGTGGGTGGCCTTGGCGAAGGTGATGTCGGCGCCGGATGCGACCGTGACGGTGGCGTCCTCGTTGCACGCGTAGGCGAAGGCGGTGTCGGCGAGCGTGAAGACCAGGCCGCCGTGCGTGATGCCGAAGCCGTTCACCATGCGGTCGGTGACCGGCATCGTGAGCACGGCGCGGCCGCGCGCGAGCTCGGCGATCTCGATCCCGAACGCCTCCTTGGCGCGGTCGGTCTCGGCCATGACCGTGGCGAGCCACGTGTCGTCCCGGGTCGTCTGCAGTGCCATGCGCGCTCCGTTGCGTCCGCTCTCCGGGCCCCGTTGCAGGCCCGCATGCGGCCAGTCTATACTTACTGAACGTTCGGTCACTAATTCCGGACCGTGATGGAGACGGAGTCGACGATGACGCTCACCGCACCCGACGCATCCGCCCGCATCGACGCGGAGCAGGAGGCCGAGCTGCAGGCCCGCTTCGACGCGCTGATCGACGCAGACCAGCGCATCGAGCCGCGCGACTGGATGCCCGACGCTTACCGGAAGACGCTCATCCGGCAGATCTCGCAGCACGCGCACTCCGAGATCATCGGCATGCAGCCCGAGGGCAACTGGATCTCACGCGCGCCGAGCCTGAAGCGCAAGGCGATCCTCATGGCCAAGGTGCAGGACGAGGCCGGCCACGGGCTCTACCTCTACTCGGCCGCGCAGACGCTCGGCATCAGCCGCGACGAGATGACCGAGCAGCTCATCACCTCGCGCGCCCGCTACTCGTCGATCTTCAACTACCCGACGCCCACGTGGGCCGACATGGGCGCGATCGGCTGGCTCGTCGACGGCGCCGCGATCTGCAACCAGGTGCCGCTGTGCCGCGCCTCCTACGGTCCCTACGGCCGCGCGATGGTGCGCATCTGCAAGGAGGAGTCGTTCCACCAGCGGCAGGGCTTCGAGATCCTGCTCGAGCTGAGCCAGGGCACGCCCGAGCAGCACGCGATGGCGCAGGAGTCGGTCGACCGCTGGTACTGGCCGGCGCTCATGATGTTCGGCCCGCCCGACGACGAGTCGCCCAACTCGGCGCAGTCGATGGCGTGGAAGATCAAGCGCTTCTCGAACGACGAGCTGCGCCAGCGCTTCGTCGGCATGCTCGTGCCGCAGGCCGAGGTGCTCGGGCTCACGCTGCCCGACCCGAACCTGCGCTGGAACGAGGAGCGCCAGGCCTGGGACATGTCCGAGATCGACTGGACCGAGTTCAACGAGGTGCTCGCCGGCCGCGGCCCCGCCAACGCCCAGCGCATCCAGCACCGCCGCGACGCCCACGAGGAGGGCGCGTGGGTGCGCGAGGCCGCCGCGGCCTACGCCGAGAAGCAGGCCGCCCGCGAGCGCGTCGCCGCCTGACCCCACCGACACGACGTCGAGCTTCCCCGAACCCCGGGTCTCGACGACCAGGACCCGGACTTCAGGGAAGTCCGACCGAGCAGAACGAGGAGACGAGGATGTCGACACCCGGAGACGTCGCCGGCGAGGGCTGGCCGCTGTACGAGGTCTTCGTGCGCGCCAACCGCGGCCTGAGCCACGTGCACGTCGGCTCGCTGCACGCGCCCGACGACGACATGGCGCTGCGCAATGCGCGCGACCTCTACACCCGCCGCAACGAGGGCGTCTCGGTGTGGGTGGTGCGCTCGAGCGCCATCACCACGAGCGACCCCGACCAGAAGGGCGCCTTCTTCGAGAGCCCGGCAGGCAAGAACTACCGCCACGCCGTGTACTTCGAGAAGAGCGCCCAGGTGCCGCACCTGTGAGCGGCGTGCAGCCCCGCGACGCCGCAGCGGTGTCGGCGGCGTACGAGGCCGAGGCCGCCGACGTGCACGGCGACGTCTCGGTCGACGAGCTCGCGCTCTCGGCGGAGCTGACGGGCGCGGACGCGTCGGCCACGGCGAGCGGCGACGTCGCGGAGTACGCGCTGCGGCTCGGCGACGACGCGCTCATCCTCTCGCAGCGGCTCGGCTGGTGGATCTCGCGAGCCCCCGAGCTCGAGGAGGACATGGCGCTCGGCAACATCGCGCTCGACCTGCTCGGGCACGCCCGCAGCCTCCTGCACTACGCCGGCACCGCATCCGGCCGCTCCGAGGACGACCTCGCCTACTGGCGCGACGAGCACGAGTTCCGATGCGCGTGGCTGTTCGAGCAGCCGAACGGCGACTTCGCGCACACGATCGCACGCGGCCTGATCGCCGCGATCTGGATGCAGGAGCTCTACACGGCGCTGTCGCAGTCGACGGATGCGACGCTCGCGGCCATCGCGGCGAAGGCCGTGAAGGAGGTCGCCTACCACCGCGACCACGCCGTGCAGTGGACGCTGCGGCTCGCGGGCGGCACCGACGAGTCGCGCCGGCGCATGCTCGTCGCGCTCGCCGACCTGTGGCCGTACACCGACGAGCTGTTCCGCGACGACGCGCTGCACGACCGCCTCGAGGGCGCCGCGCCGCGGCCGTCGAGCCTGCGCGCCGGCTTCGACGAGGTCTGGGATGCGGTGCTCGCCGAGGCCGGGATCGTCGAGTCCGACTTCGTGCACCCGCGCATCGGGCAGTCGTCGGGCGGCGGGCGGCACGGCACGCACTCGACGCACCTCGGCCCGATGCTCGCCGAGATGCAGGTGCTGGCTCGCCGGCACCCGGGAGCGACGTGGTGACGATGGCTCCCTCCCCCGCCGCCGCATCCCCCGCTCGTCGAGTCGGCCCGCAGGCATCCCCCGCTCGTCGAGTAGGCCCGCAGGGCCGTATCGAGACGCCCGGCGCCCAGCGGTTGCAGCGCGCTCGAGAGGTCGCCGCCGCCGTCGTCGACCCCGAGGTGCCGGTGCTGACGATCGAGGACCTCGGCGTGCTGCGCGACGTGCGGCTCGACGGCGAGACGGTGGTCGTCACGCTCACGCCGACCTACTCCGGCTGCCCGGCGATCGACCAGATGCGCGACGACGTGCTGCTCGCCCTCACCGCGGAGGGCTTCCGCCACGTGCGCGTCGACTTCACGCTCAGCCCCGCCTGGACGACCGACTGGATGAGCGACGCCGGCAAGGCGAAGCTCGAGGAGTACGGCATCGCCCCGCCCACGCACCGCGCGGGCGAGCGCAGCGGACCGATCCCGCTGTCGCTCGGCGTGAAGTGCCCACGCTGCGGGTCGCTCCGCACGCGCGAGGTGTCGCGCTTCGGCTCGACCGCCTGCAAGAGCCACTTCGAGTGCCTCGCGTGCCTCGAGCCCTTCGACCACTTCAAGGTGCACTGAGATGGCCGCGATCAACCTCGGCAGCAGCACCTCCCGGCGCCGCGCCCGCTTCCACGAGCTCGAGGTCGCCGACGTGCGCCCGCTCACCGCCGACGCCGTCGAGGTCACCTTCGCGGTGCCGGAGGAGCTGCACGACGACTTCGGCTACGTGGCCGGCCAGCACCTGGCGCTCCGCGCCACGATCGACGGGCAGGAGGTGCGGCGCTCGTACTCCATCTGCCGCCCTCCGACCCCGGGATCCATCTCGGTCGCGATCAAGCGCGACCTCGGCGGCCGCTTCTCGACCTGGGCGAACAGCGAGCTGCAGCCGGGCGCCCGCATCGACGTGATGGTGCCGCAGGGCACGTTCACGTCGGCGCTCGAGCAGGTCGACGGCGCGCACGTCGTCGGCATCGCGGCCGGCAGCGGCATCACGCCGATGATGGCGCTCGCGCACGAAGTGCTCTCGCGCTCCGAGACCTCGACCTTCTCGCTCGTGTTCTCCAACCGCTCGACCCTCGACGTGATGTTCATCGAGGAGCTCGCCGACCTCAAGGACCGCTACCCGGCCCGGCTCGCCCTGCACCACGTGCTGTCGCGCGAGCAGCGGGCGGCGCCGCTCATGTCGGGCCGCATCGACGAGGAGCGCCTCGAGCGCATCCTGTCGGAGCTCATCCGCCCCGAGAGCGTCGACGAGTGGTTCCTGTGCGGCCCGTTCGAGCTCGTGCAGCTGTGCCGCGACGTGCTCGCGGCGAAGGGCGTCGACGAGGCCCACGTGCGCTTCGAGCTCTTCACGACGGGCAAGCCGGATGCGGCGGGCGGCGACAGCGGGCGGCCCGTGCAGGTGGAGGCCGGCGAGGAGACCTGGACGCTCGACTTCACGCTCGACGGGCAGTCGTCGCAGGTGCAGAGCCCGGTCGCGGCGCGCGAGTCGATCCTGAACGCGGCGCTGCGAGTGCGCCCCGACGTGCCCTTCGCGTGCGCCGGCGGCGTGTGCGGCACCTGCCGCGCGAAGGTCGTCTCCGGCAGCGTGCAGATGACCGAGAACTACGCCCTCGAGCCCGACGAGCTCGAGCGCGGCTACGTGCTCACGTGCCAGTCGCACCCCAGGGGCGACACAGCGAAGGTGGTCGTCGACTACGACGTGTGAGGCACCGGGCGCGCCCGCGCAGGCTCAGTCGAGCTGCAGGAACGCGCGCAGCTCGGCGACGCCCTCGGCGTCGTTGAGCGGCGCGCTCCAGTCGGCGAGCTGCTGCTCGTCGACGTCGGCGTCGAGCGGCATGAACACGTGCGCGGCGGTCGGCCAGCGGTCGAAGAATCCCTCTGCCGCCGACGCCGCCATCGCGGCGGCGATCGCGCCCCACACCGCGTGCCGGAACTCCTGCATGCCCGGCACCGCGAAGCCGGCCGTGCCCGGCGAGCCGTCGGCGCTCGGCTTCGCCTGCACGAGCTCGGCCCGCAGGGGCTCGAGGGGGTCGGGCGCGCCGCTGCCGGTGACGTCGAGATCCCACTCGCCGATGTGCCACTTCGAGTCGAGGGCGAACTCGGGCTCGTCGGCGACCATCGCGTCGAGGTTCTGCCGGGAGTTGGCGAACGCGACGACCGAGGTCGCGTCCGCGTCGGTCGAGATGCCGATGCCCGCGATCTCGCCGTCGGGCCGCGACCCGGCGGCGGCGAGCATGGCCGCCTCGAGCGTCGGCTGGATCCGGTCGGCGAGCTCCGCCTGCCAGGCGGCGAGGTCTGCGGTCATGGCGTCACCCTACCGACGCCGGCCCCGCGGATCCCGGTCACGGGCGACCGCCGAAGACGTCGCGCCCGGCGCCGCGGAGCGCGTCGATGACCGCCTCGCGGCCCGCGCCGTCGGCGGCCTGCAGGCGCTGCAGCACCTCGCGGACGTTCGCGATGTTGTGCTGCCCGGCCACGTTCGGCGCCCACGTGAGGTTGTGGGGCCCGGTGTACCAGTCGACGCCGTTGCGCTCGAGGATCTCCTTCGCCTGCGCGATGAGCGCCTGCTGGCGCGCGCCCACGCCCTTCTTGAAGACGATGTGATGGCCGTGCGGGGCCTCCATGTCGGGCGGGCGGGGACCGTGGAACGTGGTCGTCAGCTCGCCGAAGTCGGGCGCGGTAAGGTCGCCCGCCTCCACCGCCGCCTGCCGGGCGGCCGCGGTCGCGGCGTTCGCTGCCTCGGTGTCGGCGTCCGGCCAGGTCGACGGCGGCGCATCCGGATCCCGTGCGGAGTCGGGATCGCGGAGGCCCGGGGCGCTCGGGGTCGTGCGCTCGGGCGCGTCGTGGTCGGGCGCCCGGTCGGGCGTGCGCTGGGAGCGCGACAGCTCGACATCCTTCGCCTCGATCTGCTGGCGGATCTGCCGGGTCTTCGCGCTGAGTTTCGTCGACTTCTTCGCGACCGCGCGGGCCGCCTCCGGCACGAGCTCCTCGATGACGTCGAGGGCCTCCTTGATGACGATCTTGATGGTCGACATCCCGCATCACCCCGTGAAGATCTGGCAGGAGGACAGCTGCACGATGAAGTCGTCGGCGAGCCGCTCCTGGTCGGCGGCGTTCGACTCGAGGTCGCCGGCGGCCTGGTCGAGCGCGTCGAGATCGGCCTGGAACTCGGAGACGTCGCCGATCGCGCCCTCGACGAGCTCGGCCTCGAGCATGGCGGTGATGCCGTCCATCATCGGCCCCTGCAGCGGCTCGATGATCAGCGGCAGCAGCTGCTGCGCGAGCTGGTCGACCGCGATGTTCGTGAGCACGTCGAGCGCCTTCTTGCGCAGCGCGATGATGGCCGCGCTCGCGGCGGCGGAGGCTCCGAGCGTGATGATCGCGCTCGCCGCCGCGGCGGCGATCTGCGCGGCGGTGATGACCAGCTCGGCGATGACCTTGACCTTGAGCGCGACGACGGCGTCGGCGCCCACCTCGATGCCGCCCGCGACCGGGTCGAGCGCGTCGACGAGCTGCTGGATGTTCGTCGCACGGTCGGTGTCCCAAGCGTTGGCGAACGACGTCGACGCCTGGCCGGTGAGCGCGGTCGCGACGCCGGTCTTCACGCGCGTCTCGGCCACCTCGACGGTGCCCTCGACGTCGTCCTTGAACTGGCGCATGATGCTCGCCGCGCGCCGCATCTCGTCCTCGTCGAGCGGCGGCCAGTCGTAGCCGAGCATGTCGAGCACCCAGACGAGCTCGCCCGGCAGGTTCATCGCCACGCTGCATCACCCCCCGGTCGACCGAACGGCTCCACGCTAGGCGGCGACGCGCCCCGTCGGCGATGGGGAGAACTGCCCGCCCGTGCCCGGCCGTGCCGCCCGCGCTCGGCCATGATGGTCTCGACGCGCGACGACGCCGGCGCCCCGGCTCCGCGCCCGACGGAGGGAGCCCCATGATCGAGCTGCAGCTCGCCGATGGCATCGCCGAGATCGTGCTGAACGCGCCCGAGCGGCGCAACGCCGTCGACGCATCCGCCCTGCAGGCGATGTCGGATGCGCTGACCGAGGCCGAGCGGGCGGGTGTGCGCGCGCTCGTGCTGCGCGGGGAGGGCAAGGCGTTCTGCGCCGGCCGCGACATCTCGCAGGTCGATCCGCGCACCGACGACACGATCGGGTTCCTGCAGGACCGCGTGCAGCCGCTGCTGCAGCAGCTCGCCGCGTTCCCCGCGCCCACCTTCGCCGTCGCCCACGGCGCGTGCCTGGGCGTGGGGCTCGGGCTGCTCATCGCGACCGACGTGGTCTACGTCGCCGAGACCGCGAAGCTCGGCAGCCCGTTCGCCGCGCTCGGCGCCACGCTCGACTCCGGCGGCCACGCGCTCTTCTTCGAGCGGCTCGGCGCGCACCGCACGCTCGACCTCATCTACTCCGGACGGCTGCTGACGGGCGCCGAGGCGGTCGCCGCTGGGCTCTTCTCGCAGGTCTTCCCCGACGACGAGGTGCTCGCCGCCACCCGTGCCGCGGCCGCGCATGCCGCGCAAGGGCCGACGCTCGCGTTCATCGCCTCGAAGGAGCTCATCCGGGGCCTCCGCGACGAGCGGCTGGGCCTGTGGCAGTCGATGGGCGGCGAGAGCGCCGCGCAGGCCGCGCTCGCCGAGACCGCCGACTACCGGGAGGGCTTCGCGGCGTTCCAGCAGAAGCGCACGCCCACCTTCACCGGCCGGGGCTGAGGCGCCGATGGCGACCGACGGCATCCGGCATCCCGACCACCTGGCGGCGCTCGCCGACTGGCAGGCGCAGTTCTTCGAGACCCTGCGGCGGGCCGACCCCGCGACGCCGATCCCGTGGCTCGCGCCGTGGACGGTCGAGAAGCTCGTCGTGCACCTCGCCCGCGTGCACCACTGGGCGGCGGGCCAGGCGCGCCGCGTGCAGGAGGAGCCGCTCGGCCGCGGACCGTTCGACCTGCCCGAGCTCTACGCGGCGTGCGCGCTCGAGGTGCGCGAGGCGCTCGCCGAGCTCGACCCCGACACGCGGGCGTGGGCGCTCGTCGACGACGGCGTGCCGCGCGCCGAGCACACCGGCACCGTGCGGTTCTGGCACCGGCGGCAGGCGCTCGAGACGCTCGTGCACCTGTGGGATCTGCGCACGGCGATCGGCGAGCCGCTCGACGTCGACGCGGGCGCGTGGCTCGACTGCCTCGACGAGCTCGTCACCGTCATGCACCCTCGGCAGCTGCGGCTCGGCCGGGTCGAGGCGCCGGCTGCGCGGCTGGTCTTCGCCCCGACCGAGACGGATGCGCGGCTCGAGATCACCGGGTCGGCACCCAGCTCGCCGGAGGTGGTGCTCGCGGGACCCGTCCGCTCGCTCGCGCTGCTCGCGTGGGGCCGGGTGCCGCTCGCCGAGGCGGCCGACGCCGACGGCGGCATCGAGGTGCGCGGCGACCGCGCGCTCGCGGCGGCGGTGCTGCGGGCGGGCCTCGCTCCGTAGTCGCAGGATCCGCCCGCGCGCGGCGCGGCGCGCCGCGCCGCAGATGGGCGATGATGTCCCCCGTGAGCACCTCTGCAGTCCCCGTCGGCCAGCCGCTGCCCGGCGCGTCCTTCGGCCAGTCCGTCCGGCGCTTCTTCCAGGGCTTCCTCGTCTTCTCAGGACGTGCGAGCCGCAGCGAGTTCTGGTGGGCGATGCTGTTCACCTTCCTCGTCTCGCTCCTGTCGCAGGTGCCGTTCTGGATCGCGTGGATCGGCTTCATGATGCAGGCGGTGTCGGTCGAGGCGGCGGGCGTCGGCGCCGATCAGGAGGCGCTGCTCGCGCCCCTCGGCGCGATGTTCGGATGGCTCGCGCTGCTCGTCGTGGTCTCGCTCGCGCTCGCGGTGCCCACCTACGCGGTGATGTGGCGGCGCGTGCAGGATGCCGGCTTCCACGGCGCGTTCGCCCTGCTGTCGCTCGTCGGCCTCGGCATCGTGCCGCTCGTCATGTGCTTCTTCCCCTCGAACCCGCTCGGCGCGCGCTTCGACCGCGGCGCGACGGCCCAGGCATGGGACGCCGGCCAGCCGTCGCTCGCGCAGCCGTACGCGGCAAGCGGGTACGGGGCGCCTGCCGCCTACGGGCAGGGCGGTGGCTACGGGCAGGGCGCCGGCTACGGCCAGGGCGCCGCGTACGGCCAGGCGTCGCCGTTCGACGCACCGCGGGCGGAGCAGCAGCCGTACAGCAGCCCGGCGTACGGCGGCCAGAGCTACGGCGGGCAGTCGTACGGCGCCGCGCCCTACGGCTCGACGCCCGACGCGTCGCCCGGCGACGCGGGGCCCGCTCACGGCCGCCACTCCGACGACCGCTAGCGACCGCCCGCGACCCTGACGTCGGCCGCCTCGCGCGGCCGGAACCGGCGCTCGAACGCCCGCTCCGTCGGCGCCCACACCTCGCGCCACAGCGCGTCGTGATCGTTCCCCGCCTGCCGGTCGCGGCGCATCCCGCGCTCCACCGCCACCTCGAGCGGCACGTCGACCCAGACGGCCAGGTCGAGCAGCGGCAGGAGCCGCGGGTGCAGCAGCCCGACTGCGTCGACGAGCTGCACGTGCGCCGCGGGCGCGAGCTGCTCGGGCTGCCGGCCACACGTCGCCCAGTCGACCGGCCGGAACCGCGCGGGCTCCCCCGCCCGCAGCGCCGCGAGCACCGCTGCGAGCTCGTCGCGGTGCAGCGCCACCCAGTCGTCGCTCGCCGTGCGGCTGCCGAGCGGGTCGAGGAAGTCGTCGCCGCGCACGCGCGCCGCCGGCAGCCGCTCGGCCAGGGCGCGCGCGAGCGTCGTCTTGCCGGCACCGCCGTAGCCGGCGATGCCCACGACCACGACGGCGCGCTCCGCCATCAGGCTGCGGATGCGCGCGGCCAGCTCGTCGACGGTCGCCGGCTCGGTCACGGGCCCGCCAGCATCGCCGCGACCCGCGCCGCCGTGCCCCACGACAGCGTCATGCCGCTGCCGCCGTGGCCGTAGGCGGCGATCACCCGCAGCGCCCTGCCCGGCGCCTCCTCGATGCGCAGCCGGGCGCGCCCGGGCCGCAGCCCCACCGCGCGCGACAGGATCGGCATGCCGGCCACCGCCGGCACCAGCGCGGCGCACCGCGCGAGGATGCCAGCCTCGATCGCCGGGTCGGGCTCGAGCGAGGTCGCGCCGGCCTCGTGCGTGCCGCCGAGCACGAGGCAGTCGCGGCGCGGCAGCACGTAGGTGAGCCCAGCCGGATCCTCGTCGTCGATCACGAACGTCGTGACGCCCGGGTTCTCGACCCGCACGACCTGGCCGCGGATGGGCACCACCGTCGCGTCGTCGCCGAGCAGCGCGCCCCCGCGCGCCCCGGCGGCCACGACCGCGACGTCGAAGGCGCCCGCGAGCGCATCCGGATCGTCCACCCGCCGGTGCTCGAAGCGCACGCCCAGCGCCTCGCACTCCGCCTGCAGCCACGGCAGGTACTGCGACATGGTCGCGAGCGGGGCGCTCGTGCGCATGCCCGTGGTGCCGACGGGGAGGTCGGCGGCGTCGGCCGGGACGGCGGGCAGCAGCGCCGTCCACGAGCGGTCGGGCGCCGCGGCGCGCTCGACGACGATCCCCTCGCGCAGGTCGACGCCCGCCTCGGGGCGCTCGGCGATCGCGACGAAGCGGCGCAGCGAGACCGCGAGCATCGCGTCGACCTCGGCCGAGCGCTCGGCCGCGTAGGGGAACCACACGGCGCCCGCGACGGCCGACGTCGTCTCGAGCGGCGCGAGGTCGGCGAGCACCGTCACGTCACAGCCCGCCGCCGCGAGCTCGTGCGCGATCGAGAGGCCGATGACGCCCGCCCCGATGACCGCGATCCGCTCGCCCATCCGCGCTCCCCGTTTCCCGACCGGCTCCGTGCTCGTCCGACCGGATCATCCTGCCCGACCCGCGCCGACCCGGTCGACGGACGGCGGATGCGCGGGGTCAGTGGAGAGGGACAGCCTCCAGCGGGTCGCCGCGGTCGATGTAGAGGGCCGCGCCGGGCACGGTCGCCGCCGCGAGCTGCGCCATCGCCGCGGCCTCGAGCTCGGGGTGGCGGCCGTCGAGCGCGCCCACGCGGATCGCGACGACGAGGTCGAACGGCTGCTCGCGGCCCTTCAGCCGGAACTGCTCGGCGGTCGAGACGCGGAAGTCGAGGCTGCCGTGGGAGGAGACGCGCTCCGCGGCCTGGATCGCCGTCGGCGAGCGGTCGACGCCGAGCACGTAGCCGTCGGGCCCGACCCGCTCGGCCATCGCCCGGGCGAGCGCGCCGGGGCCGCAGCCCACCTCCAGCACGCGCATCCCTGGGCGCAGGGGCAGCGCCTCCAGCACCGCGGCGAGCCGCGGGGAGAGCTCGGCCATGTCGCCTCCTCGTCAGGAGAGCATGACGGCGCGGTGGAGCTCAGGCAAGAGGCCCTTTCGGGCCTCTTGCGCGACCCCAGCGCCGGCGCCCGTCTCGGGCGCCGGGAACTGTCGATGCCGGCGAGCGGCCCAGGGAGTGCGCCGGGTGGTCTCGAGACGCCGCCTGCGGCGGCTCCTCGACCAGCGGAGGGGGGCGGCTCCTCGACCAGCGGAGGGGGCGGCTCCTCGACCAGCGAGGGTAGGGGCGGCGGGGGCTACATCGCGGGCGTCGGGTGCTCGGCCGGCGCGGTGGTCACCGCGATGCCGTCGCCCTCGACATCCACCCGCACGACGCCCGACTCGAGCCCGCCGACGATGAGGTCGGCGACCCGGTCCTCGACCTCGCGCTGGATGAGCCTGCGCAGCGGCCGTGCTCCGTACTCCGGCTCGTAGCCGTGCTCCGCGAGCCACGCGAGCGCCGCATCCGTCACCTCGAGCTCGACGTCCTGCGCCCGCAGGCGGTCGCCGACGCGGTCGAGCAGCAGCGTCACGATCTGCCGCAGCTGCGCCGGCTCGAGCTTGTGGAACAGCACGATCTCGTCGATGCGGTTGATGAGCTCGGGCCGCATCTGCTCGCGCAGCCTGCCCATCACCTTCGCCCGCAGCGCGTCGGGCGAGCCGCTGCCGTCGCCGGCCTGGAACCCGATGGGTCCCGACTTCGACGCGAGGAACTCGCCGCCGAGGTTCGAGGTCATGATCACGACCGTGTTCCGGAAGTCGACCGTGCGGCCCTGGCCGTCGGTGAGCCGGCCGTCCTCGAGCACCTGCAGCAGCAGGTTGAAGACATCCGGGTGCGCCTTCTCGATCTCGTCGAGCAGCACCACGGAGTACGGCTGCCGCCGCACGCGCTCGGTGAGCTGGCCCGCCTCGTCGTAGCCGACGTACCCGGGAGGCGCCCCGATGAGGCGCGCGACCGTGTGGCGCTCGCCGAACTCCGACATGTCGAAGCGCACGAGCGCGTGCTCCGAGCCGAACAGGCTCGACGCGAGCGCCTTCGCGAGCTCGGTCTTGCCGACGCCGGTGGGGCCGAGGAACAGGAACGAGCCGATCGGGCGGCCGGTGTCGCCGAGCCCCGACCGCGAGCGCCGCACGGCCTTCGCCACCGCGCCCACCGCATCCTCCTGCCCGATGACGCGCTCGTGCAGCTCCTCCTCGAGGCGGCCCAGCCGCTGCCGGTCGCCCTCGGTGAGCCGCGAGGCGGGGATGCCGGTCGCGCGCGAGACGACGCCCGCGATCTCCTCCTCGTCGACGACGCCGTCCTCGCCCGAGCCCGACTCGATCGACGCCTGGATGGCGGCGATGCGGTCGCGGATGCGGGTCGCCTCCTCGAACTCCTCGGCCTCGACCGCCTGCCGCTTCTGCTCCTCGAGGTGCTCGCGCTCCTTCGTCAGCGCATCCACGTCGACCTTCGCGCCCAGGCTCAGCCGCAGCCGCGCGCCCGCCTGGTCGATGAGGTCGATGGCCTTGTCGGGCAGGAACCGGTCGCTGATGTAGCGGTGGGAGAGCTCGACCGCGGCGCGGATCGCCTCGGGCGTGTAGGTGACGCGGTGGTGCTCGGCGTAGGCGCTCTGCAGCCCCTCGAGGATGCGCACGGCGTCCTCGACGCTCGGCTCGGCCACCAGCACCGGCTGGAAGCGGCGCGTGAGCGCGGCGTCCTTCTCGATGCGGCGGAACTCCGCGAGCGTCGTCGCGCCGATCATGTGCAGGTCGCCGCGGGCCAGGCGCGGCTTCAGGATGTTCGCCGCGTCCATCCCGCCCTCGCCGCCGCCCCCGGCGCCGAGGATCGTGTGCAGCTCGTCGATGAAGACGATGAGCTCGTCGCGGTGCTCGGTGATCTCGTCCATCGCCTTCGTGATGCGCTCCTCGAAGTCGCCGCGGTAGCGCGTGCCGGCGACCATCGCGGTGAGGTCGAGCGCGACGACGCGCTTGCCCTTCAGCGACTTCGGCACGCCGCCCTCGACGATGGCGCGGGCGAGCCCCTCGACGATGGCGGTCTTGCCCACGCCGGCCTCGCCGATGAGCACGGGGTTGTTCTTCGTGCGGCGCGACAGGATCTCGATCGTCTGCTCGATCTCCTCCGTGCGGCCGATGACCGGGTCGAGCTCGCCGTCGCGCGCGCGGGCGGTGAGGTCGATGCCGAACTCGTCGAGCGTCGGCGTCGTCGAGTCGGGGTCGACGTGCTTCGCGGGCGTGCGCGCCTGCTGCGCCTCGATGGCCGCGCGCTGCGCCTCGGCGGCGCCGCGCTGCAGCGCCTCGGGCGTGATGCCCGCCTCGTGGAGGAGCGAGCCGACGGCGCTGTCACCGGCGAGCAGGAACGCGAAGAAGAGGTGCTCAGGGTCGATGTAGCTCGAGCCGTTGGCGCGGGCGATCTGGTACGCGTCGCGCAGGGCTCGCTGGGCCGAGGGCGTCAGCGACGGCGGCCCCTGCGTCTCGCGCTCGCCGTCGGCCGGCATGCGGTCCTCGATCGTGCCGCGCAGCGCCTCCTCGTCGGCGCCGGCGGCGCGCACGGCGGCCGACACCTGCGGCAGCTCGAGCAGCGCGCGCAGCAGGTGCAGCGCGTCGACCTCGGCGTGCCGGTGGGCGCGCGCGTACTCGACGGCGCTCGCCATGACCGAGCTCGTGCGCCGCGAGACGAGGCGCGAGAGGTCGATCGATCGCTGCGCGGGCGCGCGCTGGCCCTGCAGGATCCGGGCGATGAAGTCGTCGAACGATCCGTCGCCGCCGATCCCGAAGGACGGTCCGTAGATGGCTGCCATGTGCATCCCCCTCGAAGGTCTTCGTCGAACTTGAGTCTGCTCGACTCAAGTTGGAACATCCTGGGAGGCGGCGCGCATTCCCGACCCGCGCATCCGCCTCAGCTGATGGCCTGCCGCACGAGCGCGGCGATGCGCTCGCGCACCTCGGGGGTGTCGGAGACGAGGGCGTACGACGTCGGCCACATGGCGCCCTCGTCGAGGTTGGCGTTGGTCTGGAACCCGAGCGTCGAGTAGCGCTCGTCGAACTTCGACGCCTGCTGGAAGAAGACGAGCACCTTGCCGTCGCGCGCATAGGAGGGGAACCCGTACCAGGTCTTCGGGTCGAGGTCGGGCGCGACCTCCGACACCACCTCGTGCACCATCTGCGCGAGGCCCTTGTCGGGCTCGGGCAGGCCCTCGATCACGTCGAGCACGTCCCGCCGGTCCTTCTCCTTCTTGCCGGCGCCCTTGCGCGACGACTGGGCGCGCAGCTCGGCCGCGCGCTGCTTCACCGCCTCGCGCTCGACGTCCGACAGCGTGTCGTCCTGCTGCTGCTTCGCCACGACTTCCTCCGCATGCTCGGTGCGGCGCCCCACCGGCGCCGCCTCCATCATGGACCTCGGATGCGCGCGGCGGCAGGGCCCGTCCGCGCGGCTGTGGAGGGTGATGAGAGGCCTCTCACCGACCCCTCCTCCTCGCCTCACCGGCACCGGCGACAGTGGTCATCACTACGCAGCACCCCGGATCACCAGGAGGAACAGCATGAACACCAAGTGGATCGCCCTCGGCACCGTCGGAGCGCTCGGGCTCGGCGCCATCGCCGCGAGCGCGGCGGGCGTCGCGAACGCCGTCGAGCTGCGCGACGCGCAGGGCCGCGTCGTCGACAGCGCGCAGGTGCGCGGCGACATCCTCGACCGCGAGTCGCTCAGCATGAAGGTCACGGGCGACCACGCCTCCGTGGTCTCGGCGACCTCGACCCCGTCGGCGACCGACGCCCCGTCGGCCACGCAGTCGGCGCCCTCGCCCACGTCGACGGCGTCGGCACCCACGGCCGCCTCGCCGGCCTCGGTGGTGTCGCCCGCCTCGGTGCCGAGCCCCGCCTCGGCCCCGTCGCCCGCTCCCGCACCGGCACCGGCACCCGCGCCCGCTCCCGCGCCGGCGCCCGCCCCCGAGTCGGCCCCGACGCCGTACTCGGCGCCGAGCCCGGTCTCGGCCCAGTCGCCGATCTCGGCCCAGTCGCCCGTGTCGGTCCCCTCGGTCGGCAGCGCGGAGTCGCCCGAGTCGGACGACTGACGAGCGCAGCACCGCTCCACAGCAGGCAGCGCCCCGCCGGCCACGGCGGGGCGCTGCCGTGCGCCGGGCCGGCCCCGCGCGGATGGAATGCCGGCGCATCCGGCCCGGTTCTCCCCGACGTGCGCAAGCAGCTCGGATTCCTCTCCTTCGGCCACTACCGCGACATCCCCGGCTCGCGGGTGCCGACCGCGGGCGACTCCCTGCGGATGCACGTCGACCTCGCCGTCGCCGCCGAGGAGGCGGGCCTCGACGGCGCCTGGGTGCGCGTGCACCACTTCGACCAGTCGCTCGCGAGCCCCTACCCGCTGCTCGCCGCCATGGGCGCGCGCACGAGCAGGCTCGAGCTCGGCACCGGTGTGATCGACCTGCGCTACGAGCAGCCGCTCGCGATGGCGGAGCTCGCGAGCGCCGCCGACCTCCTCGCGGGCGAGCGGCTGCAGCTCGGCATCTCGCGCGGCTCGCCCGAGCGGGCCGTCGACGGGCAGGAGCGCTTCGGGCTGCCGCTGCCCGAGGGCGCGTCGTGGTCGGATGTCGCGCGCGAGCGCGCCGCCCACCTGCGCCGGGCGCTCCGCGGCGAGCCGATGGCGCGCTCCGCCCGAGCCGTCGAGACCGGCGGCGGCCCCGACCTGCCGATCGAGCCGCGCTCCCCCGGCCTCGCCGACCGCCTCTGGTGGGGCGCCGGCAACCACGCCTCGGGGCTCTGGGCCGGCGAGCACGGCTACCACCTGCTCTCGTCGACGCTGCTGCTGCAGGACGACGGCCGGCCGTTCCACGTGCAGCAGGCCGACCAGGTGCGCGCCTACCGCGAGGCGCACGCGCGGGCCGGCCACCGCATCCGCCCCCGCACTGCCGTCACGCGCAGCGCGTTCCCGATCGCGACCGACGACGACCGCCGCTACTTCGGCCTCGCCGACGAGCGGCGCGACGGGGTCGGCCGGCTCGACGGCAGCGCGGCGCGCAGCGGCCCCACCTACGCCGGCGACCCCGAGCACGTCGCGGCGCGGCTGCTCGCCGACGAGGCCGTGCAGGAGGCCGGCACCGTGCTCTTCGCGCTGCCGAGCCAGCTCGGCTACGCCACGAACGCCCGCCTGCTCGCCTCGCTCGCCGCCCTCGGGCGCGAGCTCGGGTGGCTCGAGGACTGAGCGCCCGCGGCTGGGCGATCCACACCGCCGCCGCACGACGGAGCCCGGCACGACCTGCGTGCCGGGCTCCGTCGTGCGTGCGCGAGGGTCAGCGCGGGTGCACGCCCTCGGCGATCTCCTCGAGGACCTTCGCGTTGAACGCGGGCAGGTCGTCGGGCGTGCGGCTCGAGACGAGGCCCTTGTCGGTCGCGACCTCCTGGTCGACCCACTGGGCGCCGGCGTTCCGCAGGTCGGTCCGCAGGCTCGGGTAGCTCGTGATCGTGCGGCCCTCGACGCCGCCCGCCTCGATGAGGATCCACGCGCCGTGGCAGATGACGCCGATCGGCTTGCCCGACTCGACGAAGCCGCGCACGAGCGCGACCGCGTCCTCGTCCATCCGCAGGTGGTCGGCGTTCACGACGCCGCCCGGGAGCACGAGGGCGTCGTAGTCGGATGCGTCGGCGCCCGACACGGGCCCGTCGACCGCCTGCGTGTGGCCCTTCTTGCCCTCGACCTGGCCGTCCTTCGGGGCGAGGAGCGTCGGCTGCCCGCCGGCGCCCTGCACGGCCTCCCAGGGGCTCGTGAGCTCGGAGTCCTCGTAGCCGTCCGTCAGGACGAACGCGACCTTCTTGCCGGTGATGTCGGCCATGGTGCTGCCTCCTTGTCGCTGTCTGGTTGGGGTACGGCGGCGACGGTACCCGCCGCGCCTGGATGCGAGCGGAGCGAGCGCTTCAGGCTCGCGGCAGCTGCTTGGCCAGCAGGCGCTCCTCGCCCGCCGCCTCCCAGACCTCCCATGCGGCGTGCAGGGCGATGGCGACGATGACGACGCCGAGCACGACGTCGGGCCAGCCCGAGCGCGTGAGCCACGTGACGAGGCCCATCGCGATGACGGCGATGTTGACGAGCACGTCGTTGCGCGCCGAGAGGAAGGCCGCGCGCCCGATCGACCCCGCCGTCGTGCGGTGGCGCGCCAGCAGCAGCGCGCTCACGAGGTTCACGACGGCGGCGCCGCCCGCGGTCGCGACGAGCGCGATCACGTCCGGGGGCGCGGGCTCGAGCGCCTTCTGCACGACCTGCCAGGCAGCCACCGCCGCGGGGATGAGGATGAGCAGGGCCATCGCGCGCCCCGCGAGGGCGCGGGTGGCGAGCGGGAGCGCCGCGGCGAGCACGATCAGCACGTTGATCGCCGCGTCCTCGAGGAAGTCGACCGCGTCGGCCATGAGCGAGGCCGAGCCGATCGCTGCGGCGACCGAGAACTCCACGAAGAAGTAGGCGAGGTTGAGCCCCGCCACGACGAGCGCCGCGCGCTGCAGCCGCCGGATGCGCGGATCGCCGGGCGCGGGCGCCCGCCGGCCCGCCGGGGTCCCCTCCATGCGGGCAGGCTACCCCGCTCCGATGTGGGTGGCCGGACGTAGCGTCGAGGGTGCGACAGAGCATCCGGAGGCGCCCGTGCAGCACGCGAACCACACCGCTGTAAGTCTCCGTCGGCGTGTCGCGGAGACGACTTCGGCAGTCGTGCACAGCTGTCAGCAGCCGCTCTCCACAGCCTTTTCCGCGTCGTTCCGCGCCGGGAATCACAGCCTGGGGATTCTTGTTGATAGAGGTGTGGAGAAACACACCATCTTGTGTCGTTGCTCCCCGCCAGACCCCACATATAGTGGGAGCCCGGCCCCGGCCGACCGCTTCCCAGCACCAGAGCATCCACACGAGGAGAGCCGCTCATGACCGTCACCGTCTACTCCAAGCCGGCCTGCGTCCAGTGCACGATGACCACCCGCGCGCTCGACGCGCAGGGCATCGAGTACCAGATCTTCGACGTCACCGCCGACGACAAGGCGCTGCAGACCGTCAAGGACCTCGGCTACATGCAGGCCCCCGTCGTCATCGCCGACGAGGAGCACTGGTCGGGCTTCCAGCCCGACCGCATCAAGGCGATCCTCGCGGCCTGAGCCGCACCGCCGTGATCGGGGCAGCCGTGGGCGACGTCGTCTACTTCTCGAGCGTGTCGGGCAACACCGCCCGCTTCGTGGAGAAGCTCGGGCGACCGGCCTCGCGCATCCCCCTCCACGCCTCCGAGCCGCCGCTGCAGCAGCGTGAGCCCTACGTGCTCATCGTGCCCACGTACGGCGGCGGCGACGGCAAGGGCGCCGTCCCCAAGCAGGTGATCAAGTTCCTCAACGACGAGGAGAACCGCAAGCACCTGCGCGGCGTGATCAGCGCCGGCAACACCAACTTCGGATCCGGCTACGGGCTCGCGGGCGACATCATCGCCCAGAAGTGCAACGTGCCGCACCTCTACCGCTTCGAACTCTTCGGAACCCCCGACGACGTGCGCGTCGTCAACGACGGATTGGATGCACTATGGCGACAGTGACGCCCGAGATGACGACGGGCAAGACGTCGGCGATGGACTACCACTCGCTCAACGCGATGCTCAACCTCTACGGACCGGACGGCAAGATCCAGTTCGAGAAGGACCGCGAGGCTGCGAACCAGTACTTCCTGCAGCACGTCAACCAGAACACGGTCTTCTTCCACTCACTCAAGGAGAAGCTCGACTACCTGGTCGAGAACGAGTACTACGAGGCCGAGGTGCTCGACCGGTACTCCTTCGAGTTCATCAAGTCGCTCATGAAGCGCGCCTACGGCTACAAGTTCCGCTTCCCGACGTTCCTCGGCGCCTTCAAGTACTACACGTCGTACACGCTCAAGACGTTCGACGGGAAGCGCTACCTCGAGCGCTACGAGGACCGCGTCGTCAACGTCGCGCTCGCGCTCGCCGAGGGCGATGAGCGGCTCGCCGAGGCGTTCGTCGACGAGATGGTCAACGGCCGCTTCCAGCCGGCCACCCCCACGTTCCTCAACGCCGGCAAGAAGCAGCGCGGCGAGCTCGTCTCCTGCTTCCTCCTGCGCATCGAGGACAACATGGAGTCGATCGGCCGCTCGATCAACTCGGCGCTGCAGCTCTCGAAGCGCGGCGGCGGCGTGGCGTTCAACCTCACGAACATCCGTGAGTACGGCGCCCCGATCAAGCAGATCCAGAACCAGTCGTCCGGCGTCATCCCCGTGATGAAGCTGTTCGAAGACAGCTTCTCGTACGCGAACCAGCTGGGTGCCCGTCAGGGCGCGGGCGCGGTGTACCTGCAGGCGCACCACCCCGACATCATGCGGTTCCTCGACACGAAGCGCGAGAACGCCGACGAGAAGATCCGCATCAAGACCCTCTCGCTGGGCGTCGTCGTGCCCGACATCACGTTCGAGTTGGCGAAGAAGGGCGAGGACATGTACCTCTTCTCGCCCTACGACGTCGAGCGCGTCTACGGCGTGCCCTTCAGCGACATCTCGGTGACCGAGAAGTACCACGAGATGGTCGACGACTCGCGCATCACGAAGACCAAGATCAACGCCCGCGAGTTCTTCCAGACGCTCGCCGAGATCCAGTTCGAGTCGGGCTACCCGTACATCATGTTCGAGGACACGGTGAACCGGGCCAACCCGATCGACGGCCGCATCAACATGTCCAACCTCTGCAGCGAGATCCTGCAGGTCAACACCCCGTCGACCTACGACGACGACCTCGACTACGAGTCGGTCGGCAAGGACATCTCCTGCAACCTCGGCTCGATGAACATCGCGCTGTCGATGGACTCGCCCGACTTCGGCAAGACGGTCGAGACGGCCATCCGCGCCCTGACGGCGGTCTCCGACCAGTCGCACATCGGCTCGGTGCCCTCGATCGCGCGCGGCAACGACATGAGCCACGCGATCGGCCTCGGCCAGATGAACCTGCACGGCTACCTCGGCCGGGAGCGCATCCACTACGGCTCCGAGGAGGGCCTCGACTTCACGAACATCTACTTCTACACGGTGCTGTTCCACGCGCTGCGCGCGTCGAACCTCATCGCGCGGGAGAAGGGCGAGACGTTCGAGGGCTTCGAGCGCTCCAAGTACGCGTCGGGCGAGTTCTTCGACAAGTACACCGAGCAGGAGTGGAAGCCGGCGACCGCCCGCGTGCAGGAGCTCTTCGACGCGTCGGAGATCCGCATCCCCACGCAGGACGACTGGCGCGAGCTCAAGGCGCTCGTGCAGGAGCACGGCATCTACAACCAGAACCTGCAGGCGGTGCCGCCGACCGGCTCGATCTCGTACATCAACAACTCGACGTCGTCGATCCACCCGATCGCGTCGAAGATCGAGATCCGCAAGGAGGGCAAGCTCGGCCGCGTCTACTACCCGGCGCCGTTCATGACGAACGACAACCTGGAGTACTTCCAGGACGCGTACGAGATCGGCCCCGAGAAGATCATCGACACCTACGCCGCGGCCACGCAGCACGTCGACCAGGGCCTGTCGCTGACGCTCTTCTTCAAGGACACGGCCACGACGCGCGACATCAACAAGGCGCAGATCTACGCCTGGCGCAAGGGCATCAAGACGATCTACTACGTGCGTCTGCGCCAGCTGGCGCTCGAGGGCACCGAAGTGGACGGCTGCGTCAGCTGCATGCTGTGACGCGCGGCGACGAGACGGAGAAGGAACAGGACATGGACACCCAGGACACCCAGGCGGGCTCGGCCTTCGACGAGATCGCCGAGTCGCCCGTCGACGCCGAGCAGGCGCGCGAGGCCATCGAGGCCGAGCGGGACGAGGTCGAGGCGGCGCTCGGCGCCGGCAAGCCGCAGACCGAGGCCCAGCAGCGCCAGCACCGCCACAACCACCTGGTGCAGGCGATCAACTGGAACCGCATCGAGGACGACAAGGACCTCGAGGTCTGGAACCGGCTCGTCAACAACTTCTGGCTGCCCGAGAAGGTGCCGCTGTCGAACGACGTGCAGTCGTGGGGCACGCTGACGCCCGAGGAGAAGACGCTCACCATGCGCGTCTTCACCGGCCTGACGCTGCTCGACACCATCCAGGGCACGGTCGGCGCCGTCTCGCTCATCCCCGACGCGATCACGCCGCACGAGGAGGCCGTCTACACGAACATCGCGTTCATGGAGTCGGTGCACGCGAAGTCGTACTCGTCGATCTTCTCGACCCTGTCGTCGACGAAGGAGATCGACGAGGCCTTCCGCTGGTCGACGGAGAACCCGTACCTGCAGCGCAAGGCCGAGATCATCATCGACTACTACGAGGGCGACGACCCGCTGAAGCGCAAGATCGCCTCGACGCTGCTCGAGTCGTTCCTGTTCTACTCGGGCTTCTACCTGCCGATGCACTGGTCGAGCCGCGCGAAGCTCACGAACACCGCCGACCTCATCCGCCTCATCATCCGCGACGAGGCCGTGCACGGGTACTACATCGGCTACAAGTTCCAGAAGGGCTTCGAGCAGCTGACGCCCGAGCGCCAGGCCGAGATCAAGGACTACACGTACTCGCTGCTCTACGAGCTCTACGAGAACGAGTCGAAGTACACGGCCGACCTCTACGACTCGGTGGGCCTGACGGAGGACGTCAAGAAGTTCCTCCACTACAACGCGAACAAGGCGCTCATGAACCTCGGGTTCGAGCCGCTGTTCCCGTCGACCGTCACCGACGTCAGCCCGGCGATCCTGTCGGCCCTGTCGCCGAACGCCGACGAGAACCACGACTTCTTCTCGGGCTCGGGCTCCTCGTACGTGATCGGCAAGGCCGAGGCCACGGCCGACGAGGACTGGGACTTCTGATCCTCTCCACACGGATGCTGCCGGTCGCCCGAACGTGGGCGGCCGGCAGTACTGTGGCCACGACAGGCACCGGAGGAACCCGATGAGCAACGCGCAGCACACCAACCTCGACCAGCGCACGCGCGAGGAGAAGGAGCGCGAGGCCGCCATGGGCGAGATCTCGGCGGTGCTGCTCAACCTCGAGCACGCTATCTCGCGCGCGGAGAAGGCGCTGAAGTCCATCAGGAAGACCGGTGCGCACCCGAACGCCGAGCTCGCCCTCGACCGCGAGCTCGAGGTGCTGCGCGCGTCGCGCAAGCGCCTCATGCAGCAGACCTACTACGGAGCCCTCGACTCCCTCCAGATGTTCTGATGGCGGTCCGCTCCGGCGCCGAGATCCAGCACGCCCTGAGCCGCTTCGTGGCGAAGTGGCGCACCTACCAGGGCAGCGAGCGGGCTGAGGCGCAGACCTTCCTGAACGAGCTCTACGCCGCGTACGGCAGCGACCGCACCGAGGCCGGCGCGAAGTTCGAGCACTTCGCCTCGTCCGCGGGCTTCATGGACCTGCACCAGCCGGGCGTGCTCATCGTCGAGATGAAGAAGCCGGGACGCGGCCTCGAGGAGGCCGCCGACCAACGGCGGCGCTACTGGCAGGAGTCGAGCGACCCCACGAGCGACACCCCCGCCGCGCGCTGGGTGATCGCGTGCAACTTCCACGAGTTCGAGATCTGGGAACCGGGCCGCTTCCCGAACCACCCGAGGGCGCGCTTCACGCTCGACGAGCTGCCCGACCACTACGACGCGCTGCTGTTCCTGCAGTCGGAGTCGATCGAGCCCGTGTTCTCGGAGCACCGGCGCGAGCTCACCACCGATGCGGCGCGCCACATCGCCGATCTCTACCGCTCGATGGCCGATCGGGGTGCAGCCCCGCTCGACGAGATCCAGCGATTCACGATGCAGCTGGTGTGGACGCTCTTCGCCGAGGACCTCGGCATGCTCGACGGCTACCCGCTGCAGCAGCTCGTCGAGCGCCTGCTGCGCGAGGACGACCCCGACTCGGCGCGCGATCTCGGGTACCTCTTCCGGCTGCTCAACCAGAAGGGCGACCAGAACCGGCGGGGCATCTACGCCGGCACCCGCTACGTGAACGGCGAGCTCTTCGCGAAGTCGGATGCCGTCTACCTGACGCGCGACGAGCTGCTGCACCTGAAGCGCGCATCGGAGTTCGACTGGCGGCAGGTCAACCCGACGATCTTCGGTTCGTTGCTCGAGGGCGTGCTCGGCGACGAGCAGCGCGCGAGCCTCGGCGCCCACTACACGCACGAGGCCGACATCATGAAGATCGTCACGCCGACGATCGTGCGGCCGTGGCGCGAACGCATCGAGGCGGTCGCGACGAGCGCCGAGGCGCGCGAGCTGCTCGACGAGCTCTGCCACTTCCGCGTGCTCGACCCCGCGTGCGGCTGCGGCAACTTCCTCTACGTCGCCTACCGGGAGCTGCGGGGCCTCGAGGCCGAGCTGAAGGCCCGCGTCGCGAGCCTGGCGGCGCGCGACGGCCTAGCGGCCCCGAAGGACCTGCCCTACTACCCGCTCGCCAACGTGCAGGGCATCGACATCGAGCAGGTCGCGGTGCAGATCGCCCGCGTCGTGCTCTGGATGGGGCACCGCCAGATGGTCGACCGCTACGGCGAGGCCGAGCCGGTGCTGCCGCTGCAGGACCTGTCGGCGATCCGTGCGGCGGATGCCTTGCGCGTCGACTGGCCTGAGACGGACGCGATCATCGGCAACCCGCCGTTCGTTGGGTCGCAGTTCGTACGGGGATCGCTCGGTGACGAGTACGTGGACTGGCTCGCGAAGCGGTTCCGCGTAGGGATTAAGGACCTGTGCGTCTACTGGTTCCGCAAGACTGTTGAGCACATGAGGGCAGGTCAGCGAGCAGGCCTCGTGGGAACGAACTCAATCGCGCAGAACCGAGCTCGGTCGGCGTCGCTGGAGTACATCATCGCCCAAGGTGGAGTGATCACCGATGCAGTGTCGAGTCAGAAGTGGCCCGGCGAAGCAAAGGTGCACGTCAGCATTGTCAACTGGACCAAGCCTTCGTCCGGCAGCGCACCGCACTTCGAACTCGACGGGCGGGTAGTCGAAGGCATCACTACGTCCCTGCGTCCCGTCACTACTGAGTGGAAGCCTGCTCGCCTAAGCGCGAACCGCAACAGGGCGTTTCAGGGCCCCATCCCCGTCGGTCGTGGATTTATCCTTACGCAGAACGAGGCTCAACACCTGCGGGGCAAGGGCGTTTCCTCGTCGGTGCTGAAGCCGTATGTCATTGGCGAGGACGTCACCACGGCCCCGGACCAGAGCGCGAGTCGCTGGGCCATCGATTTCGGCGTGATGTCGTTGGAGGCCGCGCGCCAGTACGGGGCAGCCCTTGACTGGGTTCGCGACCGGGTCAAGCCCGAGCGCGACGAGAACTCCGACGACGGGTTCCGGACGAAGTGGTGGCAGTTCGGGCGCCCCCGCGGCGAGATGCGACGAGCGATCGCAGGATTGCCTCGTTACGTCGTCGGGACAGCCACCGGCAAGCGCCTTCTACTGGCGTGGCAGCCAGCATCGGTGTTGCCCAGCAACGCGGTCAACGTCTTCTCATTCGACGACGACTTCAGCCTTGGAGTCCTCATGTCGCGAGCACATGATGCATGGGCGTGGTCGCACGCATCGACGTTCAAGAGCGACCTGCGCTATACGCCAACCAGCGTGTTCATGACCTTCCCCTGGCCGGAGCCGGTTGACCCGACGCAACGCGAGGCGATCGCCGAGGCGTCCCGCGCGCTCTATGCCCGCCGCAGCGAGCTCTGCATCGAGCACGGCCTGGGTCTCACGAAGCTCTACAACCTGATGGACGAGGGCGCCTTTCAGGACCTCGCCGCGCTGCACAAGCGACTCGACGAGGCGGTCGTCGCTGCCTACGGCTGGCCGAAGTCGATCGCACAGGATGCCGACGCGCTCGTCTCCCGACTCACCGAGCGCAACCGCGAGATCGCCGAGGGGGAGCGCCCCTACGCCCCCTTCGCCAAGGCGGGAACGTCAGGAGCCTCGGATAGCGTGCCTGCATCGGAGCCGGACATCGCGCACTGACCGGCCGGCGTCGCTGCGGGCCCGGGACGCCCCTCGCACTACCCTGGAGGCGAGCGGGAGGAGACGGATCGTGGACAGCAGACTCCTGACCCCTGTCTACTCGCAGAGCGAAGCTGCGCAGATGATCAGCCTTCCGCAGTCGACCTTCAACCATTGGGCCAGCGGCTATACGACGGCGTCCGGGAACCGGAAGCCGCCGTTCATCACGCTCAGCAAGCGCGGACGCGGTTACACCGTGCCGTTCATCGGACTCGCAGAAGCCTGGCTGGTGCGAGCGTTCACAAGGGCTGGCGTGCCGGTGTCTCGCATCCGTCCCGCGCTTGAGCAGCTGCGCACGCAGATCGGTCTCGAGCACGCGCTCGCCAGCGAGCAGCTGAAGACTGACGGAGCGGAGATCCTCTGGGACCTGCGAGGCGAGGACCCGGTATTCGACGACAACCGTCTCGTCGTGGTGCGCAACGGCCGGACGATGTTCGGCGAGATCGTCCGCGAGCATCTGAAGCATGTCGAGTACCGAGATGGATTCGTCGGACAGCTCCGGATCCCCCGCGCAAACGGCGCGGCAGTCACGATCGACCCGCGCATCAACTACGGTCATCCGACGCTCACGGACTACGGTGTGCGCGTCGAAGACATCCTGTCGAGAATCGCTGCGGGCGAGACCATCGCCGAAGTCGCATCGGACTTCGAACTGCCGCCCGGAACCGTCGAGAATCTAGCGCTGTCTGCCGCGTAGGCGATCCAGTGACCGCCCTCCAGTTCTTCGCCGATCGCAACCTGGGCGATCACGTCGTACCGGAAGCCCTCCGCCTCAGAGGCTGGCAGGTCGTGACTCTGCGAGAGCGCTACGGAAGCGCAGACGCTCAAAGACTCGCGGACGTCGACTGGATCCGTGATGCAGCGGAGGCCGGAGAGGTACTGCTCACCGCCGACAAGGCCGTAGCCAAGCGTCCGTTGGAGGCGCAGGCCGTCATCGGCGCATCCGCTCGCGTGTTCGCGCTCGGCACCAGCAAGCTGACGGGACCGCAGCAAGCCGAGCGCTACCTCGAGAACGAGAGTGCGATCTTCAAGCGGGCGCGGAGGTCTGGCGGCCCCTGGGTGATCAGCGTGACCGGCCACGGGCTGGTGCCGATCAAGCTGTTCGGGTGACGCAGCCGCCGACGGGCAGCTCAGCCGCGCTCCCGAACCGCTCGTTCCCGTGCGTTCACCTGCCGCCCACGGCCTGTTCACTGCCCCTCAATACGGTGGGCCGGCGCGCGGCCACCCGCGGTCGGCGCGTCACCTTGCATCCCACGCATGAGATCGACACGCACCGAAGAGAGGCCTACGACATGCAGGTTCTGAACACTCGCGCAGCACGCGGAACAGCGCTCCTGGCGCTCGGATCGATCCTCCTGGCCGGCTGCTCCAGCGCGGCCACGACGAGCGAGACCGCTGCGGCAGGCGATGGCGCGACAGCGGCGGGCAGCGGCGAGACCCTGATCGTCTACACGAACTCCAACTCCGACGGCCGTGGCGAGTGGGTGACCGAGCAGGCTGCAGAGGCCGGCTTCGAGATCGAGATCGTCGGGCTCGGCGGTGCTGACCTGACCAACCGCATCCTCGCCGAGCAGAACAACCCCGTCGGCGACGTCGTGTTCGGGCTCAACACCATGTTCTTCGAGACCCTCAAGGCCGACGACGCGATCACGGCGTACGAGCCGGCCTGGGCCGACGAGGTGCCGCAGGATGCCGGCGACCCCGTCGACGGTGCCTACTGGCCCCTCGTCGACCAGGCCATCGTGATGGTCTACGACGAGGCATCCGCCGACGCGCCGCCCGCCGACATGGCCGACCTCTGGAACGACCCCGCGTACCAGGGCACGTACGAGGTCAACACGGCGCTCGGCCAGGCGACGCCGCAGCTCGTCGTCGCCGGCATCCTCGCCCCGTACGTCGACGAGTCGGGTGAGGTCTCCGAGGAGGGCTGGGCGCAGGTCGAGGCCTACTTCGCCAACGGCAGCCCAGCCGTGGAGGGCACGGACCTCTACGCGCGCTTCGAGCGCGACGAGGTCGACTACGGCATCGTGCCCTCGGGCGGCATCATCGCCCGCGACGAGGAGTACGGCACGACCACCGCGATCGTGCCCTCCGAGAACGGGGTGCCCTTCGTCACCGAGCAGATCGGCGTGATCGCCGGCACCGACCAGGAGGCCGAGGCGCAGGCCTTCATCGACTGGTTCGGATCGAGCGAGGTGCAGGGCGCATTCGCCGAGCAGTTCAACTCGATGCCGGTCAGCGAGGCCGCCCAGGAGCAGGCCAACCCCGAGGTCGTCGAGCTCGTCGGCTCGGTCCAGCGCGCCGACATCGACTTCGCCCTCGTTCGCGAGCACATCGGCGCGTGGATCGAGCGCATCGAGCTCGAGTACCTGCCGTGACCGACCGGGGCGGGGGCGGCTCAGCCGTTCCCGCCCCTCACCGCGCCCACGAGGAGCGACCATGATCCGATTCGACAGCGTCCGCGTGGAGTACGAGGGCCACGTGGCGCTCGAGGGGCTCGACCTCGAGATCCGCGAGGGCGAGTTCTTCACCCTGCTCGGCCCCTCCGGGTGCGGCAAGAGCACGGCCCTCCGCACTCTCGCGGGCTTCATCGAACCGACTTCCGGCAGCCTCTTCGTCGACGAGCGAGACGTCACCCGGTTGCCCAGCGAGCGGCGCGGCATCGGGATGGTGTTCCAGAGCTACGCGCTCTTCCCCAGCATGTCGGTGCGCGAGAACATCGCCTTCGGGCTGCGCGTGCGCCGGCTCGCGGGTGGCGAGCGGCGCGAGCGGGTGGACCGCGTGGCCGCGCAGGTGGGCCTGGCGCCCGCCCAGCTCGAGCGCGGCGTCGCCGAGCTCTCCGGCGGGCAGCAGCAGCGCGTGGCGATCGCCCGCGCACTCGTGCTCGAGCCGAGCATCCTGCTGCTCGACGAGCCGCTCTCGAACCTCGACGCGAAGCTGCGCGTGCAGCTGCGCGGCGAACTGCAGCGGCTGCAGCGCGAGCTGGGTGTCACGACCCTCTACGTCACGCACGACCAGGAGGAGGCGCTGGCCCTCAGCGACCGCATCGCCGTGCTGTCGGAGGGCCGCGTCGAACAGGTGGGCACGCCGCAGGAGATCTACGAGCAGTCGGCATCCCCGTTCGTCTGCGACTTCATCGGAGAGGCCACGAAGCTGACCGAGCCCCAGCTGCGTGAGCTCGGCATCCTGGGCTCAGGCGAGACCTGGGTGCGCCCGGAGCACGTGCACCTGCCAGACGACGGTGGCGCAGCGGCGGTCGTGCGCGCCCACGCCTATCGAGGCGCCTCGACGCTGCTCGAGCTCGAGGTCGCGGGCGCGCCGATCTTCGCCGCGAGCGCCAGCAGGGCCGCGGCTGCGCTCGAGATCGGCGACGCGGCACGCGTCGCGGTCGACCAGGGCGCACTGCTGCGCTACGGGCCGCCGGCGTGACGCGCACGACCGCGAGCACCCGCGGCCTGCTGCGATCGCCGCTGGCGCTGGTCGTCGCCGCCGTCGTCATCTGGTTCGCGGCGACGTTCCTGCTGCTGCCCAACCTGTCGCTGCTCGGAGCGACCTTCGCACCGGAGGGCCAGCTCTCGCTCTCGTCGGTCGAGCGGCTGATCTCGAGCGAGCGCGCGCTCCGGTCGCTCGGCAACAGCGTGCTGCTGGCGTGCACCCTCGCCATCACGGTGAACGTGGTGGGCATCTTCATCGTGCTCGTCACGCAGTGGTTCCGGATGCGCGCGCGGCGAGTCCTGTGGCTGGGCTTCGCGACCACCTTCATCTACGGCGGCATCGTGCTCGCCGCCGGCTACAACTTCATCTACGGCCGCTTCGGATTCGTGACGAACTGGCTCGCGACCTGGGTGCCGGATCTCGACCGCAACTGGTTCTCGGGCTTCTTCGCCGTCGTTCTCGTGATGACGTTCGCGACGACCACGAACCACATGCTGTTCCTCTCCGCGGCCCTCGCGAAGGTCGATCGGCATGCGATCGAGGCCGCCCGGCTCATGGGTGCGCGCACCTGGACCATCCTGTGGCGGATCGTGCTCCCGACCCTGCGTCCCATGATCTTCGCCGTCACCGTCCTGACGTTCCTCACCGGCCTCGGTGCGCTCACGGCGCCGATCGTGCTCGGCGGCGACGACTTCCAGACGGTCTCCCCGATGATCCTCACCTTCTCGCGGTCGCAGACGTCGCGGGACGTCGCGGCGCTGCTCGCGATCATCCTCGGCCTCGCGACGATCCTGCTGCTCGCCGTCATGAACCGCGTCGAGCGCAGCGGCACCTACTTCGCCGTCGCCAAGGTCGCGGCCCCGCTCGAGCCGCAGCCGTTCCGCACCCGCTGGGGCTCGACGCTCGTGCACGTCGCCGCGTGGTCGCTCTGGATCGTCTACGTCTTCCCGGTCGCCTCCGTGGTGCTGTTCTCCTTCGTCGACGCGCGAGCCATCGCTGCGGGCTCCATCGGGGTCGGCGACCTCACGTTCGAGCACTGGACCACCGTGCTCACGAGTGCGGATGCGCTGCAGCCGTTCCTGGTGTCGGTCGCCTACTCGGCGCTCGCCTCCGTCATCGCCGTCGTGGGGCTCTTCTTCGTGGCCCGCGTCATCACTCGCCACCCGGGCTGGCTCTCGAGCGCCATCGAGTACGTGCTCCACATCCCCTGGATCCTGCCGACGATCCTGATCGCGCTGGGTCTGGTGATGGCGTTCGACCGACCGCAGGCCCTCCTCGGCGGCCAGGTGCTCACCGGCACCGTCGCGCTGCTGCTGGTCGCCTACGTGATCATCAAGCTGCCGTTCACGCTGCGCCTGCTCAAGGCCTCGTTCGCGTCGGTGCCGCGAGACGTCGAGGACGCCGCGCGCATCCTGGGAGCCGGCCAGCTGCAGACACTGGCGCGCGTCGTCCTGCCCCTGATCGCGCCGACCGTCGCCGCGATCACGGCGCTCAACTTCAACAGCCTGATCGACGACTACGACGCCGCCGTCTTCCTCTATCACCCGCTCGCCGAGCCGCTCGGCATCGCCATCAAGCGCTCGACCGAGGGAGAGGCGAACCTCGACGCGATGTCGATCACGTTCGTGATGACGGTGCTGCTCATGGTCGTCCAGGGCGCGGTGCTCTGGCTCGTCTACGGTCGCAGCGCGAGGGCCGACCGCCGCCGATGAGGACGACCCTCGGGGTCTTCCGACGGAGATCCCGAGACGGACGTTGCCCGGTGCGGCGGTGCTCCTACGGGCGCGGGGCCAGCTGATCGGCCAGGGACGGCAAGTCTGAGGTCTGGAGCCCCGGCTGCGCGAAGTAGGCCGGGTACGTCGCGCCGCCACGGTTGATCCAGGCCGTGCGGAGGCCCGCGCGACAGGCACCGTGGATGTCCCACGGATGCACCGCGACCAGCAGCATCTCTCCCGGCTGTCGGCTGACGGCATCCGCCGCGAAGGCATACGCGACCCGCGACGGCTTCCACGCCGGGGCATCCTCCACGCTCAGCAGGGCAGCGAACCGCTCCCGCAGGCCCGCGCGGCGCAGCAGTCCGTCTGCGACCGAGGCCGCGCCGTTGCTGAGGGTCGCGAGCTCAGCGACCGAGGCGAGCGCCTCGACGCGGGGCGCGACATCCGGGTGCACGTCGAGGCCATGCATGGCCTCCATGATCCGCTCCGCCGAGGCTGACGCATCCGCCGCACCACCGGCCTCGAGCAGACGCACCGCGCCATCGCGCGCGATCTCCGCGAATGCCGCGCTGCCGCCTGCCGCGGCAGCTGCGAAGCCGTCGCGCAGCACGCCGGCGAACCACTCCTTCACCTGGTGCGGGGCGAGCCCCTCGGCCGCGAACGCCGCGCCCATCGGCGACATGTCGGACAGCGTCTCGTTCACGTCGAACAGGATGAGCCCAGGTGCCGTCATCGTCGTCCTCAGTTCGTGCCGCGCGCTCCCTGCGAAGCGGGATGCGCCGAGGCTATGCCATGGGTGACAGCAGCACGTGCTCGGGGCGGGCATGTCAGTGGCCCGTGATGCAATGCCTGCATGGACGGCTTCGAGATCGACGGCGAGGAGTACATCGCCGCGATCCGCGCCGGTGCCGTCGATCCGCACGGCAGCAGCGCCGACGAGCTGCAGGCTTCGCTCGACGCGTTCGACCGCGAGCTGAGCGCACGCATCGCGGCGATGAGCGATGCGGAGCTCGAGGCAGCCGCATCACGCGGCGCGCCCATCCCGCCGCTGCCTCGCGAGCCGCTCTCCGCGCACGCCGAGCGCCTGCGCGCTGACGAGGCGTTCGTGGGTCGCCTCCGAGCGATCGAGGCGCAGTCCGCGCGCGTCGAGGGTGAGCGACGCGCGCTGCTCGCCGCTCACATGCAACGCGTGCTCGACATGGCCGGCGACGCCGGCCCCAAGGTCAAGGAGCTCGCGATGATGGCGGCGGTCGAGCTGGGACTCACCGGCGGCGGCATGGTGCAGCGCATGACCGAGGCCTGGACCATCGTCACCGAGCTGCCCGCCGCGCACGAAGCCGCTTCGCAAGGCCGCATCACGACCTCGCACCTCCGGGTGATCGAAGCCGAGACCCGAGCGCTTCGCCTCGACGCCCAGGTCGAGCCGTCCGAGCGGCAGCGAGTCGTCAAGCAGCTGGTCGAAGTGGCCGAGAGCACCAGCACCAGCCGGCTGCGCTCTCGCGCGAAGCGGATCGTGAACGACGTGCTCACCGAGCCCCTGCAGGTGCGGCACGACGCCGCCCGCGAGCGCAGACGCGTCGAGCTGTTCGATGCAGGCGACGGCATGGCCGACCTCGTCGCACGCGTGCCCGCGCTCGAGGGCGCCGCCATCTTCGATCGCCTCACGCAGGCGGCGCGCAGCAAGCCGAAGGACGACCCTCGCACCTTCGATCAGTTCCGGACGGACGCATTCCAGGAGCTGCTGCTCGCCGGCGTCGTTCCCGAAGACCTGCACGGCACGGCGCACATCAAGGCGCATGTGGCGATCACGATCCCCGCGACCGAGCTGCTGCACGATCGCGACGAGCAAGACCCTGCGTTCCACGAGCTGCGCTCCCCCGCGGCGCTCGACGGCAAGGTGCTGGTCGATCGCGACACCGCGCGCCGCATCGCCGGCGACACCCACACCTGGGAGCGACTCTTCACCGATCCGGTGAGCGGGGTCGCGGTCACGGTCGACACCTACCGCTCCAGCGCCGCGCAACGCAGGTGGCTACGGGCGCGCGATGGGCGATGCCGCGGCCCGGGCTGCGACCGGGCCGTGCTCCGCGCCGATCTCGATCACACCCGTGACTTCGCGGCTGGCGGCCGCACGTCGCTCAGCAACCTCGAGCATCTCTGCCGCAGCGATCACACGCTCAAGCACGACACCCGCTGGCGCGTCGAACAGCGCGAAGGAGGGGTGCTCCGCTGGACCTCGCCGATCGGGCAGGTGATCGTCGATGAGCCGCCGCCGGTCGGGCCGCGCTTCACCGACATGCCGCGCTCCCGGCCCGAACCGGCGACCCGCGAGCCCCGCCAGAGTCGCCGGTACCAGCGGGAGGCACTGGAACGGCGAGCAGACGAGATCGCTCGCACGCTTCCCGCATCCGGGCGATGGGGTGCAAGCGTGCCGGTCGGCGTCTTTCCGTTCTGACAGGACCGGCGACGACGAGAGACCGGTCGTCGGCGCGCGGCCCGCTCGCTGCGTGTCGGCTCAACCGTCGAGCAGCCCGTCGGGGTCGGCGACCCGCACCTCACGGCCGTCCTCGCGCATCCGCTCGACGCCCTCGCGCAGCAGGCGTCGGCCTACCTCGGTCGCCGAGGCGGTGCGCGAGAGGTCGAGCACGATGGGGGCGTCGTCGTCGGGCAGCTCCTCCAGCTCGCGCAGGGCCACCTCGACGGCGGCGAAGTGCATCGTGCCCTGCAGCTGCACCTCCCGCACGCCGTCGCCGTCGGCGTCGGGCTCGACGACGCCGTAGAGCACGTGCGAGGCGACCTCGGGCGCATGCATGAGGTGCAGGCCGAGCTCGGCCGAGAGCCGCTCGAACGCCCGCACCCCGCGCACGCTGTTGCCGATCTCGTCGAGCCGCGGCGAGAAGGTGCCGATGCCGACCTGGCCGGGCAGCGATCCGAGCACGCCGCCCGCGACACCGCTCTTCGCCGGGATCCCGACCGTGCTCATCCAGTCGCCCGCGGCGTCGTACATGCCGCATGTCGCCATGACGCTCAGCACCTGCGTGCACACCCAGGTCGGCACGACCTGCTCGCCCGTCACGGGGTTGCGACCTCCCGCCGCGAGCGTCATGGCCATCACCGCGAGGTCGCGCACGTCGACGAGGAGCGCGCACTGCCGGATGTAGCCCTCCACGGCGTCGTGCGGCTCGCCGTCGAGTTTGTCCTGCGCGTGCACGAGGTAGGCGAGCGCGAGGTTGCGGCTCGACTCCGAGCGCTCCGAGTCGAAGACCGCCTCGTCGACCTCGAGGTCGCGGCCGGCGAACGCCGAGAGCCCCTCGCGCACCCGCACGTCGCGACGCTCGCGGCTCATGCCGGCCTCGCCGACGAGCGCGTGCGTCGCGATCGCGCCGATGTTGATCATCGGGTTGCGCGGCCGCCCGTTCTGCTCGAGCGAGATCTCGTTGAACGCGTCGCCCGAGGGCTCGACCCCGACGTGCTCGAGCACCGACTCGCGGCCGCGGTCGGCGAGCGCGAGGGCGTACGCGAAGGGCTTCGAGATCGACTGGATCGTGAAGCGGTGCTCGTCGTCGCCCGTGCCGTAGACGGTGCCGTCGATCGTGCACAGCGCGATCGCGAAGCGGTCGGGATCGGCGTCGGCGAGCTCGGGGATCGTGTCAAGCAGCTCGCCCTCGTCGCCGTCGACGCACGCGCGCCGCACCTCGTCGAGCAGGTCGGGCACGGGGTTGCGCATGCGCCGAGGCTAGCGGTGCGCTCCTGTGGCCGACCGGGCCGCAGGAGCTACGCGCCCTGCTGCGCCGCCCGCACCGCCGAGCGCATGCGGAGGATCGCCTCGACCTCGGCGCAGACGGCCAGCTGGCGGTCGGCCTGAGGATCGGAGCGGGGCGCGGGGGCGGCGTCCTCGAGCTCGGCGAGCAGGTCGCGGAGCCGTGCTGCGGTGTCGCGCGGACCGCGATCCGCGAGGTCTGGGCTCGTCATGCCGCGACGATACGCGGCGCGGGTCCTGCCGCTCCGCTCGGACGCGCGCGCGACAGCACCTGCTGAGCCACAACGATGTTCGGATTGAGGTTCCGATGGGTCGGCGCGGGAGCGTTGACCGGCGCCAGGCCCGCATGGTACCGTGCTCGCGGAGGGGAGTAGTCCCCCAGGATGCGTCGTCACTTCGTGCCCGCCATCGGGCTCCGGCGCATCCGGGATCGCGGTTCGCGCTCCCGGGCGAGACCTCCGGTTGCACCGACAACTGGAGGACACGATGGACGTACCCGTCTACGCCTGGCTCGCCGTGCTGGCAGCCATCATCGCCATGCTCGCGATCGATCTCTTCGCACACCGAAGGGCGCACGTCATCGGCGTGCGCGAGGCGCTCGGCTGGTCGGTCGTCTGGGTGCTCTCGGGCATCAGCTTCGGCATCGTCGTCTGGAGCACCTGGGGCGCCGAGTACGGCCAGCAGTACTTCGCCGGCTACCTCATCGAGAAGTCGCTCGCCGTCGACAACGTCTTCGTCTGGGCGATCATCTTCGCCGCCTTCGCCGTGCCGCGCGAGTACCAGCACCGCGTGCTCTTCCTCGGCGTGCTCGGCGCGCTCGTCTTCCGCGGCATCTTCATCGCCGCGGGCGCCGCGCTCATCGAGAACTTCGCGTGGATCCTCTACGTCTTCGCGGCCTTCCTCATCCTCACGGGCATCCAGATGCTGCGCACCCGGAACGAGCACGCGCACCCGGAGCGCTCGCGCGTGCTGCGGCTGTTCCGCCGGTTCGTGCCGATGACGGATGCGTACTACGGGCAGCGCTTCCTCGTGCGGCGGGCGGGGGTCGTCGTGGCCACGCCGCTGCTCGCGGTGCTCGCGCTGGTGGAGGTCACCGACATCGTGTTCGCGGTCGACTCGATCCCCGCGATCTTCGCCGTCACCTCCGAGCCGTTCCTCGTCTTCACCGCCAACGCCTTCGCGATCCTGGGACTGCGCGCGATGTACTTCCTGCTCGCCGACCTCATCCACCGCTTCATCTACCTCAAGGTCGGGCTCGCGCTCGTGCTCGTCTGGGTCGGCGCCAAGATGGCGCTGCTCGACGTGCTCTACATCCCCACCACGGTGTCGCTGGTCGTCGTCGCGACGATCATCGCCGCCTCGATCGCCGCCTCGCTCGTCGCGACGCGCGGCCAGGGGCGACGGGCCGTGCAGGCCGGCCCGGCGGGCGCCTTCCGCAGCGCGACCGCGGAGGAGCTCGCCGAGGCCGAGCCGCTGCTCCGCCGTCGCCGCGCGGCGACGCCCGAGGTGGCGGCGCACGAGGAGGCACCGCACGACCGGATGCCGCGATGACCGCGGCCGGCGATCAACCCCGGGCGTCGTCGTGGCGAGCGGCCGCGTCGTCCTCGTCGTCGACCCACTCGAGCAGGTCGCCCGGCTGGCACTCGAGCACCCGGCACATCGCGTCGAGCGTCGAGAAGCGCACCGCCTTCGCGCGGCCGTTCTTCAGCACCGCGACGTTCGCCGGCGTCAGCCCGACGCGCTCGGCGAACTCGCCCACGCTCAGCTTGCGCTTCGCGAGCTCGACGTCGATGCGCACCACGATGGCCATCAGATGACCTCGTCGAGCTCGGCGCGGTAGCCGGTCGCCTGCCGCAGCAGCCCGCGCATGACGATCATGAGCAGCATCGGCAGCGACGAGAGCACGACGACCCCGAACAGCGCCATCGGGATGCCGGGGTCGCGGATCTCGGGCGTCAGGAAGATGACCGTCGTGACCGTCAGCGCCCCGGCCGCGAGCAGGCTCCAGCCGATCGCGAGCGCCCACACGATCCCGTCGACCCAGCGGCGCGAGGCGTCGCTGAAGAGCCGGTCGCGCTGCACGAGCGTCAGCAGCTGCCAGATGCAGACGATCACCACGAGCACGCTCGCGAGCACGAGCGTGAGCACGATCTGCGCCGGCACGCGGAAGGCGGGCGCCTCGTCGCGGAGCTCGCCCGGCAGCGACATCGCCATGAGCACGAGCAGCCAGAGCGCCGCGACGACGAGGGCGACGCGGAGCAGGAGGACGGACCAGCGGGAGCGGAGCATGCATCGAGTCTCGCTCGGAATCTATCGAACGTCAATCGGTTGTTGTTGCTCGCTCGAGCCGCGCGCCCGGGCCCATCGGGGCCGGTCGTCAGCGCGGCATGGTTCGATCGGATGCGTGAAGGCAGCCCCGCAGTCCGAGGCGCGTCGGGAGTCCCGCGCGATCGCCGCCGCCTGGGCCTGCTTCGGGATCGGCACGGCCTTCGGCCTGCTGGCGCTCGCGGGCGAGCCGCGCCCGATCGCCGACGAGGGCGGCATCGCGCAGCCCGCCGCCGGCATCGCCGCGATCGTGACCGCCGCGGCCTTCGTGCTCAGCACGCTCCTGCACCGCCGGCGCGAGACCGCGCCGATGCCCGGCTGGCAGACGACCGTCTCGCACCTGTCGACCGCCGCGATCACGCTCGCCTTCGGCGCGGTCGCCTACGTCGCGGTGCTCACCGGCGGCGAGATTCTCGCGCTCGGCCTGCAGGGGCTCGAGGCCCCCGCGATCGGCGGCGCGCTGCTCACGGGCATCGCCGCGTCGACGGGGCGTCGAGCTGACGACCCGCGACCTCGCGACGCTGCTGTTCGCGTACCTGACGATCGGCACGCTCTTCGGGATGATCACGGCCGCCGATCCCGCCTGGTGGCAGCGACACTTCTCCGACCTCGGCACGGGCGACGGCGCGGGCTCGTGGGCCTTCAACGGCACCGTCGTGATCGCGGGCCTGCTCGTCGGCTCGGTCGGCGCCTTCGTCGGCCGCGACCTGCACCGCTGGCTCGGCGACGCGGCGCTGCCCCGCATCGCCTGGGTCGTGGGGCTCTTCGCGCTCACCGGCGCCGCGCTCGCCGGCGTGGGCCTCTTCCCGCTGCACCTCGCGCCGCTGCCGCACAACATCGCCGCCTTCGGCGCGCTCGGGCTGTTCGCCCTCACCGCGGCCGTCGTCACCGTCGTGATGCCGGGGCCGCCGCGCGCGATGCTGCTCACGACCGTCGGCGCCGGTGTCGCGCTGCTCGTCGCCCTCCTGCTGTGGCGGCCCGGCGACGTCTACAGCGCCGCCGGGCTCGAGGCGATCGCCGTGGGCGTCGGCTTCGTCTGGATGACCACGCTCGTGCGCACCCTCGCCGCCTTCGTGCCCGACGCATCCCGCCCGTCCGAGCGCGCGCACCTGCTGGCCGGGCGGCTCGACTCGACATCGCTGCCCGCACGCGGCAAGGTGGGGTCATGAGCGAACACGATCCCGCAGAGGTGGAGACGCCGCAGGACACCCCCGAGGGCACGGAGACGCCCGAGGAGGCGCAGCGGCGCAAGTTCCGCGAGGCGCTCGACAAGAAGAAGCTCGGCCACCACGGCCAGGGCATGAGCGCGAGCTCGGGCGTGCAGTCGGCCCACACGGGCCCCGCCGTGCAGAAGCGCGTCCACCGCCGCAAGAGCGGCTGACGCGGGCCGAGCAGCAGGCCGGTTCAGGCCTCGGTCTGCTCCAGGTAGGAGAGCTGGGCGGCGGCGGATGCCTCGGCGGCCTGGCGCACGGAGGCGTCGGCGTCGCCGTACACGAGGTCGGTGACCTCGCCGACCGACGCGTCGGCCGCGGTCGTGCCGAGCTGCCGCAGCGCCGCCCGCACCTGATCGAGCCGCTCGAGCCGGTGCGCGCGGTACTCCCGCGCCACCGCCGCCACCGACGGCAGCGGCTCGCCGTGGCCCGGCAGCACCTGCAGGTCGCCGAGCGCCTCGAGCCGGTCGAGGCTGGCGAGGTAGGGCGCGATCGCGCCGTCGGGATGCATGATGACGGTCGAGCCGCGGCCCAGGATCGTGTCGCCGGTGAGCACCGCGCGGCCCGGGACGACGATCGAGACCGAGTCGTGCGTGTGGCCGGGGGTGGCGAGGATCTGCAGCTCGACGTCGCCGACCGGGATCCACTCGCCGTCGGCGAGCGGCTCGCCGCCGTAGCACTCGTCGGGGTCGAGGCCGCGCAGCACGGCGCCGGTCGAGCGGGCGAGCTCGGTCGCCGCCTCGGTGTGGTCGGTGTGCTTGTGCGTGACGAGGATCAGCCGCGGCTGCACCGCCACGAGCCGCTCGACGTGGTCGACGTCGGCGGGGCCGGGGTCGACCACGATCTCGCCGCCGATGACGTAGGTGTTGGTGCCCTCGAGGGTCATCGGTCCGGGGTTGGGGGCCAGGATGCGCTCGATCTCCACCATGCCCCGACCCTACGCGGCGCGGGCTGGGCGCGGACAGCCCTCCGGGCCCGCAGCGGCGCCCGCCCGCGCACAACGCAAGCCCGAGCCGGCGGTTCGGCGGAGGATCGGAGCGGTCGAGCCGATCCGCCGCGGGACATCGCGGATGGGCTTGCGTTGTGCATCGGGGGCGGGCGCGACGGCCTGTCGGCGGCGGATCGCGCGTCGCTCGCCCGGGCGTGGGTGGCCCGTGGTGCGATACCTCCATGGATCCGCTGACCGTCATCGTCGTCGCCGCGGCCGTGCTGCTCGCCGGTGCGCTGGGTGCCGTGCTCGGCGCGCGCCTCGGCCGCGCGCGCGCCGCCGCCGAGCAGAGCGGCGCTGCGGGCGAGCTGCAGGCGGTGCGCGGCCGGCTCGAGGTCGTCGAGGGCGAGCGCGCCCGCGAGCGCGACCTCGCCGAGCGGCGCCACGCGGCGCAGCTCGACGACCTGCGCGCCGAGGCGCAGCGGCAGCTCGACGAGGCGCGCGCCGAGGCGCACCGCCGGCTCGTCGAGGAGCGCGAGCGCGGCCGGGAGGCCATCGCCGAGCTGCAGCAGGATGCGCAGCGTCGCGCCGACGAGTTCGCGGCGCTCAGCCGCGCGGCCCTCGAGCGCAACTCGGCCGTCTTCCTCGAGCAGGCCGAGGAGCGGCTGCGCAGGTCGCAGACCGAGGGCGCCGCCGAGCTCGCCAAGCGCGAGGCCGCGGTGCAGCAGCTCGTCGAGCCGCTGTCGAAGACCCTCGACTCGGTGCGCACCGAGGTGACGGCCGCCGAGAAGGCGCGCGCCGAGGCGGGCGCCGCGCTCGCCGAGCAGCTGCACGCGATGCGCACCTCCTCCGAGCAGCTCACGCTCGAGACGCGCCAGCTCGTCACGGCCCTGCGCGCGCCGCAGGTGCGCGGCCGGTGGGGCGAGCTGCAGCTGCGCCGGGTCGTCGAGGCGGCGGGGATGCTCGAGCACGTCGACTTCACCGAGCAGGCGCACCACGCGACCGACGACGGCGCGCTGCGCCCCGACATGCTCGTGCACCTCGCGGGCGAGAAGCAGGTGATCGTCGACGCGAAGGTCGCCTTCAACGGGTACCTCGAGGCGATGGAGGCCCGCGACGACGCGACGCGCGACAAGCGGCTCGACGCCCACGCGCGCCACCTCCGCGACCACATCGATCAGCTCGGCTCGAAGGCCTACTGGGAGGCGGTGCCGGGCACGCCCGAGTTCGTCGTCATGTTCATCCCGGCCGAGCCGTTCCTGAACGCGGCGCTCGAGCGCGACCCGACCCTGTTCGAGCGCGCCTTCGAGCGCAACGTCGTGCTCGCGACGCCCGCGACGCTCGTCGCGCTGCTGCGCACCGTCGGCTACACCTGGCGGCAGGAGCAGCTCGCGGGCGAGGCGATGCGGGTGCTCGAGGTGGGCCGCGAGCTGCACAAGCGGCTCGGCACGATGGGCACGCACCTCGCCACGCTCGGCAAGCGCCTCAACAGCACCGTCGAGGCGTACAACGCCTTCAACTCCTCGCTCGACCGCAATGTCGTGACCCAGGCGCGCCGCTTCTCGGCGCTGCAGGGGCTCGAGCCGGCGATCGAGCACGCGCCGCCGCTCGAGGTGCTCGCCGTGCCGGCCCAGAAGCCCGACCTGCACGCGGCGGATCCAGCCGGGCCCGGCGGCAGCCGCGCCGACGACGCGATCCGCGAGATGACGCGCGGATCAGCGGCGGATGAGGGTCCCTCAGCGGTAGCGTGAGCATGTGACCGAGATCCCCGTGGCCGCCACCCTCGTGCTCGCGCGCGACGGCGCCGGCGCCATCGAGGTGCTCCTGCTGCAGCGGCCCGATCGCGGGGCGTTCGCCGGCGGCTGGGTGTTCCCCGGCGGCAGGGTCGAGCCGCACGACGAGGCCGACGACGAGGAGCGCACCGCCCGCAACGCCGCGGTGCGCGAGACGGCCGAGGAGACCGGCCTGATCGTCGACCCCGACGCCCTGCTGCCGCTGTCGCACTGGTCGCCGCCGCAGCAGCTCGCCACGAAGTTCCACACCTGGTTCTTCTTCGCGCACGGGCACGAGGGCGACGTCGTGCTGCAGCAGGCCGAGGCGGTCGCCTCCGAGTGGCTGCGCCCGGCGGATGCGCTCAAGCGGCACGGGGCGGGGAGCCTCAAGCTGTTCCCGCCCACGTGGGTGACGCTCGACACCCTCATGGCGTTCTCCACCGTCGATGCCGCCGTCCGCTCGCTCGGCGCGCGCGAGATGCAGCGCTACGAGACGAAGCAGGACCACGAGCGCGGGCTCGCGCTGTGGCACGGCGACGAGGCGTACGACGGCGGCGAGGAGACCGAGGAGGGTCCGCGCCACCGCCTCCACGTCGGCTCGCTCCCCTGGCGGTTCGAGCACCGCTGACGCGCGCTGCGGCGCGGCGGATGCTGAGCCAAGGCAACTATGAGCCGCGCGGGTAGCATTGCCGCATGGGACAGCGGGCCGCGGACGCCGACGCACGGGCGCTCATCGACCCGAGGCGACTCGACGCATCCGCCCGCCTCGTCGGCGAGCGCGGCCTGAGCGACCGCGAGGTCGAGGAGATCGTCGACCTCTTCCAGGCGCTGCGGCGGTGGCACCGCACCTCGGAGGCCCATAGCGAGGCGAGCCGCCGCTACATGAAGCTCGGCGAGAACGACATGCGCGCGATCCGCTTCATGATGGCCGTCGCGCGCGAGGGCCGGCCGGTCACGTCGACGATGATCGCGCAGCACCTGGGCATCTCGGGGCCGTCGGTGACGAAGATGCTCGACCGGCTCGAGCGCGCCGGGCACGTGCGGCGCGAGCCGCACCCGACCGACCGCCGCGCGCTGTCGGTGCGCGTCACCGACGCGACGCGCGCGACGGCGACCGCGACGGTCGGGCGCGACCACACGCGCCGCTTCGAGATCGCCGCGACGATGTCGAGCGACGAGCGCCGTGCCGCGACGAGGTTCCTCAGCGCGCTCGCCGACCTGCCCGTGATGGAGCACCCGCCGCTCGAGGCCGACGCCGGGCTCGAGCCCTAGGGCCGCTCCCACTCGGCGACGGGGCCGCGCTCGACCTCGAAGAGCGGATGCGGCACCGGGTGCCGCGCGAGCCGCAGGCGCTCGGGGCTGCGGGCGGCGATCTTCGCCCGCAGGTGCCGCCACTCGAACGCGAGCTGGCCGTCGGAGACGGTCATGCGCTGCGCGGGGCCGGGGGCGTCGATGCGGGAGCGGTCGAAGCGGTAGCCGCGCACCTCGGCGACCGCGGCGATGCCCGAGAGGTACGCGCCGACGCTCGCGACGGGGTCGGCCTGCTCCTGGAAGCGCTGCAGCTGCGGGTGGCGCGTGTAGCCGCTCGTGCGGCCGGCGAGCACCGCCTGCGCGAGCAGCGCCTCGCGCCAGCACGCGATGAGGCCCTGCCGGTCGAGGAGCCCGGGATGGAGCGACCAGAGCCTCACCGGGCCTCCGCCTCCGCCGCCGCGACGATGCGGTTGGCCATCACCTCGAAGATCACGTGGTGGGCGGGCACGAGCGACCACCAGTAGAGCCGGCCGCCCAGCCCGCTCGGCAGGAAGATGGCGCGCTGCCGGTAGCGCGCGCCGCTCCCGCCCGACTCGAGCTGCGCGGGCTCGACGGTGAACTCGATCCAGGCGCGCCCCGGCACGCGCATCTCGGCCCGCAGCCGCAGCAGCCGGCCGTGGTCGATGCGCTCGACGCGCCAGAAGTCGACGACGTCGCCGGCGCGCAGGCGCACCGGGTCGCGGCGGCCGCGACGCAGCCCGACGCCGCCGACGAGCCGGTCGGCGAGCCCGCGGATGCTCCACAGCAGCGGCACCGAGTACCAGCCGCGGTCGCCGCCGATCGACTCGACCACGCGCCACACCGCCTCGGGCGAGGCGCTCGTGACCCGCTCGCGCGCGTCCTCCATCACCGTCGACCCCGACCACTTCGGGTCGCTCGGCAGCGGGTCGGAGGGGGCGCCCGCCGACGACGCCGAGCGCCAGCTCGACTCGATGTCGCCCGAGCGCTCGCGGGCGAGCGCGAGTCGCACCGCGCCGCGGTAGCCGGTGAGGCCGCCCTCGGGCGGCGGGATGACGCGATCGATGCGGTGCTCCTCGACGACGCAGTCGTGCAGGAGCGAGCCGATGAGCGGCATCGCGATCGCGCGCGGCACCGGCGTCACGAGGTTGACCCACTGCGAGGCGAGCCACGGCGTCAGCACGGGCAGCGGCGCGATCGGCCGCTGCGGCAGGCCCGCCTCGACCGCGTAGCCGTTCATCACCTGGCCGTAGCGCAGCACGTCGGGCCCGCCGATGTCGAACGCGCCGTGCACGTCGCCGGGCACCTCGGCCGCGGCGACGAGGTAGTGCAGCACGTCGCGGATCGCGATCGGCTGCACGAAGTTGCGCACCCAGCGGGGCGCCGGCATGTAGGGCAGCACCTCGGTGAGGTGCCGGATCATCTCGAACGAGGCGGAGCCGGAGCCGATCACGATGCCCGCCTCGAGCACGATCGTCGGCACGCCGGAGGCCAGCAGCGTCTCGCCGACGGCGACGCGGGAGGCGAGGTGCTTCGAGAGCCGCTGCCCTTGCGGGTGCAGGCCGGCGAGGTAGACGATGCGCTGCACGCCCGCCGCCTTCGCCGCGGCGGCGACGTGCTGCGCCTGCACGAGCTCGGCCTGCGCCCAGTCGCCGCCGGCGCTCATGGCGTGCACGAGGTGGAAGACCACGTCGACGCCCTCGACCGCCCGCCGCACGTCGGCGAGCACCTCGAGGTCGCCCTGCACGATCTCGACGTCGCCCGCCCACGCGGCGTCCCGCAGCCGCCCGGGGTCGCGCGCGAGCGCCCGCACCCGGTGCCCGGCCTCGACGAGGCGCGGGGCGAGCCGGCCGCCGACGTAGCCGGTGGCGCCCGTGACGAGGATGCGGCGGCTCATCGCACGCCCATCGCCCACGCGATGCACACCATCGTCACGAGGAAGCCGCACGCGTAGTTGACCCAGAGGAAGCGGCGCCAGCCGCGGTTGGCGGCGGCGCTGCCCTCGTCGGTGATGCTCCAGAAGGGCGCGGCGAGCGCGATGTACGGCACGGCGACGAGGGCGGCGGCCGAGGCGGGCCAGGGCGCGAGCAGCATGAGCGCGCCGGCGGCGGCCCACAGGCCGATCGCGAGGCGCACGGTCGCGCGCGCGCCGAGCACCGTCGCGATCGACGCGATGCCGCCCTCGCGGTCGGGCACGACGTCCTGCACGGCCCCGAAGGCGTGGCTCGCCATGCCCCAGCAGAAGAACGCCACGAGGATCGCCCACAGCTGCGGGGTCCAGTCGGCGCCCGCGAGCACGAGGCCGTAGACGGCGGGGCTCACGAAGTGGGTGCTCGAGGTGATCGAGTCGAGCACCGGCACCTCCTTGAAGCGCAGCCCGCGCGCCGAGTAGGCGACGACCGCGAACAGGCTCACGGCGAGCACGGCCCACGAGGCCGGGCCGCCGAGCGCGACGAGCGCGACGACGAACGGCACGAGCAGCCCCACCGACCACAGCAGGGTCGCGCGGTGCGTCGACGGCGGCAGGAGCGCGCCCTCGACGCCGCCCTTGCGCGGGTTCTGGGCGTCGGATGCGTAGTCGAAGACGTCGTTGATGCCGTACATCGCGAGGTTGTAGGGCACGAGGAAGAAGAGCGTGCCGATGACGAGGCGCGCGTCGACCTGGCCGGTCGTGAGCAGCATCGCCGCGGCGAACGGGAACGCCGTGTTGATCCAGCTGACCGGGCGCGACGCGAGGAGCAGCCGGCGGGCGAGGCTCGGCTCGCCGATCACGACCTCACGCATCCGCCGCCTCCGCGCTCGGGCTCGTGGCGACGCCGCGGCCGCGCGCGGGCAGCAGCCGCCACAGCGCCGCCACGAGCAGCAGCGCGATGAGCGCGTAGCCGAGATCCTCGATCGGCGCGAGCCCCAGGCGCACCCCCAGCAGCAGCGCGTCGTCGAAGCGGAACAGGTCGGCGGCGATCATGAGCGAGTCGAACACGACGGTGAGCGCCATGACGACGACGGACGCGATCGCGAGCGCCGCCCAGCCGCGCCGGTCGCGGCGGAACGCGACGATCGCGGCGATCGCGGCGGCCACGAGCAGCGGCGTGAGGAGCATCGCGTAGCTCATGCCGCGGCCTCCGCACGGCGGTCGAGGATGCGCTCGGCGCCCGCGAGCGCGACGAGCGAGACGTAGGCGAGGAAGACGATGAAGCCGAGCTCCTCGATCGGCAGGTGCGGCAGCACCTCGAGGCCCGTCATCCACGGTGAGGCGCCGAGCCGGAAGTTGCCGGTGGCGATGCCCGCGAGGTCGATGATGAGCAGCACCGCGGCGGTCGCGCCGACGGCGCCGAGCGCGCGCAACGGGTCGCGGAAGAGGGCCAGCCGCCACCGGGCGTCGATGGCGCCGACGCCGAGGGTGGCCAGCAGCAGCCCCGCGAGGTAGGCGAGGCTCATGCCGGCTCCGCCTCCGCCGGGGTCTGCGCCGCGGCTCCGAGCGGCCGCAGCGGGCCGGTGGAGCGGTCGCCGCGCACGTGCTTGACGACGAGCTCGGCCGAGATGAGGCACATCGGGACGCCGATGCCGGGCACCGTGGTCGCGCCCGCGAGCAGCAGCCGGTCGACGCCCGGATGCTTGGTGGAGCCGCGGAAGAAGGCGCTCTGCCGCAGCGTGTGCGCCGGCCCGAGCGCGGTGCCCTGCCACGAGTCGAAGTCGCGCGAGAAGTCGGCCGGGCCGATGGTGCGGCGCGTGACGACGCGCTCGGCGAGCCGGTCGATGCCGGCCCAGTCGGCGATCTGGGCGATGGCGCGGTCGGCGATCGCCTCGACCGCGGCGTCGCCCGCGCCGTCGACGCCGCCCGCGCCGAGGCGCGTGTCGGCCGGCACCGGCACGAGCACGAAGAGCGCCTCGTGCCCGGCGGGCGCCACCGACGGGTCGGTCGCGGAGGTGCGGCTGACGTAGAGCGATGCCGGGTCGGTGACGCCGTCGGCGGGGTCGGCCGCGGGAGCGCCGAAGATCCGGCCGAAGCCGTCCTCCCAGTCGCGCGTGAACAGCAGCGAGTGGTGCGCGAGCTCGGGCAGCTCGCCCTCGACGCCGAGCATGACGAGCACCGCCGAGGGGCCCGCGACGCGCTTCGCCCAGCGGCGGCGGGCGCGCTCGGCGATGCCGGGCACGTGCGCGAGCAGCCGGGTGTCGGTCGCGTGGCCGTCGGCGGCGGAGACGACGAGGTCGGCCTCGATGCGCTCGCCGCCGGCGAGCTCGACGCCGTGGGCCGCGCCCCCGTCGACGAGGATGCGCTCGACGCGGGTGCCGGTGCGCACCTCGACCCCGGACTCGCGCGCGAGGCGCGCGAGCGCATCCACCACCGCCGTGAACCCGCCCTGCGGGTACCAGACGCCCTCGACGAGGTCGAAGTGGCTCATCAGGTGGTACATCGACGGCGCCGACCGGGGCTCGGTGCCGAGGAAGACGGCCGGGTAGCCGAGCGTCTGCTGCAGGCGGCGGTCGCGGAAGCCGCGCGCGATGCGCGACTCGAGCGACTCGATGAGCAGCCGCGTGAGCGTGGGCAGCCGGCGCGCGAGCCCGAGCCCCGCGAAGGCGCTGGGCGAGTCGAAGCGGTTGGAGAGCAGGCCCGCGGTGGCGAGCTCGGCCGTCTCGGTCGCCGAGGCGAGGTGGCGCCGCAGCGCCTGGCCGGCGCCGGGCTCGACCGCCTCGAAGCGCGCGATCGTCGTCTCGAGGTCGCCCGAGACCTCGAGCTGCTCGTCCTCGCCCTCGAAGAGCACCCGGTAGGCGGGGTCGAGGCGCACGAGGTCGAGCTCGGCCTCGAGGCTCGAGCCGAGCAGCCGGAACGCGTGCTCGTACGGCTCGCGCATGAGCATCCACGACGGCCCGGTGTCGAACAGGAAGCCCTTCGAGCGCCACGTGCCGGCGCGGCCGCCGAGGGCCGGCCCCTGCTCGACGAGCGTGACCGCGTGGCCGTCGCGCGCGAGCAGGCCCGCGCTCGCGATGCCGGCGATGCCGCCGCCGATGACGACGATGCGGCTCATCGGGCCAGCTCCGGGCGGGCGGCGCGCTCGCGCGCGGGCATGCTGCGCGAGAGCCCGGCGCCGACGGCGGCGCGCGCGATGATCGCAGCCTTCTCGGCGCGCGGCACGCTGATGCGGCGCGAGCGCAGCTCGGCGGCGGGGGTGGCGCGGATGCGCCGCGCGAGGGCGGCGAAGAGGTCGTGCGCCGCGAGCACGGCCGGGCGCGCCTCGCGGGGCAGGCTCGGGATCGTGGCTCGGGCGAGGCGCAGCTCGCCCTCGAGCCGGTCGAGCACGCGCGCGACGGCCTCGTCGGTCGGATGCGCCGGGTCGAGCCCGGGCAGGTAGGCGCGGCCGAGCGCGTCGGCGTCCGCCCCGAGGTCGCGCAGGAAGTTGACGACCTGGAAGGCGCTGCCGAGCGCGCGGGCTCCGCGCGCCACGCGGCGCGCCTCGGCGTCGGGCAGGCGACGGCCGCCGAGGAAGCAGCGCACGCACATGATGCCGACGACCTCGGCGGAGCCGTAGACGTAGCTGCGCAGCTCGCGCTCGTCGGCGAAGGCGACGGGGTCGAGGTCGCGGCGCATGGCGGCGAAGAACGGCTGCGTCTGGTCGGCGCTGATGCCGACTCGGCGCGCGGTCTCGGCGAAGGCGTGCACGACGAGGTCGGCGCTGAAGCCGGTCTGCATCGCCCGCTCGACCTCGCGCTCGAGCTCGTCGAGCACGTCGCGGCACGCGGCGGTGTCGAGGCCCGACTCGGCGCCCGGCCCGTCGACGATCTCGTCGGCGACCCGCACGAGCGCGTAGACGGTCTGGATGTCGCCGCGCATCTGCGGCGGCAGCAGCCGGCTCGCCATGCCGAACGACGTGGAGTACGCCTCGATCACGGTGGCGCTCGCCCGCCGCGCGGTGGCGGTGTAGAGGTCGAGCCCGGTCATCGGCGGCGCTCCGCGCAGCGCTCGAGGATGAGCTGCAGCTCGTCGCGCAGCCGCTGCTCGATGGGCGCCTCGGCGAGCATCGCGCGCACCTCGTCGGCGCCCTCGGCGATGCGGCGCTCGACCTCGCCGAGCGCGCCGCTGCCGCGCATGACGGAGCGGATGCGCGCGGCGGCGCCCTCGTCGGCGTCGGGGTCGCCGTAGTGGCGCGAGACCGACGCCCACTGGGGCTCGCGGCTCGCGAGCGCCGACAGCATCGTGGGCGTGCCGGCGCGGATGTCGCTCAGCACGCTCTTGCCGGTCGTCGCCTCGTCGCCGAAGACGCCCAGCACGTCGTCGCGCAGCTGGTAGACCACGCCCATCCGGAGCCCGATCTCGCCGAGCGCCTCGATCGCGGCCTCGTCGCGGCCGCCGAGCACCGCGCCCAGCTCGAGCGGCGCGCGGAACGAGTAGTCGGCGGTCTTGCCGCGCAGGATGCGGTCGATCGTCTCGTCGTCGGGGGTCGAGCCGGCCAGCAGCACGTCGTCGTGCTCGCCCTCGGCCGCGCGGATCATCGCCCGCTCGACGATGTCGACGAGCCGCACGCGCACGGCCGTGGGCACGTCGAGGCGGGCGAGCGCGGCGAGCGCGCGCACGAGGAGCGCGTCGCCGGCGACGATCGCCGTGGTGAGGCCGAGCCGCTGCGCAGCGGCGGGCGACAGGCCGGCCTCTGCCGCGGTGACGGCGGCGCGGCGGGAGACCGACGGCTGGCCGCGGCGCTCGTCGTCGTCGTCGATCACGTCGTCGTGGACGAGGAGGGCCGCGTGCAGCAGCTCGATCGCCGCCGCGGTCACGACGACGGCCTCGCGGTCGGCGCCCTCCCCCGCAGCCACGAGCACGAGGCGGGGGCGCAGCAGCTTGCCGCCGCCGACGGCGCCGGCGGCGGCGGCCTGCACGGGGTGCGGCCCGGTCGGCGCGGCGAGCCGCGCGAGCCGCTGCTCGACCTCGTCGAGCAGCGTGGGGGCGTCGATGGCGGTCACGAGGCACCCGCCAGCGCGGGCAGCTGCTCGGCCTGCAGCACGAGCCACGGGCTGAACGCCCACGGGGTGGCGCGGATGGCGGTCAGCAGCCGGTCGGGCTCGACCCACTGCCACTCGGCGACCTCGGTGGGGTCGGGCTGCAGCGGGCCGGCGATGCGGCCGACGAAGACGGGGCACAGCTCGTGCTCGACGATGCCGCTCGCGTCGACGGCCCGGTAGGAGAAGTCGGGCAGCACGAGCTCGAGCCCCTCGGCGGTCGTGCCGAGCTCGTGCTGCAGGCGGCGCTGCACGGCGGCCTCGAGCGGCTCCCCGGGTGCGGGGTGGCCGCAGCAGCTGTTCGTCCACACGCCCGGCCACGCGATCTTGCCGAGCGCCCGACGCGTCACGAGCATCCGCCCGTCGGCGTCGAGCAGGTGGCACGAGAAGGCGAGGTGGCGAGGCGTCGCGTCGGTGTGCACCTCGGACTTCGGCGCGGAGCCGATCGGCCTCCCGGCGTCGTCGAGGAGCACCACCAGCTCCTCAGGCTGCTGCGCGTGTGAGGTCATGGCTCGAGCGTAGCAAATAGTGAGCCTGTGCAACTATGAGTTTTTGCAATAGAATCCCCTCATGCTGCAACCGCCGATCGACGGCCCCGACGGGCGCGCGCTGCTCGATCCGCGACGCTACGACGCCTCCGCAGCGCTCGTCGGCGAGTTCGGGCTGACCGATGCCGACGTCGACGAGATCGTCGAGCTCTTCCACGCGCTGCGCCGCTGGCACAGCGCGTCGGAGGAGCACACCGAGGCCAGCAGGCGCCACATGAAGCTCGGCGAGAACGACATGCGCGCCATCCGCTACATCATGGCCGTCACGCGCGACGGCACCATCGTCACCTCGACGATGATCGCCGAGCACCTCGGCATCACGGGCCCGTCGGTGACGAAGATGCTCGACCGGCTCGAGCGCGCCGGCCACATCCGCCGCGAGCCGCACCCGACCGACCGGCGCGCGCTCTCGATCGTGGTCACCCCGGAGTCGAGCCGATCGGCGACCGCGTCGGTCGGGCGCGACCACGCCCGCCGCTTCGCGATCGCCGCCGAGATGTCGAGCGAGGAGCGCCAGGCCGCCACCCGCTTCCTGCGCGCGCTCGCCGACCTGCCCGTGCTCGAGCACGGCAGCGCGGCAGCGAGCGGCGATGCCGGCTCCGGCGGTGCCGGCGCAGGCGATGCCGGCGCGGGCGATGCCGGCTCGGGCGGCCGCGCCCGCCCGCGCTCCGAGTCGGCCGCCGCGAGCGACACCGACTGACGAGGGCTAGAAGGGCGTCGGCGCATCCGGCGCGAAGAGCACCTCGATGCGATCGCGCCGGTCCTCCTGCGCGGCCGTCTCGGCCGGCGGGGCACTCGCGCCGGGCGCGTCGCGCAGATCCGCGCCCGACGCGCGCGCCGCATCCCGCTCCCGCACCTCGTGGATGAAGCGGCGCACGCGCTGGTCGACGATGATGTCGCGCGGCTGCAGCGGCCGGGAGAGGTAGAGGCCGTCGAGCGAGGTCAGCCGCGAGAGCGCCACGTAGGTCTGGCCGGGCGCGAACGCCCGCTGCCCGAGGTCGACGACCGCCCGGTCGAAGGTCTTGCCCTGCGACTTGTGGATCGTCACCGCCCACGCGAGCCGCAGCGGGAACTGCGTGAACTCGGCCACGACATCCCGCTTGATCTCCTTCGTCGTCGGCGAGTAGGAGTAGCGGTACTGCTCCCACACGGCCGGCTCGACCTCGTGCTGCTCGCCGTCGACCTCGACCCAGACCGTGCCGCCGATGTCGACCACGCGGCCGAGCGAGCCGTTGACCCAGCGCTGCTCGGCGTCGTTGCGCAGGAACATCACCTGCGCGCCGAGCTTGAGCTCGAGCTCGGCGTCGGCCGGGTACTGCCGCCCGCCGAAGTCGCCGGTGATCTCGGCGGTCGCCGTCTTGGGCCGGCCCGGGAGCCGCGCGAGCTCGCGCGCGTTGATGCGGTTGACGGTGTCGTTGCGGGTCGCGAGCGTCAGCACGTCGTCGCCGGGCGGGGTGCGCGCGCCCGCGTCGTTCAGCAGCTGCGCGATCTCGGCCGTCACGGTGCCGTGGCGCACCGCGTTGAGCGCCTGCTTGAACTCCAGGTCGGTCTGGCGGTGGATGTGCACGAGCTCGACCACCTGCAGGTCGCACTCCTCGCGCCAGACCCGCGCGTCGAAGAACCACATCGACTCGTAGTGGTCGGCGAAGTAGGCGCGCTCCTCGGCGTCGCCCGGCACCGGCGCCAGCTGGTACGGGTCGCCGAACATCACCACCTGCACGCCGCCGAACGGCACGGAGCGCACGCCGCGCGCCTGGCGCAGCGAGCGGTCGATCGCGTCCATGAGGTCGGCGTTCACCATCGAGATCTCGTCGATCACGAGCACGTCGAGCTTGCCGAGCAGCCGCTTCAGCTCGGCGCTCTGCCGCAGCGGTGCGTCGGCGATCACCCCGAGCGGCAGCTTCAGCAGCGAGTGGATCGTCTGCCCGCCGACGTTGAGCGCAGCGACGCCCGTCGGCGCGCACACCACGACCTGCTTCGAGGAGTGCTCGATCAGGTGGCGCAGCAGCGTCGACTTGCCCGTGCCCGCGCGGCCCGTGATGAACAGGTGCCCGTCGCCCCGCTCGATGCGCTCATGGATCGCCAGCTGCTCCGGGGTCAGCTCGACGGTCATCCCACCATCCTCCCGCACCTGCGCGAGGCTAGCGGCGAGCCGCACCCGCGCGCCGCGCCCACCGCGACGGGTGTGGAACAGCGGCGCGAGACGCGCTGTTACCGACTGTGACGACGCATCCGCCATCTGCGGCCCTGATGCGAGAGGATGGACGGAACGGAAAGGGGATGCTCACATGTGCCGACTGCTCGCACACGCCTCCCCCACCCCTGTCACGACGCGCGAGGTCATCGGCGACGCGAGCTGCCACGAGTGGCAGCGGCTCGGGCGCCTGCACACCGACGGGTGGGGCACGGCCTGGCTCGACGGCGACGAGGTGCGCCGCTACCGCGACGCCGCGCGCGGCCTCGACAACCCCGACCTCACCGACGCGCTCGGCGACACCCCGTCCCGCGCGCGCCTGACGCACCTGCGCCTCGCGACCGAGGGCTTCGCGACGCGCGTGCAGAACACGCACCCGTTCCGCGTCGGCGACATCGTGCTCGCCCACAACGGCTCGGTCACGCCCTACGCGCAGCTGCGCGAGAAGGTGACGGATGCCGAGCTCGCCCGGGTGGGCGGCGAGACCGACACCGCGGTCGTCTTCGCCCTCATCCTGCGCCGGCACGAGGCGGGCGAGCCGCTCTTCGACGCGGTGACCGCGACCGTCTCCGAGCTGCGCGGGGAGTTCCCGACCTCGGCGCTCAACCTGCTGGTGCTCTCGCCCGACGAGCTCATCGCCGTGCACGCCAACGAGGGCGCGCCCATCCCCCACGAGCTGTTCGAGGAGTCGGGGCTCGGCGACGACCTGCCGGCCGGGCACGTCGACCACTACTACCAGCTGTCGTGGCGGCGCTCGGAGGACGGCTCGATCGCCGTGACCTCGAGCGGCCTCACGGGCGACGGCTGGAACCGCATGGCGCCCGAGACCGCGGTGCGCGTCGACCTCAGCACGCTGCAGGTCGACCGGCGCGAGCTGCTCGGCGCGACGCTCGCGGCGTAGGCCGCTACCTGCGGCCGAAGATCGCGAGCGCGATGCCGCCCACGACGAGCACGGCCACGCCGGCGGCGGCGGCCATCCACGGCGTCGGGTCGTCGTTGTAGGAGTCCTGCGCCTTGCCGATGAGTCGGTTGGCGACCTTCTTCGGGTTGAGGCGGCTCTCGAGCTCGTCGAGGTGGCGGCGCACCTCCTCGCGCTGGCGATCGATGTCGCGCTGCTCGGTCATCGCAGGTCTCCGTTCGCGGTCGGCAGGTCGTCGAGCGGGTCGGTGCCCTCGGCGGCGTGACCGACGCCCTTCACCATGTTGACGTCGTCCTTGATGCTGTCGACGGCCTCGAGGTTGTTGAAGTCCTTGTTCTTCTTGATGAGCGAGAGCCCGGCGAGCGCGAGGATCAGCACCACCACGAGCAGGAACGCCGAGACGATGAGCGCCGACAGCCACGGGTCGAGCGCCTCGTTGAGGCCCTCGAACGCGGCGATGAGCAGCCACCCGAAGAGGAAGATCGCGAAGAAGCCGGCGCCCGCGAGCAGCCCGGCGCCGACGCCGAGGCCCTTCGTCTTCGCGCCGATCTCGGCCTTCAGGTGCGCGATCTCGGCCTTCGCGAGGTCGACGATCAGCTTCGGCGTCTCGGCGACGAGCTCGCCGAGCGACTTGCGGCTCGGCCCTCCGAACGCCATCAGACGTCCTTCGGGATGTCGAGGTCACGCGAGTGGCGGCGCTTGCCGACCTTGCCGACCTTGTCCATCGCGTCGCTCGCGGACTCCTTCGCCGACTCGACGAGCTTGGGGCCCTTGGTCTCGACGAAGTGCTGCACCTCGTGCCGCTGCTTCGCGACCGACGGCGAGTTCCACACCTTGTCGGCCGCGCTGGCGATCTGCTCGTACCGCTGACGCCCGGCCTTCGCACCGAGCACGTAGCCCGCACCGAAGCCGATCACGAGAAGCATCCTGCCGCGCATGTTCACTCCTGCCCTTGGGTCGCCAGCGTCGCTGGCCTGGTCCGTGTCCAACGATACCCAGCGCGCGCCCGTGCGCGCTCCCAGGTTCCGCCCGGTCACCAGATGGTGACGCGGGCCTCCGGGTCGAGCCAGAGCGCGTCGCCGGGGCGCACGTCGAAGGCCTCGACGAAGGCGTCGAGGTTCTTCACGACCTGGTTGGTGCGGTGCTCGTTCGGCGAGTGCGGGTCGATCGAGACGAGCCGCACCGCTTCCTCGGGCCGGATCTTCAGCTGCCAGGCGTTCGACCACGAGAGGAAGAAGCGCTGCGCGCCCGTCAGCCCGTCGATGACCGGCGGCTCCTCGCCGCCGAGCGAGGCGATGTAGGCCTTCCAGGCGATGCCGAGCCCGCCGAGGTCGCCGATGTTCTCGCCGATCGTGAGCGCGCCGTTCACCTTGTGGCCCGGCGCCGCGGCCGGCTCGAGCGCGTCGTACTGCGCGATGAGCGAGCCGGTGCGCTCCTCGAACGCCGCCCGGTCGTCGTCGGTCCACCAGTCGACGAGGCGGCCGTCGCCGTCGTACTTCGAGCCCTGGTCGTCGAAGCCGTGCCCGATCTCGTGCCCGATGACCGCGCCGATCGCGCCGAAGTTGGCCGCCGCATCCCGACCCGCGTCGAAGAAGGGTGGCTGCAGGATGGCGGCCGGGAAGACGATCTCGTTGAAGCCGGGGTTGTAGTACGCGTTCACCGTCTGCGGGTTCATGAACCACTCGTCGCGGTCGATCGGCTTGCCGATCTTCGCCAGCTCGCGGTCGTGCTCGAAACGGGTCGCCGCCTGCACGTTCGTCACGAGGTCGTCGCCGATCTCGAGCGTCGAGTAGTCGCGCCACTGCACCGGGTAGCCGATCTTGGGCGTGAACTTCTCGAGCTTCTCGAGGGCGCGGGCGCGGGTCTGCTCGCTCATCCAGGGCAGCTGGGCCATCGACGCGCGGTAGGCGTCCACGAGGTGCGCGATGAGGTCGTCCATCGCCGCCTTGGCCTCCGCCGGGAAGTGGCGCTCGACGTAGATGCGGCCGACCGCATCGCCCAGCATGCTCTCGACGAGCGAGACGCCGCGCTTCCAGCGCTCGCGCTGCACCGTGGCGCCGGTGAGCGCGGTGCCGTAGAAGGCGAACTGGTCGCGCGAGACCTCGGTGGTGAGGTAGCTCGCGAACGAGCGCAGCACGCCCATGCGCAGCCACGACTTCCACTCCTCGAGGCGCTCCTCGACGAGCATCTCGGCGAGCCCCTCGAGGAAGCTCGGCTGCCGCACGACCGCCTCGTCGAAGGCGCCCTCGGGCGCGTGGATCGCACGCAGGTACGGCTGCAGCCGCGGGTGGTCGACGGCGGGCCGCTGGAGGTTGTAGGTCTTCTCGTCGTCGCGGGAGGCGACGCGGTCCCAGTGGTGCCCGGCGAGCTCGGTCTCGAGCGCGAACACGCACGCGGCCTCGGCGTCGGGGTGCTCGGCGCCGAGGTGGCCGAACATCGTCGTCAGGTGCGCGAGGTACGCCTCGCGGACCTCGGCGAACGCGTCGTCGCGGTAGTACGACTCGTCGGGCATGCCGAGGCCGCCCTGGTTCATCTGCACCAGGTAGCGGCTCGGGTCGCCCGGGTCGGTGTCGACCCAGATGCCGACGAAGCCCGGGCCGCCGATCGACTCGAGGTCGCCCAGCAGCGCGAGCATGCCGTCGATCGAGTCGACCGCGTCGATGCGGTCGATCAACGGGCGGATCGGCTCGAGCCCCTTGGCATCGGCTGCCTCCTCGTCGAGGAAGGATGCGTAGAGGTCGCCGACCTTGCGGGCGTCGGTGCCCGGCTCGGCCGCCTGCATCTCGATGACGATCTCCTTGACCGCCTCCTCCGCCTCCTCCGCGAGCACCGCGAAGGAGCCCCAGCGGGCCTTGTCGTCGGGGATCTCGGTGCGCTCGAGCCAGCGCTCGTGCACGTGCAGGAACAGGTCGTCCTGGGGGCGGATGCGGTCGCTGAACTCTTCGACAGGCAGGCCGGAGGGCAGGGTCGTCATGGTGTCAGCCTATGCCGGGGCGCACCGCTCGGATGCCCATGCCGGCGCGGGTTCGGCGCGCGTCGTGCCCCTCGTCGGCGGGAGTCGCGCGCCCGCGGGCGCGCGGAGCGCTCACCGGTAGCGTTGGTGGGTGCGGATGCGGGCGGATGCGCTGGATCGGGAGATCCTGCGGCTCGCCGTCCCGGCGCTCGGGGCCCTCATGGCCGAGCCCGCCTTCCTGCTCGTCGACACCGCCCTCGTCGGGCACCTCGGCGCCGAGCAGCTCGCCGGCGTCGGCATCGGCGTGGCCGTGCTCTCGACCGCCGTCGGCCTGCTCGTCTTCCTCGCCTACGGCACCACGCCGGCGGTCGCGCGCCTGCTCGGCGCCGGCGACCGGCCCGCCGCGATCCGCGCGGGCATCGACGGCATCTGGCTCGCGATCGTCGCCGGGGCGGCGCTCCTGCTCGCCACCCCGCTCGCGCACCCCGTCGTCGCCCTCTTCGGCGCCGCATCCGCCGTCACCGAGCACGCCGCGGTGTACCTCGGCATCTCGATCCTCGGGCTGCCGGCGATGCTCATCGTGCTCGCGGCCACCGGCCTCATGCGCGGGCTGCAGGACACCCGCACGCCGCTCGTCGTCGCGACCGCCGGCTTCGCCGCGAACGCCGCGCTGAACGCGCTGCTCATCTACGGCCTGGGCCTCGGCGTGGCCGGCAGCGCCCTCGGCACGGTGCTCGCGCAGTGGGGCATGGCCGCGTTCCTCCTGCGGTTCGCGGTGCGCGAGGCGCGCAGCGAGGGCGTGCCGCTGCGCCTGCACTGGGGCGACCTCGGCCGCACCGCCACCACCGGCGGCTGGCTCTTCGTGCGCACGCTGTCGCTGCGCGCGGCGCTGCTCGCGACGACGGCGGTCGCGACGCAAGCGGGGACCACGACGCTCGCCGCGACGCAGATCGCCTTCGCGCTCTTCTCGACCCTCGCCTTCGCGCTCGACGCGCTCGCGATCGCGGGGCAGGCGCTGCTCGGCAAGGCGCTCGGCGCGGGCGACGTCGCGCAGGCGCGCGCGGTGACCCGGCGCCTGCAGCGGTGGGGCGTGGGGTTCGGATGCGTCGTGGGCGCCGCGCTCCTGGCCGCGGCCTGGGTGCTCGGCGGCGCCTTCACCTCGGACGCGGCGGTGCTCGAGGCGCTGCCGGTCGCGCTCGTGCTGCTCGCGCTCGCGCAGCCGATCGCGGGCTTCGTCTTCGTGCTCGACGGCGTGCTGATCGGCGCGGGTGACGTGCGCTACCTCGCGTGGACGGGCGTGCTCAACCTCGCCGTGTACCTGCCGCTGCTGCTGCTCGCGCTCGTGCCCGGCTGGAGCGCGCTCGCGGTGATCTGGGCGGCGTTCTCGTTCGGGTACCTGGGCGCCCGTGCCGTGACGCTGGGGCTCCGGGCCCGCTCCGACGCGTGGATGCGCACGGGGCGCGCCTGACGCATCCGTCGCCTCCGCCGGCTCGACCGCTGCGCTCAGACGAGGGCGTCGCGGGCGCGGAAGCGCGCGGCGGCCGCGGCGAGCAGCGCTGCCGCGATCGCGAGCAGCCACCAGGAGCCCGTCCAGTCGGGGTCGTCGGCGAGCGGGTTCGCGAGCCAGTGGAAGGGGCTGAGGTTCTCGAGCCACTCCCACGCCTCGCCGAGCAGCGGCGCGAAGTCGCCGACCAGCAGCAGCCCGATGAGCAGCACCCAGCCGAGCCAGGCGACCGTCGACGGCAGGAACGCCACGAGGGCCGCGCCGACCGCGAGGTAGACCGCGACGAGCGGCAGGTGCGTGAGCGCGATCCGCCACAGCTGCTCGCAGCGCTCCTCGCCCCCGGCGGCGAGGGATGCGCCGGTCACGATCGTGAAGGCCGCCAGCACCGCGAGGGACGCGAGCGCGCCGAGCAGCAGGTGGCTGCCGAGCCACCCGGTGCGGCGCACGGTCGTCGCGAGCACGAGCTCGCCGTGCGCCTGCTCCTCGTGCCGCAGCCGCAGCACCGCCTGCATGCCCGCCGCGCTCGCCACCACCCCGATGACGCCCGCGAGCGCCGTGAGGAACAGGCCCTCGGTGTCGCCGCCGCCCTCGGCGCCGAGCGTCTCGACGATCCTGCCGAGCGCCGGGTTCTCGGCGAGCGCCTCCGAGATCACCGGCGCGAGGCGCCCGGCGATCGCGCCGATCACCGCGCCGACGACGAGCCACGCGAGCGACGCGGCGCGCTGCAGCCGGCCGGTGAGGCCGAGCGGCGCACCGCCGGGGTGCCAGCCGAGCAGCGCGGTGCCGGCGCCGCGGCCGCGGCGCTCCGCCAGCAGCGAGCGGCCGAGCTCGCGCCGCGCCTCGAGCGCCACCACGAGCGCGCCGAGCAGGAGCACGGCGGGCACGAAGAGCAGCAGCGGCGTGCCGTCGGGCTCCCACGGCTCGTCGGCGAAGGGGTGCGCCTGCGCGCCCCAGCCGATCGGCGAGAGCCAGATCGGCCACGCCGACTCGACCCGCGTGAGGTCGGCGCTCGGCTCGCCCAGCGCATCCCCGATGCCGCGCACGAAGAACCACAGCCCCACGACGATCGACGCGGCGCCGTTCGCGGCGCGCGAGGTGGGGAAGACCTGTCCGGCGAGCAGCCCGACGAGCATCGCGACGACGCCGACGCCCGCGAGCGCCGCCGCCATGAGCGCCGAGCCCAGCGCGTCGAGCCCGAGCGCGAGCGACGCCGCGAGCGTGACGCCGCACACCACCGCGAGCTCGATGGCGCCGGCGCCCAGCGTCGACACGAGCGGCGCCCAGCGGCCGACCGCCGTGCCGCGCACGAGCTCGGCGCGGCCGGCGTCCTCGTCGCCGCGCGAGTGGCGCACCGCGAAGAAGGTCATCATGAACGCGACCATCACGGCGAGGTAGGCGAAGGTCGAGACGAACATCACCGCGCCGAGGCCCGTGCCGGCGGGCGCGCCGCGCAGCAGCATGAGGCCCGGCTGCGCCGCCAGCAGCGCGACGAGCCCTCGGCGCGACTCCTCGTCGAAGGCGGCGCCGAGTCCGCCGAGCACGGCCGACCACATGCCGGCGACCGCGAGCACCCACAGCACGACGTGCAGCCGGTCGCGACGCAGCGCCGCGACGAGCAGCAGGCCGGTGCCGGTCATCGCCGGCTCACCTCGCGTGCCGGCCGTGGACGTCGTCGACGTCGGCCGACGACGGCGCGACCGCCGGCGCATCCGCCGCCTCCGACCCATCCGCATCAGGCCCGTCCGCCAGGCCCGTCTCGTCGGCGTGCCGCTGGCCCTTCGCGCGCTCGGCCCGCGCCGAGTCGACGCGCGCCTCGTCGCCGTAGTGGCGCAGGAACAGCTCCTCGAGGCTCGGCGGCGTCAGCGTGACGGCCTGCGCCCCGCGGTCGCCGAGCCAGCGCAGCACCGCCGGCATGTGCTCGGCGGCGACGGAGGCGCGCACGTGCTCGCCGTCGACCGAGACGTCGGCGAGCGGCAGTCCCTGCGGCGCCGGGCCGCGGTAGGCGACGACGGTGTGGTGCAGGTGGCGCAGCTGCTCGAGCGTGCCGGCCTCGACGATGCGCCCGTCGCGGATGATCGAGACGGTCGAGCAGAGCCGCTCGACCTCGCTGAGGATGTGGCTCGACAGCAGCACCGTCGCGCCGCGGTCGGCGACGCGGCGGATCTCGGCCTGGAAGACGCTCTCCATCAGCGGGTCGAGCCCGCTCGTCGGCTCGTCGAGGATGTAGAGGTCGGCCTCGCTCGCGAACGCGGCGATGAGCGCGACCTTCTGGCGGTTGCCCTTCGAGTAGGTCTTCGAGCGGCGGCGCGGGTCGAGGTCGAACGCCTCGATGAGGCGGGCACGGTCGGATGCGGGGGCCCGGTGGCCGCGCAGGCGCGTGATCGTGTCGATCGCCTCGCCGCCGGTGAGGCCGGGCCAGAGGGTCACGTCGCCGGGCACGTACGCCGCGCGGCGGTGGATCGCGACGGCGTCGCGCCACGGATCCATGCCGAACACGCGCGCCTCGCCGCCGGAGGCCCGCAGCATGCCGAGCAGCACCCGGATGGTGGTCGACTTGCCGGCGCCGTTGGGGCCGAGGAAGCCGTGCACCGCACCCTGCTCGACCGCGAGGTCGAGCCCGTCGAGCGCCTGCACGCGCCCGAACCGCTTGTCGAGACCGCTCGTCTCGATGACCCGATCCGCCATGGCGCTGACGCTACTCGTGCGCGGGCGCCGCACAACGCAAGCCGTTCCGCCCGATCGTGCGGCGGATCGGGGGCGGGCCGCCGAAGCGGTGCGGAACCGGCGCGCGGGGCTTGCGTTGTGCGGGCGGCCCGGCGCGGCCCGGCTCCCCGGCACGGCAGAATGGATCGGTGCACTCCCTCACCGCCTGGCGCAACGCCGTGTTCGCGACGTTCTTCGCGATGGGCCTCGGCTACGCCAGCTGGATGGCGCGCGTGCCGCACGTGCGCGACGTGCTCGACATCTCGACCGGCGAGATGGGCATGATCCTGCTCGGCATCTCGATCGGCTCGGTCACGGGCCTGCTGCTGGCGAGCCACATCATCCACGCCGTGGGCACGCGGCTCGTGGTGTCGTTCGGCATGATCGCGGTCTCGGGCGGCCTCGCGCTCGCCGGATGGGCCGCCGACGCCGGGCAGGCGTGGCTCGTGATCGCCGGGTTCATCGTGGGCGGCAGCCTCACCGGCGTCACCGACGTGGCGATGAACATCTCGGGCGCCGCCAACGAGCGGCGGCTGGGGAAGCCCATCATGCCGCTCTTCCACGCCTCCTTCTCGTTCGGCACCGTCGCCGGGGCCGGGCTCGGCGGCCTGTGCGAGCTGCTCGGCATCGGGCTCGGCTGGCAGGCGACCTCGATCGCCGTGCTGACGATCGCGCTCGGCTTCGTCGTCCACCGGCACCTGCCCGCCGACACGGTCGAGGAGCACGAGGAGCCGGTGACGCTGCGCGAGCGGCTCGCGGTCTGGAAGGATCCGCGCACGCTGCTGCTGGGCCTGCTCGTGCTCGGCATGTCGCTCACCGAGGGCAGCGCCAACGACTGGCTCGCGCTCGTGATGGTCGACGGCCACGGCTTCTCGAAGGAGGGCGGCGCGTTCATGCTCGCGCTGTTCCTCACCGCCATGACCGGCGGCCGCCTGCTGGGCGTCGGCATGCTCGGGCGCTTCGGCCGCGTGCCGGTGCTGCGCGCGACCGCCGCGTGCGCCGCCGCAGGTCTCCTGCTCGTGATCTTCGCCGACGCCTCCTGGCTCGTCGTCGCGGGCGTGCTGCTGTGGGGCTTCGGCGCGAGCCTCGGGTTCCCCGTCGGCATGAGCGCCGCCGCCGACGAGCCGCGCATGGCCGCCGCGCGCGTCGGCACGGTCTCGGCGATCGGCTACATCGCCTTCCTCGCCGGCCCGCCGCTGCTGGGCCTGCTCGGCGACCTCGTGGGGCTGCGGAACGCCCTGCTCGCCGTGCTCGTCTTCGTGGTGCTCTCGCTCGTCACCAGCCACGTCGCGCGCGAGCGCGTCTCGCCCGCCACGCCGCAGGAGGTCGCCTCATGAGGCTCGTCGTCGCCCACTGCTCCGTCGACTACGCCGGGCGCCTGTCGGCGCACCTGCCGCTCGCGCCGCGCGTGCTCATGCTCAAGGCCGACGGGTCGATCCTCGTGCACTCCGACGGCGGCTCGTACAAGCCGCTCAACTGGATGAGCCCGCCCGCCGTCTTCAGCGCATCCGAGCCCGACGACGACCAGCGCGCCGCCGGCGTCACCGAGGTGTGGACGGTCACGCACCGCAAGACGGGCGACTCGCTCATCGTCTCGGTGCACGAGGTGCTCGCCGACTCGAGCCACGAGCTCGGCGTCGACCCGGGGCTCGTGAAGGACGGCGTCGAGGCGCACCTGCAGGTGCTGCTCGCCGAGCAGATCGAGCGGCTCGGCGACGGGTACGAGCTGTGGCGGCGCGAGTACATGACGCCGATCGGGCCCGTCGACATCCTCGCGAAGGATGAGGGCGGCGCGACGGTCGCGGTCGAGATCAAGCGCCGGGGCGAGATCGACGGCGTCGAGCAGCTCACGCGCTACCTCGAGCTGCTCAATCGCGACCCGCGCATCGCGCCCGTCACGGGCGTCTTCGCAGCCCAGGAGATCAAGCCGCAGGCGCGCACGCTCGCCGAGGACCGCGGCATCCGCTGCGTCGTGCTCGACTACGACGAGATGCGCGGCATCGACTCGGGCCACGCGCGGCTGTTCTGAGGCCGGTCAGTCGCCCCGCGGCGGCCAGCCCTCCTCCTCGGCGTCGGTGAAGTCGCTCGTGTCGAGCGACCGCGGGTCGATCCGCACGTCGAGCGGCAGCGGCACCTCGTCGTCGGCCGCCTCGCCCGGCGCCTCGCCGCCCGGCGCCTCGCCGCCCGGCACCGCCTCGCCCGGCGCCGCGTCGTCGGCCGCGCCGCCGCTGAACGGCGGGATGCGCTCCTGCCACGCTGCGCTGCGGTCGGGCAGCGCGTCCTCGCGCGACGCGTACGGCTCGACGTGGTCGGGGGCGGGGGCGGATGCGGCGGGCAGGTCGTGCTCGCGGGCCGCGTAGGGCTCGACGCGGTCGGGCATCGCCGCACCGCCGGCCGGCAGCGCGTCCTCGCGCGAGGCGTACGGCTCGACGTGGTCGGGCGTCGGCGCCGACGGCGGCGGCAGCTCGTCCTCGTGCGACGAGTAGGGCTGCACCCGGTCGCGCCACGTGCCGGGCGCCGAGGGCGCGCCGCCGAAGTCCTCGTCGACGAACGGCGATGCGGCCTCGGTGCCGCTCGGCTGCGGGCCGGCGGCTCCCTGGGTCGGTGCTGGATCGGACATCGTGACCTCCCATCTCCCGCGCGGCGGGCTGCTGAAGCTGACGGCGAAGGGGTGCTCGGCGGGCGCGGCGGGCTCGGGGCGCGCGAGCGCGACGCCCTCGGCGTCGGCGCGGGTGCCGCAGATCGGGCACTGGAGCGCGGCCACGCGACCGGCGTCGTCGACGTCGACGACGCATCCGCCGATCACCACGTCACCGGCTTCGAGCACGTCGGGGATGGTGCCGTACCCCCACACGATCTCGCGCATGGGAGTGCCGCACTCGGGGCACGCCAGCGTCGTCGCCATGCCGCAACGGTAGTCCCGGCGAGCGCCGGAGGCTAGGTGCTTCGGGCCCTCAGGCGCCCTTGGCGGCGGCCGCCGCGCGGGCAGCCGCGGGCAGTGCGTCGACGATGCGGCCGAGCGGCTCGTCGCCGTGCGCCGCGGTGACGAACCACGCCTCGAAGACGCTCGGCGGCAGGCTCACGCCCGCGTCGAGCATCGCGTGGAAGAACGGCGGGTAGCGGAAGGCGTCCTGCGCGCGCACCTCGTCGAAGTCGCGCGGCGCGCCCTCGCGGAAGGCCACCGAGAAGAGGCTGCCGACGCGGGTGATCGCGTGGGCGACGCCCTCGGCCGTGAGCGCGTCGGCGAGCGCGGCCGTGATGACGTCGGCCGCCGCGTCGAGGCGGCGGTACACCTCGTCGGTCGCGAGGCGCAGCGTCGTGAGGCCCGCCGCGACGGCGACGGGGTTCCCGGACAGGGTGCCCGCCTGGTAGACGGGGCCGAGCGGCGCGAGCAGCTCCATGAGGTCGCGCCGGCCGCCGAGCGCCGCGAGCGGCATGCCGCCGCCGATGACCTTGCCGAAGGTGATGAGGTCGGGCGCCTCGTCGCCGGCCCGCTGCTCGAGGCCCCACATCCCTGCGCGGTGCACGCGGAAGCCGGTGAGCACCTCGTCGCTGATGAGCAGCGCGCCGTGCGCGTGCGCGGTGCGGGCGAGGAAGCCGTTGAAGTCGCCGTCGGGCGCCACGACGCCCATGTTGGCGGCGGCCGCCTCGACGATGATCGCGGCGATCTGGTCGCCGCGCTCGGCGAAGAGCCGCTCGATCGCCTCGCGGTCGTTGTACGGCACGACGACGGTCGTCGCGGCGACCGACGCCGGGATGCCGGCCGAGCCGGGCATGGCGAGCGTCGCGAGGCCGGAGCCGGCGGCCACGAGGAGGCCGTCGGAGTGGCCGTGGTAGTGGCCGTCGAACTTCACGAGCAGGTCGCGGCCGGTCGCGCCGCGGGCGAGGCGGATGGCCGTCATCGTCGCCTCGGTGCCGGTCGAGACGAGCCGCAGCCGCTCGACGGGGCCGACGCGGCGCTCGACCTCCTCGGCGAGCAGCGCCTCCGCGGGCGTCGAGGCGCCGAACGAGAGGCCGTGGGCGGCGGCGTCCTGCACGGCCTCCACCACCTCGGGGTGGGCGTGGCCGAGGATGGCCGGGCCCCAGCTCGCGACCAGGTCGACGAGGTCGCGACCCTCGGCATCCGTCACGTGGGCGCCGTGCGCCCGCACGAGGAAGGCGGGCGTGCCGCCGACGGAGCCGAAGGCGCGCACGGGGCTGTTGACGCCGCCCGCGATCGCGAGCTTGGCGCGCTCGAAGAGCTCGGCGTTGGTGCTCATCGCATGGCCCCCAGCCACTCGGCCTGCTCGGTCGCCCAGTAGGTGAGCACCACGTCGGCGCCTGCGCGCACGATGCTCGTGAGGCTCTCGGCGATGAGGCGGTCGCGGTCGATCCAGCCGTTCGCGGCGGCAGCCTCGACCATCGCGTACTCGCCCGACACCTGGTAGGCCCACACGGGCACGTCGGATGCGGCCGCCACGTCGGCGAGCACGTCGAGGTAGAGGGAGGCCGGCTTCACCATCACGATGTCGGCGCCCTCGGCGAGGTCGAGCAGCGCCTCGCGGAGCCCCTCGCGGCGGTTCGCCGGATCCTGCTGGTAGGTCTTGCGGTCGCCCTGCAGGCTCGAGTCGACGGCCTCGCGGAACGGGCCGTAGAGGGCGGAGGCGTACTTCGCGCTGTAGGCGAGGATCGCCGTCTGCTGGTGGCCGGCCGCGTCGAGCGCCTCGCGCACGCGCTCGACCTGGCCGTCCATCATGCCGCTGAGCCCGAGGATCTGGGAGCCGGCGGCAGCCTGGGCGACCGCCATGTCGGCGTAGCGCTCGAGCGTCGCGTCGTTGTCGACCGCGCCGTCGGCGGCGAGCACGCCGCAGTGGCCGTGGTCGGTGAACTCGTCGAGGCAGAGGTCGGTCTGCACGACCGTCGCGTCGCCGAACCGCTCGGCGAGGAAGCGCGTCGCGGCGTTGAGGATGCCGTCGGGGTCGGTCGCGCCCGAGCCCTCGGCGTCCTTGTGCTCGGGCACGCCGAAGAGCATGACGCCGCCGACGCCGGCGGCGATCGCGCGCTCGACCTCGCGCGCGGCGGAGTCGAGCGTGTGCTGCACCTGGCCGGGCATCGACGAGATGGGCCTCGGCTCGCTCAGCCCTTCGGCGACGAACATCGGCAGCACCAGCTGCGCGGGGTGGAGGCGGGTCTCGGCCACGAGGCGGCGCATGGGAGCGCTCTGCCGCAGCCTGCGGGGGCGGAGGGTGGGAGCCATGTCCCCCCAGGATACTCGCGCCCGCCCACACGGCGGGGCCGGCCCATCCGGACCGGGGCGGCGGCGCTCAGCCGAGCGCGACGACCTCCACCTCGGCGCCGCCGGCGCGGTACCGCACCGGCATGCCGGGGTGCGCGAGGGCGAACCAGAAGGTGCTCGTGCCCGCGTCGCCCCGCACGTCGTAGCGCAGGCACTCGAGCTCGCCGACGGCGAGGCGGATGCGCTCGGTCGCGACCGTCGTCGCATCGACCGGGAACGCGGCGTGGCCCTGCAGCTCGCGCCACGTCGCGCGGCGGCGCCGCACCTGCCCCGTCGGCCGGCCCGACGCATCCGTCGTCACCGTCGTGCACGTGCAGCCGTCGGCGTCGCCGTCCTCGAAGCCCGACCGGTGGAAGGCGACCTCGCCGGCGCGCTCGGTGCGCGAGAGCACCCAGCGGCCGTCGGGGCAGCCGGCGCGGATCTCGGCGGCGGTGAACGGCGTCGGCGCGAGGCCGGGCCCGAGCAGGTGCGGGTCGCTCATGCTCGCAGCTCGGCGTCGACGGCCTTCGCGAGCGCGCCGATCACGGGCCACGCGCCCTCGGAGCTGTTGCCGAGCACGCTGACCGTCGTGCGCGCCGCGATCAGGTGGGTCGAGCGGAACGAGGCGCCCGCGTCGTAGCCCTCGAGCACGAGGGCCGGATGCGTCGCGTGCAGCCAGAGGCCCATCCCGGAGCGCAGTCCCTCGTCGGGCACGTCGTGGCGCGGCCGCATCATCGCGTCGACCGTCGCGCGCGAGACGATGCGCCCGTCGAGCAGCGCGAGCCAGAAGCGGTGCAGGTCGGCTGCGGTCGTGAACGCGCCGCCGTCGCCGTTGCCGAGCACCGGCAGGTGCAGCGTGTTGACGAGGTCGCCCTCGTCGTCGAGGTAGCCGAGCGCCGCGTCGGCGGGGAGCGCGTTGAGCGGCAGGAAGCCGGTCGAGGCGAGCCCGGCCGGCTCGAGCACGAGGCGGCGCACCGCCTGGTGGTAGGTCTCGCCCGTGGCGCGCTCGAGCAGCACGGCGAGCACCATGTAGCCGCCGTTGCAGTACGCGAACCGCTCCCCCGGCGCGAACGCCTGCGGGTGCCCGTCGAGCACCGGCAGGAACGCCTCCGCGGTCGTCAGCCGGTGCACGGGCACGCTCAGCACGAAGTCGGAGACCTCCCACTCGGCCTCCTCGTCGAGGTAGTCGCCGATGCCGGAGGTGTGGGTGAGCAGGTGCTCGATCGTGACGGCGGCGTCGACGAGCGGCAGGTCGTCACCGAGCAGCTCGCGCACCGGCTGGTCGAGCCGCAGCGCGCCCTGCTCGACGAGCCGCAGCACCGAGAGGGCGGTGAACGACTTGCTGCCGCTCGCGATCGCGATGCGCGCCTCGGGGATCATCGGCACGCCGTGCGCCCGGTGCAGGAAGCCCTCGCAGCGCTCGAGCGTGCGCCGCTCGCCCTCGTCGATCGTCACCACGCCGGTGAACGCGCGCTTGGCGACGGCCTCGTCGAGCGCCTGCCGGTCGACGTGCATGGCTGCCTCCGCGGGTGCTGGTCACCTGGATGCTACGCCGCGATCGTCGAGCCGGCCCGCCTCGATCCTCCACTGGCGCGCGATGCCGAGCCGGTCGAGGAACGCGCCGTCGTGGCTCACCACCACGAGCGCTCCCTCGTAGGCCGCGAGCGCCTCCACGAGCCGGTCGACGCTGTCGAGGTCGAGCGAGTTGGTCGGCTCGTCGAGCAGCAGCAGCTGCGGCGCCGGGTCGGCGAGCAGCAGCCGCGCGAGCGCGAGCCGGAACCGCTCCCCGCCCGAGAGCTCGCGCACCCGCTGCTCGCCGCGGTCGCCGCGGAACAGGAAGCGCGCGAGCTGCGCCCGCACCTCGAGCGGCGACCGGGTCGGCGCCGTCTCGCGCACGGCGTCGACGAGCGTCGCGTCCTCGTCCGGGAAGCGGATGCGCTGCGGCAGCATCGCGGTCTCGCGGATGCGGTGGGTCACCTCGGCGACGGGCGCGGGCCGGCCGTCGGCCCGGGAGGCCGCCGTGCCGGCGATCGCGTCGAGCAGCGTCGTCTTGCCCGCCCCGTTGGCGCCCGTGAGGGCGATGCGCTCGGGCCCGCGCACCGCGACCGCCTCGCCGCCGGGCAGCCGCAGCGCGAGCACGTCGCGCCCCGCGGGCACGCGCGTGCCGGGCAGCGCGATGCGGATGGTGCGGTCGTCGCGCACGCGCGCCTCGGCCGCCTCGAGCGCCGAGGCGGCGGTCGACTCGCGCCCCTCGTGCAGCGCCTTCGAGCGCGCGGTCGTGCGCTCGGCCTGCCGCTGCAGGCCGCCGGCGACGATCTTCGGCATGCCGCCCGCGAGGAACGCGCGCCGCCCCGCGGCCTGCGACCGCGAGCGCCGCTCGGCCGCCTCGATGCGCTCGCGCCGCTCGCGGCGCAGCAGCTGCTCGGCGTCGCGCACGTCCTGCGCGGCCGCCGCCTGCTCCGCCTCGAGCGCCGCCCGGTAGGCCGAGTGCGGCCCGTCGAACGTGCGCAGCACCGAGCCGGTGCCTGGGCCGGGGGCATGCAGCTCGGCGATGCGGTCGACCCGCTCGAGCAGCGCGACGTCGTGGCTGACGACCACGAGCGAGCCGCGCCACGCGCCGACCGCGTCGTGGAGCCGCGCGCGGGCGTCGGCGTCGAGGTTGTTGGTCGGCTCGTCGAGCAGCGCGATGTCGGCGCGCTGCAGCCGGATCGCGGCGAGCCCGACCAGCACCGCCTCGCCGCCCGAGAGCGTCGCGATCGGGCGGCGCAGCAGGTCGACGTCGCCGGCGAGGCCGAGGGCGGCGAGCTCCGCGAGCGCCTCCGCCTCGATGCCCCAGCGGTCGCCGACCTCGTCGAAGCGGTGCGGGGCGACGTCGCCCGACTCGATGGCCGCGATCGCGTCGAGCACGCCCGCGATGCCGAGCGCATCCGCCACCGTGCCGGGCCCGAGGGCCAGCTGCTGCGGCAGCGCGGCGATCGTGCCGTGCACGACGATGTCGCCTGCGGCGGGCGCGAGCGAGCCGGCGATGAGGCGCAGCAGCGTGGACTTGCCGGCGCCGTTCATGCCGACGAGGCCGGTGCGCCCGTGGCCGAGCGCGCCGGAGACGCCGTCGAGCACGGGCGTGCCGTCGGGCCACTGGAACGAGACGCGCGAGAGCGCGATGACAGGGTGTGCCAAGAGGGATCCTCCGAGAGCGGGGAGCGCTGACGGATGGGTCGACGATGCGTGGTCGTCGGGTCAGCGCCGGGTCGCGGCTCCGTGGATCTCGGTCATCGTGGCTCCTGGGGGTGCGGAGGGCGTCGGCGCTGACACCGCCGACGACTGCTCGAGCGACGGTACACGCCCGGCGGGGCGCGCGCCAGCGCCCCGTGGCGTCGCGCGTGAGGGCGGATGCGTCAGCGCGGCGCCTCGGGATCGGTCACGTCGGCGACCTGCGCGCCCAGGTGCGCGACGAGCGCGTCGCCGTCGACCGTCGCCGCGACCCCGTGGTCGCCGCCGCCGATGGAGACGCGGTGGCCGAGCACGCGCTCGTCGGCGACGACGGGCAGCGGCCGCGTCGTGCCGAACGGGGTGATCGTGCCGCGGCGGAACCCCGTCACCGCGAACGCGGCGTCGGCGTCCGGCATCGACAGCCGGCTGACGCCGAGCAGCTCGCGCAGCTTCGGCCACGCGATCGTGCGGTCGCCGGGCACGAGCACGAGCAGGTGGTCGCCCTCGCCGCGGCGCACGACCATCGTCTTGATGACCTCGGCGGGGCTCACGCCGCGAGCCTCGGCGGCCTCGGCGAGCGATCCGACGCGCCCGTGCCGGGTGATCTCGTGCTCGAGGCCGGAGGCGGCGAGCGCCTCGAGCGCGGGGTTCGTGTCGCGGGCGTGCTCGCTCATGCGCCCACGCTACGCCGAACGCGACCCGTTCCACCCTCGGCGACCCGGTGCACCGGGTCGCGTTCGGTGGAACGGGTCGCGCTGCCGGAGCGGTCGATGCGCCGCCGGAGCGGTCGATGCGCCGCGGGACCGGTTGGCGCGGCGCCGACCTCAGCGGCCCGCGGCCGCCACGAGCGCCGCGACGAGCTCCTGCGCGTTCGGCCGCTGCGCGATGCCCGCGACCCGCAGGCCGTGCTTGCGGCAGTCCTCGGCGGTCTGGTCGCCGATCGCGATGATGCGCGTGTCGCCCGCGAGGCCGAGCCGCGCGACCTGCTTCGCGACCGAGCCCGAGGTGACCAGCACCGCGTCGATCGGCGTCTCGGCCGGCTCGACGGCGGTCAGCACGGCATCGGCGCCGTCCTCCCCCGCCGCCTGCAGCTCCTCCTGCTGCCGCGTCGCATCCGCGCCGACGACCGGGATCGCGCCCGTCTGCGTCGAGACCGCCTCGGCGAGCGCGTCGCCCGACTCGAACACCGGCACCGTGCGGTACGCGACCACCTCTGTCACCTGCATGCCGTGGCGCCGCAGCCCGTCGGCGATCGTCGGCCGCGCGTCGAGCGCGTGCGGCCAGAGCACCCGCCCCTCGCGGATGGGCCACTCGTCGACGAGCCCGGCCGCCGACTGCTTCGTCGGGATGAACGCGACCGGCACGCCGCGCTCCCGCAGCGATGCGGCCGTCACCGCGCCGACGGCGGCGACGTGCACCGAGACCGGCACGCGCGGCAGCACCCGCACGGTCGACTGGCTCGTGACGACGAGCCAGTCGAAGCGGCCCTCGGCGAGCTGCGCGAGGATGCGCTGCAGGTGCTCCTGGTCCTCGGCCGGCTCGATCGTGACGAGCGGCAGGATCAGCGGCTCGAAGCCCGCGTCGGTGACGAGCCGGGCGACCTCGTCGCCCCAGCTGCCGCCACGGGGGATCAGGACGCGCATGGCTTCCTCCCTGGGTCGGTGCCGAGCAGTCTCGCAGAGGCGGCGGACGCGGCGCGCCCGACCACCCGCGCGCCGCCCGATCCGCCGGAGCCTCAGCCCTCGGTGCGCGCCTCGTGCACGAGGTCGGCGGCGCCGGCCTCGAGCAGCTCGGCGACCGCCCGCTCGGCCACGTCGCGCGCGCCCTCCGCGAGGTCGGCGGGCGCCGTCGAGTCGAGCGTGAAGGCGTGGGATGCGCCGAGGCGGCGGGAGCCGTCGGTCGCGTACGCGATCGCGGTGAGGAAGAGCATCCCGTCGGCGACCTCGGCGTGCGCGGCCACCGGTGCCGCGCATCCGGCCTCGAGGCCCGCGAGCACGCGCCGCTCGGCGTCGGCCGCCGCCCGGGTGGGGCCGTGGTCGGTCTTCGCGACCGCGGCGCGGCTCGCGCCGTCGCCGTCGCGGATCTCGACGGCGAGCGCGCCCTGCGCGGGCGCGGTCGGGAAGTCGACGAGGTCGAGCAGCTCGGTCGCGCTGCCGTCGAGCCCGAGGCGCTTGAGGCCCGCGAGCGCGAGCACGACCGCGTCGAGGTCGGCGTCGTCGCCCTGCGCCCGCGCGAGGCGCGTGGGCACGTTGCCGCGGATGTCGACGACCTCGATGTCGGGGCGCGCGAGGCGCAGCTGCGCCGCGCGCCGCGGCGACCCGGTGCCGACCTTCGCGCCCTCGGGGAGCCCGGCGAGCGTGAGCCCGTCGCGGGCGCACAGCGCGTCGCGGGGATCCTCGCGCTTCGCGACCGCGGCGAGCTCGATGCCGGCGGCGGGCGCCGTCGGGAGGTCCTTCATCGAGTGCACCGCGACGTCGACGCGGCCCTCGAGCAGGGCATCCCGCAGCGCCGAGACGAACACGCCCGTGCCGCCCAGCTGCGACAGCGAGGTGCGGTCGACGTCGCCCTTCGTCGTGATCTCGACGATCTCGACGTCGCCCGCGAAGCGCGCGGCGAGCGCCTTCGTCTGCGCCATCGCGAGCGCCGAGCCGCGCGTGCCGACGCGCAGCGTCACGGCTGCAGCCCGGCGATCGCGGGCCGGAAGCCGAGCCGCGGGTTCTCGCAGCAGCCGGGCCGGCACACGTCGTACCAGGTGTGGATCGAGGTGACCGCCTTGCGCTCGGCGACCGGCCGCCCCTCGAGCCGCTCCTGCACGAGGTCGACGAGCGCGCCCACGTACTGCGGGTCGACGCCCGGCGTCGGCGCGCGGCGCACCCACAGGCCCCGCTCGGTGGCCGTCTCGATGGCCTCCTCGTCGAGGTCCCACATGACCTCCATGTGGTCGCTCACGAAGCCGAGCGGCACGATCACGACCGCCTTGCGGCCGCCGTCGCCCACCGGGAGCTCGTCGATCGCGTCGTTGATGTCGGGCTCGAGCCACGGCTGCGAGGCGGGCCCGGAGCGCGACTGGTAGACGAGCTGCCAGGCGACGCCCGGCGCCGCCTCGCCCATGACCCACTCCGCGGCGGCGAGGTGCTGCGCTTCGTAGCCGCCGCCCGGACCCCACTCGTGCAGGTCGGGCGCGCCCGAGCGCTCCGCGTCGGCGGTGGGGATGCTGTGGGTCGCGAAGAGCACCTCGACGTCGCCGTCGGCGAAGCCCGCCTCGCGCGCCTCGGCGACCGTCGCGCGCACGCCGTCGACGAACGGCGCGAGGAAGCCCGGGTGGTTGAAGAACTGGCGCACCTTGTCGATCTGCATCGACGCCTGCAGCCCGGTCGCCTCGAGCGCGTCGGCCCAGTCCTCGCGGTACTGCCGGCACGACGAGTAGGAGGAGTAGGCCGAGGTGGGGATGGCGAGCAGCCGCGTCGCGCCCGCGTCGGCGGCCTGCTGCAGCGCCTCGTCGAGGTACGGCGCCCAGTTGCGGTTGCCCCAGTAGACGGGCAGGTCGACGCCGGCCTCGGCGAGCGCGCCCTCGAGCGCGGCCTTCAGGTCGCGGTTCTGCTGGTTGATGGGGCTGACGCCGCCGAAGTGGCGGTAGTGGGTCGCCACCTCCTCGAGCCGCTCGTCGGGGATGCCGCGGCCGCGGGTGACGTTGCGCAGGAACGGCAGCACGTCGTCCTGCCCCTCCGGCCCGCCGAAGCCCGACAGCAGGATGCCGTCGTACGCGACCGGCTCCTCGACGTGCTCGGGGCCCGGCTGGGCGGCCGGCGTCGCGCTGGCGACGGCCGCGCCCGGCTCCAGGTGCACGGCCGTCGCCGCCGGCGCCTTCGTCTCGCGCCGGGCCGCCTGCTGCTCCGCCTGCTGCTGCTCGGGCTGCTGCTGCATCCCGCCGCAGCAGCCGCCGCCGCAGCATCCGCCCTGGGGCGCATCCGTCATCTCGCTCATGCGAGCACCTCCTCGATCTCGTCGACCGCGATCCTGCGGCCCGTGAAGAACGGCACCTCGTCGCGCACGTGCAGGCGCGCCTCGACGGCGCGCAGCTCGCGCATCATGTCGACGAGCTCGACGAGCTCGTCGGACTCGAGCGGCAGGATCCACTCGTAGTCGCCCAGCGCGAACGCCGAGACGGTGTTCGCGAGCACGCCGCGGTAGGCGGCGCCCGCGCGGCCGTGCTCGGCGAGCATGCGGCTGCGGTCCTCGGACGGCAGCAGGTACCAGTCGTAGGAGCGGTTGAACGGGTAGACGGTCACCCAGCGCTTGGGCGCGATCCCGCGCATGAACCCGGGCACGTGCTGCTTGTTGAACTCGGCGTCGCGGTGCACGCCCATGGCGCTCCACACCAGCGTCGTGCCGGCGAGCTCGCGCGAGCGGCGCACGCGGCGCATCGCCGCCTGCAGCGCCTCGGGGCGCGTGCCGGCGGTGCCGTGCAGCCAGACCATGATGTCGGCGTCGGCGCGCATGCCGGAGACGTCGTAGATGCCGCGGGCGATGATGCCCTCGGCCTCGAGCGCGGCGAGCTCCTTCTCGAGCGGCGCGCGTCCGCCGTTCGCGGCCGGGCCGCCGCGGCGGTGCACGCTCCAGATGGTGAAGCCGTCGTCCTGGGGCTCGGTCTGCCCGTGCTCGTCGGGCTGCTCGTGGTGGGCGTGCTCGTGCTCGCTCATGCCTCTCCTCGGTCGTGTGCGGTCGCGGTGTCGTCGGCCGCGGCGCCGGGGGCGCCCGCGGTGTCGTTCGGGGCGGATGCGCCGGCGGACGCCCGCGCGTCGTCGCCGTCGGGCGCGGGGTCGGCGGCCCCCTCCTCGGGGGCGACGTCGTCGGTCCAGGGCCTGCCGGGCTCGACGAAGCGCTCCCGCCGGATGCCGAGCGCGGCGGCGCGGGCGTCGGGCACGACCTGCGCGAGGCCCGTGCCGGCGACGGCGGCGCCGACGACGAGCAGCTGCTCGTGCGCGGCCGCGGCGGCGCGGATCGCCCGCTGGCGGGCGGCCGCACCGACGACGCTCGCCGGCTGGCCCTGCTGCCAGCGCACGCGCGCGGCGGCGACGGGCTCGGGCAGCTCGCGGCCGAGGATCGCGCGCGCGTCGGCGAGCGCGAGCGCGACGGCCGCCGCGTCGTCGAGGCCCTCGGTCGCGGGCGGGGTGCGGCCGGAGCCGTAGCTGAGGCGCACGACCTCGCGGCCGCCGGCGGCCTCGCGCAGCCACGGCCACTTGGCGCTCGAGTGGGTCATCGCCTTCGCCCGCACCGCGGGCGCGTCGCCGGCGACGAGCACGCCGGTGCCGCGCGGGTCGCCCTCGATCGCGCCGGCGGGGAGCACGAGCGTGACGAGCTCGACGGTGACGCCGCCCGCGTCCGCGGCGAGCTCGGCGAAGCCGTCGACGCCGTCGAGCACGCGCAGCGCCTCGGCCTCGGGGAGCGCGACGACCAGCGACGACGCGTCGAAGCCGCCCGCATCCGTCTGCACGGTCCAGCCGGTGCCGGTCGGCTCGGCGGCGAGCACGCGCACGCTCGTGCGCAGCTCGGCGCGGTGCTCGCGCGCCCGCTCGGCGAGCGCGCCGGTGAGGCGGTGGATGCCGCCGCGGATGCCCTGCACGGCGCTGCCGGGACGGCTCGCGTTGCTCGGGGCGGCGTCGCCGCGCGCGACGGCGGCGGCGCGCTCCTCGAGCACGACGGCCACGGCGCCCGAGAGCGACCCGGCCTGCGTGAGCGCGTTGTTGAGGCCCGGCGCCACCGTCGCGACGTCGAGCAGGTCGGGGTCGGCCGAGTAGACGCCGCCGGCGAGCGGCCCGACCAGCCGGTCGAGGGCCTTGCGCCCCATGCGGCGGCGCACGAGCGGGCCGAGCGCGTCGTCCTTGCCGATGCGCAGCACCGGCATGAGGCGGTCGAGGTAGGCGCGCACCGCGCCGCCCCAGCCGAGCACGTCGATGACGTCGCGCGCGAGCGGCGACGAGGGGATGCCGAGCAGGGTGTGCTTCGGCAGCGGCACGGCGCGGTCGGCGAGCTGCAGCCAGGCGCCGGCCGGGTTGGGGCTCACGATGTCGTCGCCGAGGCCCAGCTCGCGCGCGAGCTCGGCGACCGCGCCGCCGCGGGTCGCGAACGACTCGGCGCCCGCGTCGAGCGCGAGACCGTCGACCTCGATCGGGCTCGCGACGCCGCCGAGGCGGTCGGAGGCCTCGAGCACGAGCACCCGGTAGCCGCGGGCCGCGAGCTCGTGCGCCACGGTGAGTCCCGCGACGCCCGCGCCGGCCACGATCGTGTCCCAGCGCTCCGCGCCCGCGCCGCCGGGCGCATCCGCACCCTCGGCGGGCGCGACGCCGGCCTCGGGGCCGGGCTCAGCCCCGGTCACGTCGGTCACCGCGCATGCACCGCCTGCACGATGCGGGTCAGCACCGCAGGGTCGGCCGTCGGCGGCACGCCGTGGCCGAGGTTGAACACGTGCGCGCGGGCGACGGAGCCGGCGATGAGCACGTGGTCGATCGCGGCCTCGACGATCTCCCACGGAGCGCCGAGCACCGCCGGGTCGAGGTTGCCCTGCACGGTCACGTCGGCGTCGATGCGCTCGAGCGCCTGGTCGAGCGGCACGCGCCAGTCGACGCCGATGCAGTCGACGTCGAGATCCATCGCGCCGTAGAGCTCGCCCGCCCCGACGCCGAAGTGCACGAGCGGCACGCGGCGGCCGGATGCGTCGGTCAGGTGGCGCACGGCGTCGAGCGCGAGGCGCGAGGCCGGAGCGACGTGCTCGCGGTACTGCTCGAGCGGCAGCGAGCCCGCCCACGAGTCGAACAGCTGCGCGGCGCTCGCGCCCTCCTCGACCTGCGCGCGCAGGAAGCGGCCCGTGACGTCGGCCGCCCAACGGGTCAGGGCGTCCCACGCGTCGGGGTGGGAGCGCATGAGGGTGCGCGCCTCGAGGTGGTCCTTCGACGGGCGGCCGGCGACGAGGTAGGCGGCGAGCGTGAAGGGCGCGCCCGCGAATCCGATGAGCGGGGTCGTGCCGTCGCCGATCTCGGCGAGCCCCGCGATCGTCTGGCGCACGCCCTCGCGGATCGGCTCGAGCGCCTCGTCGAGGCGGGCCGGGTCGAGCGCGACGAGGCGCTCGACATCGGCGGGGGTGCGCACGGGCTCGGCGACGACCGGACCGACGCCGGGCTCGATCGTCACGTCGACGCCGACGAGGCGCAGCGGCACCATGATGTCGCTGAAGAAGATGGCCGCGTCGACGCCGTGGCGGCGCACCGGCTGCAGCGTGATCTCGCTCGCGAGCACCGGGTCGAGGCACGTGTCGAGCATGTCGCGGCCCTGGCGCAGCGACCGGTACTCGGGCAGCGAGCGCCCCGCCTGCCGCATGAACCACACGGGCGTGACCTCCGGGCGGTCGCCGCGGTAGGCGCGCACCAGGCCGGAGGCTCCGGTGCGGGTGTTGAGCGGGTGGGTCTCGGGCAGCGCAGGCATCGCATCCATTGTCCCACCTCCGCGCTGGGGGCGCTCGCCCGCCGCCGACGGGGCGGGCTGGGGGACGCGGTAGGATGGTCGGGTGCTCATCTGCCTGACGGCGAGTCACAAGAACGCCGACTTCACAGCCCTCGAGGCCCTGTCGTCGGCAGACGCCGCGCAGCTGCCCACCTCCTTCGCCTCGCACCCGTCGATCGAGGGCGCGATCGTCGTCTCCACCTGCAACCGCTTCGAGGTGTACCTCGACGTCGACGCCGACCGGGACGAGGCGCCGGGCATCGCCCAGACGGCCGCGGCGGATGCGCTCGGGTTCCACCATCCCGAGACCCTCGAGCCGCTCGTCGAGGGCCGCGCCGCCGAGCACCTGTTCGCCGTCGCCGCCGGCCTCGAGTCGGTCGTCGTCGGCGAGGGCGAGATCGCCGGCCAGGTGCGCCGCGCGCTGCAGTCGGCGCAGGACGCCGGCACGACCTCCCCGAGCCTCGAGCGCCTCTTCCAGCGCGCGTCCGAGACGCAGCGCGGCATCAAGAACCGCACCGGCATCGGCGAGGCCGGCCGCTCGATCGTGCGCCTCGCGCTCGACCTCGCGAGCGCCCGCGTCGACTTCACCGGCGCGCGCGTGCTGCTCGTCGGCACCGGCCGCTTCGCGGGCGTCTCGCTCGCCGAGCTGCGCCGCCGCGGCGCCCAGCACATCGAGGTCTGGAGCCCCTCCGACCGCGGCGCCGGCTTCGCCCGCAGCCACGCGATCGGCTACGTCGACCCGCGCGACGCCCCGCTCGCCGCCGCGACGGCCGACGTCATCGTCACGTGCACGAGCGCCGACCACCACGTGGTCGACGCCGCGCTGCTCCGGGCCGGCCGCGAGCGGCTCGCCGCGACCCACGCCTTCCCCGGCTCCGCCGTGCAGCCGCACGACGCATCCACCTGCCCCGTCGCGCTCGACCCCACCGCCGAGGGCTGCCCGCTGCACGCGGGCCCCGGCGCCGAGTGCCCGGTCGACCACGGCCGCGCCTCGCAGCTCGTGATCGACATGGGCATGCCCCGCAACGTCGACCCCGACGTCGCGACCGTGCACGGCGTCGAGGTGCTCGACCTCGAGACGATCCGCCTGCACGCGCCGCTCGAGCACCTCACCGCCACCGAGGACGCCCGCCACCTCGTGCGGAAGGCCGCCGCGCGCTTCGAGCGCGGCACCGCCGAGCGGCAGCTCGGCCCCGCGATCGCGGCGCTGCGCGAGCACGTGCAGGGCGCGATGGACGCGGAGCTCGCCCGCATCGCCAAGCGTGGCACCGAGGAGGAGCGGCGCCTCGCCGAGCAGGCGCTGCGCCACTTCGCGGGCGTGCTGCTGCACAAGCCCACCGTGCGGGCGCGCGAGCTCGCCGCCGAGGGCAGGCACGACGACTTCCTCGCCGCGATCCAGGCGCTGTACGGCATCGACGACGTCGCGTGAGCGCGCGGTGGAGCTGAGGGTCGAGGCCCTTTCGGGCCTCGACCGCGACCCCAGCGCCGGGGTCCGTCCCGGACCCCGGCAGGGATCCGCGTGAGCGAGCCCGTCCCGGGGCCCGGTCACGCGTCACGGCCAGAGGTGACCGAACCCTTCGAGTCCGGCGGCGAGCCGGCCTCCGGCGCGCACGGCATCCTGCCCGCGACGCCCATCACCGGGCCCGTCGAGACCGTCGACAGCCCTGCACCACGCCGCCGCTTCGTCGACCTCGCGCCGCTCCGCGCCTCGCCCGCCTTCGCCAGGCTCTGGATCGGCAACGCGATCAGCGGCATCGGCGCGCAGATGACGGTCGTCGCCGTCGGCCTGCAGATCTTCGACATGACCGCGAGCACGATGATGGTCGCCCTGGTCGGCGGCATCGCGCTGCTGCCCATGGTCGTCGCAGGCCTGTGGGGCGGCATGCTCGCCGACGCCTTCGACCGGCGCTCCCTGCTCATCGCCTCGAGCCTCACCGGCTGGGCCGCGGTGCTCGGCCTCGTCGCGCTCTCGACGTGGGACGCCGCGCTCGTCGCCGAGGGCGGCCGCGCACCGGTGTGGCCGTTCTACGTGCTCACGACGATCAACACCGTCGCCGCGACCATCTCCGGGGCGACGCGCAGCGCCGTCACCCCGCGCATCCTGCCCGCGCACCTCCTCTCGCGCGCGGCCGCGCTCAACGGCATCGCGATGGGCACCATGCTGACGCTGGGCCCCGCGGCCGCCGGCGTGCTCGTCGCGACCGTCGGTCTGCCGATCACGTTCGCGATCGACGCGGCGCTCTTCACCGCCGGCTTCCTCGGCGTGCTCGGCCTGCCCCGCCTGCCCCCGCTCGGCGCGGTCGCGAAGCCGGGCCTCGCGTCGCTGCGCGACGGCTACCGCTTCCTGCGCCAGGCACCCAACATCCGCATGTCGTTCGTCGTCGACATCATCGCGATGACGTTCGGCCGGCCCTACGCGCTGCTGCCCGCGATCGGCGCCGTCGCCATCGGCGGCGGCCCCGTCACCGTCGGCGCCCTCACCGCCGCGGCCGCCATGGGCACGCTGCTCGCGAGCCTCTTCTCGGGCCCGGTCGCGCACATCCACCGCCACGGCGTCGCGGTCGCGCGGGCCATCACCGTCTACGGCGCGTTCGTGCTGCTGCTCGGCGCCGTCATCCTCGCCATGGCGCTCGGCTGGGGCGGGCCGGTCGCCGCCGAGTGGCCGCAGGTGTCGTGGCCGGCGCTCGCCGTCGCCGCGATCGCGATGGCCGGCATGGGCGCGAGCGACGAGATCAGCGCCATCTTCCGCTCGACCATGATGCTCACCGCCGCGCCCGACGACATGCGCGGCCGCACGCAGGGGCTGTTCACCGTCGTCGTCACCGGCGGCCCGCGCATCGGCGACCTCTACGCGGGCCTCGCCACCACGCTCGTGGCGCTCTGGGCGCCGCCGCTGCTCGGCGGCATCCTCATCGTCGTGCTCATCGCCGTCGTGACGCGCGCGCAGCGCTCGTTCCTCGCCTACGACGCGCGCCGGCCGACCCCCTAGCGCCTCGGCGGCGATGCCGCTCAGCAGACGCGCACGGCCTGCGGCACTCGTGCGCCAAGGCTGAGGGCGCCTTGCGGGACGCTGTTCTGCAACAGGAATAGTTTTGGGCCAGCCGCACCGCACAGCGATCGGAAGCCCATGTGTCACGAGCAGAGCAGGGGTGTCGGGAGACCGCCGCTCCTCCACACCGAGCTCGTGGCGCTCTCTGCTCCCACGCAGGTCTGGTCGCACCGCGACGGCACGATGGGCGGCAGCACCGCCCACGGCGTCTACCACGGCGACTGGCGCTACGTGCGGGGCGTCGAGCTGCTCGTCGACGGCGCGCCCGTCGAGCACATCACCACCGCAGACGAGGCCGACTGGGTCGTCTTCCACGCCGTCGCCCGCGACCTCGACGCGCGCGCCCCGGCGGCTCGCGTCATGGTCGAGCGGATGCGCGAGGTCGCGCCGGGCGCGGTCGTCGAGCGGGTGACGATCGTCAACGGCCGCGACGTGCCCGTCAACGCCGCGGTCGAGCTCGTCTGCGACGTCGAGCTCGCGCCGATGTGGACGGTGCGCGCCGGGGATCCGCGCCCGGTCGAGCTGCGCATCCGCATCGAGGACGGCGTCGCGATCGCCACCGACGGCACCCGGGTGTTGCGCTGCACGAGCCGCGGCGGCGAGCTGCGCGTCGAGGGCAGCCGCGTCATCGCCTCGCGCCACAGCGTGGTGCTGCCCGACGACTGGGCGGGCTTCGCGCTCGAGCTCGAGCTCGACGACCCGACGCTCGCGGTGACCGGCACGCCCTGCCCCGCGCCGTGCGCGGGCGTGCGACCGACCGGCCGGGCCGCCCTCGACCGGTGGGCCGAGCGCGCCGTGACCGACCTCGAGGACCTCCTGCTCGACGCCGGCCACGGCGCGTTCCCCGCCGCGGGCGCCCCCTGGCACGTGACGATGGTCGCGCGCGACGCGCTCATCGCCTCACGGCTGCTGCTGCCGCTCGGCACCGACCTCGCCGAGGGCACGCTGCGCACGCTCGCCGCCCGGCAGGGCGTGCGCACCGACCCCGCCACCGGCGAGGAGCCCGGCCGCATCCTGCACGAGCTGCGGCAGGACTCCATCGAGCTGCCCTGGATGGGCGTCGAGCTGCCGCCGGTCTACTTCGGCTCCATCGACGCGACGCCGCTGTGGATCGTGCTGCTGCACGACGCCTGGCGGGCGGGGCTGCCGCTCCAGGCGGTGCGCGAGCTGCGCCCCTCGCTGCACGCGGCGCTCTGGTGGCTCGACAAGCGCACGGGCGACGGGTTCCTCAGCTACCCCGAGGAGTCGGGCACGGGCCTCGCGAACAAGGCCTGGAAGGACTCCCCCGACGCCATGCGCTTCGCCGACGGCGGCATCGCGACCGGCTCGCTCGCGGTCGCCCAGGTGCAGGGGCTCGCGGTGCGTGCCGCGGTCGGCGCAGCCGACCTGCTCGACGCGCTCGGCGACGGCGGCGAGCGGTGGCGCGGCTGGGCTGAGCGGCTGCGGGAGCGCTTCCGCGCGGCCTTCTGGGTCGAGCACGGCCGCGAGCGCTTCCCGGCCCTCGCGCTCGAGGCCTCGGGTGCCCAGGTCGACGCGCTCACGAGCGACATCGGGCAGCTCATCGGCACGACGCTGCTGTCGGCCGAGGAGGAGCGCGAGGTGGCCCGCCTGCTGCTCGACCCGCGGCTCTCGTCGGGCTTCGGCCTCCGCACGATGGCGACCGACGCGGGCGGCTACTGGCCGATGTCCCAGCACTGCGGCGCGATCTGGCCGCACGACACGGCCGTCGCGATCGAGGGCCTGCTGCGCGCGGGGCTCGGCGCGGAGGCCGCGGCACTGGCCGAGCAGCTCGAGCGGGCGGCGGATGCGTTCCAGGGCCGGATGCCGCAGCTGTACGCCGGCTACGGGCTCGACGACACCGCCGCGCCGATCCCCGTCCCCGGGGCGTGCTCGCCCCAGGCGTGGAGCGCGGCAGCCGTGGTGCCGGTGCACCAGGCGCTCACCGCGCGCGCCGCGAGCGCGGTCGGGCCGATCGCGGTCGAGCGGCACCTGCACGCGCTCACGCCGCTCGCGCCGAGCGCGCCGGAGCCCGCGCGCGACGCCGAGCCGGCGCGTGCGCAGCGCGTCGCGGCCGGCGGCGCCGTGCGCCGCGAGCACGCGTACCTGCGGCTCGTGGAGCCGGATCGCTCGCCGCCTGAGCTCTAGGGTGCGGAACGAGGTCTCGTGACGCGTGCGGCTTCGCCGCGCGCTCCTCGACCTTGACGCCTGCGGGCGCAACGGCGGCTCGGCCGCCATTGCGCCCTCCGGCGTCAACCCTTCTCGCCGCCCTCCGTCGTCGACATGATGCGCTTCTGGAAGATGAAGAACATCACGGCGACCGGGATGGTCATGAGCACCGCCGCCGCGAGCTTGAGCGGGAACTGCGTGCCCGAGCCCAGCTGCCCCGACACGAGCGAGCCGACACCGGTGGTCAGCGTGTGCAGCTCGGGGCTCTGCCGCGAGATCACGAAGTGCGAGAACTCGTTCCACGACCCCTGGAACGACAGGATCGTCAGCGTGATGAGCGCCGGCATCGCCATCGGCAGCGTCACCGACCAGAACGTGCGGAAGATGCCCGCGCCGTCGATGCGGGCCGCCTCCTCGATCGACACCGGGATCGAGTCGAAGAACTGCTTCATGATGAAGATGCCGGCCGCCGTCGACAGCAGCGGCAGGATCATGCCGCCGTACGTGTCGTAGAGCCCGAGCTCCTTGATGACGAGGAACCGGGGGATCATCAGCACGACCGACGGCACCGCGAGCACCGCGATGAACAGCGCGAAGATCGTGTTCCTGCCCCGGAACCGCAGCCGCGACAGCGCGTAGCCCGCGAGCGAGTCGAAGAACACCCGGAAGACGGTCACGACCACCGTGATGAAGGCCGAGTTCGCGGCCCACCGCGGCAGGTCGGTGCCCGTGAACAGGCGCTCGTAGGCGGCGAACGTGAACGTCTGCGGGATGAGCGCCATCGGGTCGGCGTTCGCCTCGGCATCCGTCTTGAACGATCCGCTCACGGCGATGATGAACGGGTAGATGTACAGCAGCGCCAGCACGACGAGGATGACGTAGCCGATGATCAGGCCGGCGGAGACGCGCTCCTTCACGTGAGACCACCTCCTCCCTGGGGACCGGCATCGAGCCGGATCGCGCCCTCGGCGAGCGGGCGGTCGCCCTCGGCGTCGTCGCCCTTGCGCCGCTTCCGCCCCATGCCGGTGGTGTCGCGGTCGGCGAGCACCCAGCGCTGGATGAGGGTCATCAGGATGATGATGAGGAACAGCACGAACGCGATCGCCGCGGCGATGCCGGGCTCGTTGTTCTCGAACGCCTGGTTGAAGGCGAGGTAGGCGGGGCTCGTCAGCGTCGGCGCCGCGGGCGTGCCGCGCGTCAGGTAGACCTGATCGAACACCTGCCAGGTGCCGATGAGGCCGAGCGTCAGCACGGTGAAGAGCGTCGGCTTCAGCATCGGCAGCGTGACGGAGAAGAACGTGCGGATGGGTCCGGCGCCGTCCATCACCGCGGCCTCCCCGACCTCGGCGCCGATGTTCTGCAGCCCGGCGAGGAAGAGCAGCATGAAGGTGCCGGAGGTCGTGAACACGGCGAGCGTGATGAGCACGCACTGCGCGACCGACGGGCCCGCGATCCAGTCCCACGCGGTCACGCCGAGGAACCCGGGATCGGACCAGCCGGGTGGCGGCCCGGTCAGGCCGACGCGGCCGAGCAGCAGGTGGATGACGCCCCGCGGGTCGGCGAACCAGTTGGGCCCGTTGATGGAGAACCAGGCGAGCACGCGGTTCACGACGCCGGTCGCGGCGAAGAGGAACAGGAACACGCCCGTGATCGCGATCGACGAGGTGACGGAGGGGAAGTAGAACGCGGTGCGGAAGAAGCCCTTGGCCTTGAGCATCCGCCGGTTCACCTGCACGGCGAGGAACAGCGCGAGCGCGGTCTGCAGCGGCACGACGAGCAGCACGTAGAAGACGTTGTTGCGGATCGAGCGGCCGAAGAGCTCGCGCGTGAGGGTCTGGTCGGTCGTGATCGCGGCGTAGTTGTCGAGCCCGACGACCTCGACGTTCTCGTTGAACAGCGGCGAGTTGCGGCCGTTCCAGTCGGTGAACGACACCCACAGCGCGAGCGCGATCGGCGCGACGAGGAAGACGCCGACGATGATGATCGCGGGCAGCGTGAACAGCCAGCCGGCGGCGGTCTCGCCGCCGCGCGTGCTCCCGCGCCGCTTGCGCGGCGCGGGAGCGACGGCGGGGGCGCTCATCAGCCCTGCGACGCCTGGTAGGCCGCCTCCAGCTGCGACTGCACCTGGTCGAGCACCGCCTGCGCGTCAGCACCCTGGAGGGTGGTGATGGCGTTGTTGAACTCGCTCGTCACGTCGGCGGCGCCCGCGAAGGCGACGGGGCTGACGGCGTAGTCGGCGCCGGCCACGAAGGCCGCGTTCTCCGGGTAGGTCTCGGCGTAGGTCGCCGCGGCCGACTCGGTCGACGGGATCACGCCGAACGCCTCGGAGAACTCGAGCTGCTGCTCGTCGCTCGTGAGGAACGCGACGAGCTCCTGCGCGGTCTCGGCGGTCTCCTGGCCCTCGGGGATGCCCCAGCAGTTCGAGAACGTGAACGTCCCCGGCCCCGCCGGTCCCTCGGGCAGCTCGACGACCTCGAACTCGACGTCCGGGAAGTCGTTCTCGAGCGCGCCGCGGATCCACGGGCCCTCGATCACCATCGCGGCCGCGACGGTGCCGAAGGCCTCGCCGCCCCAGCCGGCGTTGAGGTCTGCCGGCCACTTGAGCGAGCCGGCCTCGAGCAGGCCCTGCACGTACTCGAGCGCCTCGACGTTCTCGGGCGAGTTCGCCGTGATGGTGTCGCCGTCCATGAGGCCGCCGCCGGCCTGCTCCATGAAGACGCCGAGCCTGGCGTACTCCGGGCCCATCGACAGGCCGACCGTGTCGCCGGTCGTCAGCGCCTCGGCAGCCGCCTGCAGCGACTCCCAGTCGGTCGGGATGTCGGCGTCGGTCAGGCCCGCATCCGCCCACAGCTGGGTGTTGATGACGAGGCCGAGCGTCGAGAAGTCCTTCGGCGCGCACACGAACTCCCCCTCGTAGGAGAAGGCCTCGACGAGCGCCGGGTAGAACTCGCCCGCGTTCTCGAGGTCCATCGCGTACGGCTCGAGGTAGTCGTCGCTCGCATAGGTCTGGAACTGGTCCCAGCCCATGTAGAAGACATCGGGGGCCGAGTCGCCCGCGAAGCCCTGCGCGAGCTCCTGGTTGAGGTCGGATGCGGCGATGACCTCGACGTCGGTGCCCGACTCCGCGGCCCACGCGTCGGCGGCGGCCTGCACGGCTGCCGTCTCGGCGTCGCCGGAGGAGCCGATGAGCATGGTGAGGCTCTCGGCGGCTGGCGCCTCCGCGCCGTCCGTGGCACCGGCGTCGCCGCCGCCTCCCGAGCAGGAGGCCAGGGCGAGGGCGAGCGCGCCGGCGAGGGCGACGCTGCCCAGCTTGCTGTGTCGCATGGTGGTTCCTTTCAGGTGGGGGACTGTCCCCGGTCAGCGGCGGAGGGGATCCCCCACCGGTCGTGGCTGCGCCGGATGAGGCGCGGCCGGACGATCGTGGTGACGGCGCCGGGCTCGGCGTCGAGGGCCGCGAGGGCCGCCGCGGCGACCTCGTCGAGGCTCTGGTCGATGCTCGGGAAGCCGATGCCGGCGGCGAGCGAGGTGTTGTCGAAGCCGATGATCGGCAGGCTGCGGCCGCTCTGCGCGGCGGCGCCGATGGCGCCGGTCGCGAGCGAGTCCGAGGCGCACACGAGCGCGTCGACGCCGCGCTCGAGGAGCGCGGCGGCCGCGCCGACGGCCTCGTCGAGCCGGTCGGCGCAGCGCGCGGTGAGCGCGTCGAGCTCGCCGTCGTCGAGCCCGAGGCCCGCGCGCATCGCCGCCGCCCAACCGGACCGGCGGTCGTCGCCCGAGCCGCTGCCGGGGGGCCAGCCGATGAAGCCGATGCGGGTGAGACCGGCGTCGAGGAGCGCCTCGGTGGCCGCGCGGGTGCCGGCGGCGCCGTCGACGTCGACCCACGAGTGCTCGGGCGCGGGCCCCCACGGCCGGCCGAAGGCGACGAAGCGCATCCCCGCCGCGAGCAGCGCGGGCACGCGGGCGTCGCCGGCGTGGGTGCCGGTCAGGAGGAAGCGGTCGGCGACCCGCTGGCCAGCGAGCTCGCGGATCTTCTCGACCTCCTCCTCGTCGGTCGCGGCGGTGAAGAGCACGACGTGCTGCCCCTCGGCGTCGGCGCGGAACGTGAGCTCGTGCAGGAAGCGGTCGAGCAGCGACGAGGCGATGTTGTCGGCGACGGGCTCGATCCGCAGGCCGATCGTGGCGACGGTGCGCTGCCGCAGGCGCCGGGCCTGCAGGTTGGGCGCGTAGCCGAGCGCCTGCACGGCGGCGAGCACGCGGTCGAGGGTGGCCTGCTTGAGGAGCGCGGGGTTGTTCAGCGCGTTGGAGACGGTCTGCACCGACACGCCGGCGTGCGCGGCGACGTCGGCGAGCGTCGGTGCCATCCCCACTCCTTCGTGACGAACCGGAGATCCAGTATTGGATCGTTCCAACTGTGACGGTAGCGTATGCCCCGTCCGATGGGAACCCCGACCGGGAGGCGCACATGCGCGACGACACCGCTGCTCCGACGCACGGCAGGCAGCCGCTGCTCAACGACGCGCTGGTGGTGCTGACGGCGCCCACGCAGGCGTGGTCCGACGCTGCGGGCGACCTCGGCGGCGCCGCCATCCATGGCATCTTCCACGGCGACTGGCGCTACGTGCACGGGCTCGCGCTGCGCGTCGCGGGCGAGCCCATCGAGGCGACCGGCACCGCGCGGTCGGCCGACCGGGCCTCGTTTCACGGCGTCGCGCGCGCGATCGACGACGACACCCCCGACCCGCGCGTGCTCGTCGAGCGGAGGCGCGAGGTCGCCCCGGGCGCGCTCGTCGAGCGGGTGCGCATCGCCGATGGGCTCGCCCACCCGGTCGAGGCCGAGGTCGAGCTCGCGGTCGACGCCTCCTTCGCCGAGCTCTCGTCGGTGAAGTCCGGCGCGCCCCGACCGGTCGCGCTCACGTGGCGCGAGACGCAGACGGGCCTCGAGGCGACCGACGGCACCCGCACCCTCGCGATCGCAGCGCCCGGCGCCGAGCTCGCGCGCGACGGCGACCGGGTGGTCGCGAGGTGGCGGCTGCACGTGCCCGCGGCCGGCGCGGCTGAGGCGGTGCTCGAGCTGCGCCTGGCCGACCCGACGACGGTCGTGGGCGCCGCATCCGCCGCCCCGCTCGGGCAGCTGCCGCCGAGCGGCGACGCCGCGCTCGCCCGCTGGGCTGCCCGGGCGCTCGAGGATCTGCAGGCGCTGCTGCTCGACGCCGGCCAGGGGCCGTTCGCGGCCGCCGGCGCGCCGTGGTTCATGACCCTCTTCGGCCGCGACACGCTCATCACCGCGCGGATGCTGCTGCCCCTCTCGCTCGAGGTCGCCGAGGGCACGCTCCGCACGCTCGCCGCCCGGCAGGGCACCACGACCGACGCGACGACGGCCGAGCAGCCGGGCAAGATCCTGCACGAGATCCGGCAGTCGACGTTCACGATGCCGGGCGAGGGCATCTCGCTGCCGCCGGTCTACTACGGCACCATCGACGCGACCCCGCTCTGGATCGTGCTGCTGCACGAGGCCTGGCAGGCCGGCCTGCCGCTCGATGTCGTGCAGGAGCTCCGTCCGGCGCTCGAGGCGGCGCTCGGCTGGCTGCGCGACCACGGCAGCCCCGACGGCTCCGGCTTCCTGAAGTACATCGACGAGACCGGCACGGGCCTCGCGAACCAGGGCTGGAAGGACTCCGGCGACTCGATCCGCTTCGCCGACGGCCGCATCGCCGACGGGCCGATCGCGCTGTGCGAGGTGCAGGCGCAGGCGTGCCAGGCCGCCGAGGGCGGCGCGGCGCTGCTCGAGGCGCTCGGCGATGCCGCGGGCGCGCAGGAGTGGCGCGGCTGGGCAGAGCGGATGCGCGAGCGGTTCCGCGCGGCGTTCTGGGTCGAGCGGGGCGGCGAGCGGTTCCCCGCGATCGCCCTCGACGGCTCGGGCACCCCGGTCGACGCGAAGACGTCGAACATGGGGCAGCTGCTCGGCACCTCGCTCCTGTCGGCCGAGGAGGAGGCCGCGGTCGCGCGCCTGCTCGTCGACGAGCGCTTCGCGTCGGGCTGGGGCCTGCGCACCATGGCCTCCGACGAGGGCGGCTACTGGCCGCTGTCGTACCACTGCGGCTCGGTGTGGCCGCACGACACGGGCGTCGTGATCGAGGGGATGCTCCGGGCCGGCCTCACGGCCGAGGCCCGGACGCTCTCGGCGCAGCTCGTGCGCACGGCCGACGCCTTCGATGGGCGGCTGCCCGAGCTGTTCGCCGGGTTCGGCGCCGACGAGGCGGCGACCCCGGTCGCCTACCCGGCGTCGTGCCGCCCGCAGGCGTGGAGCGCGGCCGCGGTCGTGCCGGTGCACCGCGCGCTCGCGGCGCGGTAGCCGGGCTCAGCCGCCGATGCGCTCCTGGGGCGCGTCGGCGACGCCGTCCTCGTTCATGTCGGCGCTGCGTGCCTGCTTCGCATCCCAGCGCAGCAGCGGCGCCGCGAGCACCGCGGCGAGGCCGGAGCCGATGAGCACCGCGAGCTTCGCCGCGTCGGTGCGCGCCGCGTCGTCGAACGAGAGCTCGGTGATGAGCAGCGAGACGGTGAACCCGATGCCGGTGAGCAGCGCCACCGGCAGCAGGTCGCGCAGGCCGATGCCGTCGGGCAGCCGCAGCGGCGTGACGCGCGTGACGATGGCCGTGACGCCCAGCACCCCGATGAGCTTGCCGATCACGAGGCCCGCCGCGACCGCGAGCAGCACCGGCTGCGCGGCGAGCTCGGCGAAGCCGCCGCCGTCGGCGACCGAGACGCCCGCCGAGCAGAACGCGAAGATCGGCAGCGCGATCGCGGTCGACCACGGGCGCACCGCCGCCTCGAAGCGGTGCGTGCGGGTCTCCGACTCCCCCAGCACGGGCTTCGCGGGCACGACCGCGCCGAGCAGCACGCCGGCGATCGTCGCGTGCACGCCCGACTCGTGCATGAGCCACCACGCGACGAGCGCGACGGGGATGAGCAGCCACCAGCGCGCCCAGCGCGTGCGCACCACCAGGGCGAAGACGGCGACCGCGAGCAGCGCGCCGAGCAGCGCGAGCAGCTGCACGCCCGCCGTGTAGAAGATCGCGATCACGACGATCGCGAGCAGGTCGTCGACCACCGCGAGCGTGAGCAGGAAGGTGCGCAGGCCCGTCGGCAGGCCGCGCCCGAAGATCGCCAGCACCGCGAGCGCGAATGCGATGTCGGTCGCCGCCGGGATCGCCCAGCCGGTGAGCGCCTCGGGGTCGCCGGCGGCGAGCACGATGCCGACGTAGACGAGCGCCGGCAGCGCCATGCCGCCGACCGCGGCGAGCACGGGCACCGCCGCCTGCCGGGGGTTGCGCAGGCTCCCGGCGACGATCTCGTGCTTCAGCTCGACGCCGACGACGAAGAAGAAGATCGCGAGCAGCCCGTCGGCCGCCCAGGTGGCGACGCTCAGGTCGAGGTGCAGCGCCGCCGGCCCCACGGTCGTCTCCATGAGCGCGGCGTACGAGTCGCGCCACGGGGAGTTCGCCCAGATGAGGGCGACCGCGGCGGCGACGAGCAGCAGCGCGCCGCTCGTGGTCTCGAGGCGCAGGCTCTGCGCGAGCCGCTCGCGGCGGCGGATGGGCGGGGTGGGCTGCATGGCGCTCCTCTCGGCACCGCCGAGCCGGTTCGCTCAGCGGGACGCCGACCAGGCTTCCCGGCACACCGGGTCCAGGGTATCGCGGGGGCGGCACCGCCCGCTGCGCAGCATCGACCTGCGTGCAGCAGGTCTCGGTACGCCGGGCTGCGCCCGGCTACTCGACCTTGAGCGCTCCGGGCGCAACGCGGCGGTGCCGCATTGCGCCCCGCGCGCTCAACCCTTCGCAGACCCCGCGAGCAGGCCCCTGACGAAGTACCGCTGGAGGCCGAAGAACACGAGCAGCGGCACGACGAGCGACACGAACGCGCCGGCGGTGAGCCGCTCCCAGTTCTCGCCTCGGGAGCCCGCGAGCTCGGCCAATCGTTGCGTGAGCGGCGCGGTGTCCGGTGTGCCGGAGGAGAACACGAGCGCGACCAGCAGGTCGTTCCAGACCCACAGGAACTGGAAGATCGCGAACGACGCGATCGCCGGCGTCGCGAGCGGCAGGATGATGCGGAAGAAGATCTGCCCGTGCCCTGCGCCGTCGACGCGCGCGGCCTCGATGACGTCGGCGGGGATCGCCGAGATGAAGTTGTGCAGCAGGAAGATCGCCAGCGGCAGGCCGAAGATCGCGTGCGCGATCCAGACCGGCAGGAACTGGCGCTCGCTGATGAACGGCACCGCCTCGTGCAGCGCGTCCTGGAACGGCTGCAGGAAGGTCACGAACAGCTGCAGCAACGGGATGAGCGCCATCTGCAGCGGCACGATCTGCAGCGCGAAGACCACGACGAAGAGGGTCGACGAGCCCTTGAACCTCACCCACGCGAAGGCGTAGGCCGCGAGCGCCGCGAGCACGAGCGGGATGATCGTGCCCGGGATCGCGATCGCGAGCGAGTTGACGAAGTACTCGCCCAGCTGCGGCGACGACGCCGAGCCCGAGAAGAGCACCTCGCCGTAGTTCGCGAGCGTCAGCTGCGGGTCGCCGAAGAACGTCCACCAGCCGGTCGTCGCGATCTGCCCCGCGGGCCGGAACGACGACAGCAGCAGGCCGAACGTCGGGATGGTCCAGATGACGGCGATGATGAGCGCCGCGATGGTCGCGCCCGGGCTCGTGAGCCTGCGCTTGACGCGGTCGGCCCGCGTCGTGCCGCCGAGCGACGCATCCGCCGACTTCGGGGTGATCTCGGGGTCAGGGGTCACGGCAACGGAGCTCATCGGATCGCCTTCTGCTGGTTCAGGACGCGGATGTTGTAGACGACCACCGGCAGCACCATGATGAACAGGATCAGCGCCAGTGCCGCGCCTCGACCCGGCTCGCCGGATCGGAACGCCTGCGTGTACATCTCGTTCGCGACGACGGAGGTGTTGAAGTTGCCCGCGGTCATGGTGCGGACGATGTCGAACACCTTGAGCGTCGCGATCGAGATGGTCGTCACGACCACGACGAGCGAGGTGCGGATGCCGGGCACCGTGACGTTGGCGAAGCGCTGCCACGGGTTGGCGCCGTCGATCTCGGCCGCCTCGAGCTGCTCGGTCGGCACGCCCTTGATGGCGGCCGAGAGCACGACCATGGCGAAGCCGGTCTGGATCCAGATCATCACGACGATGAGCGCGAGCGTGTTCCACGGGCTGTTCTGCAGGATCTGCTGCGGCTCGCCGCCGAACCACACGATGACCTGGTTGACGAGGCCGATCTGCTCCTGCTCGGGGCCGCGGTAGGCGTACATGAAGCGCCAGATGATGCTCGCGCCGACCATGGAGATGGCCATCGGCATGAACACGAGCATCTTGTAGACGCGCTCGCCGCGGCTCTTGTCGATGAACACCGCGTAGGCGAGGCCGATCGCAGTCGACAGCAGCGGCACGAGGATGACCCACACGATGGTGTTGCCGAGCGTCACGAGCGCCTCGGGCTGCGTGAACATCCAGACGAAGTTCTCGATGCCGTTGAACGTGCCGCTCGCGTCGGTGAACGCGAGGACGGTCGTGCGGATCGCCGGGTAGACGAGGCCGACCGTGAGCAGCAGCGCCGCCGGCATGAGGAACACGAGCATCGGCTTCGAGTCGTCGTGCTGGTCGGCGAGGTAGCCGAGCACGCCGACGATGCTGAGCGCCGCGGCGGCGGCCCACGGCCAGACGCCGATCGGCTGCTCGCGGCCCTGCTCGAGCACGAACGCGACGGCCACGACGGCGACCGCGGCGACGAGCCAGGCGATGAGCCGCACGTGGCGGCGGATGCGATCGGGGAGGAACGCGATGGCCGCCGTCGCCAGCAGCGCGGCCGCGAGCGGCCAGCCGACGATGGGCGCCGCGAGCACGAGCGCGGGCGTGACCCAGTCGAGCGCGGGGATGCTCTCGGCCATCTGGGCGAGGATGACGAGCGCGATGACGAGCGCCGCGCCGAGCAGCCGCATGACGGCGCTGCGCACGCGCGGTGCCGCCGGCTGCAGGAGGCGGTCGAGCAGCCACTGCAGGACGACGACGGCGATGCCGGCGACGCCGACCAGGATGGCCGCGTTCGTCAGCTCCTGCGTCATCCACGGCACGGCGCCGTAGAGCACGCGGGCCAGGACCGCGATGAGCGCGAACGCCGCGATCAGGATCACGCGGGGGCGCAGCCCCTGCTTGATCGCCGCGCCCCAGCTGGCCATGCGCGGCTTGTCCTCCGGGCGATCCAGGAACGCCAGCAGCAGCGCCATGACGACGCCGAACGCCGCCAGGCCCACGAGCGCCTGCATCACCTTGCCGATGAGATCCATCGTGCTCATGCGTCACCTCCGGATGCGGGTGTGGGGGCCGCGAGCGCGGCCCCCACACCGGGCATCAGCTCTTCCGTTACGGCCAGCTGGACTCGATCTGGGCGAGCACGGACTCCGTGTCGGCGCCCGAGACCCAGTCGACCATCCCGGTCCAGAAGGTGCCAGAGCCCACGGCGCCCGGCATCAGGTCGGAGCCGTCGAACCGGAACGTGGTGTTCGGGTCCTGCAGCGTCTCGACCGCCGACTGCAGCAGGTCGCTGCCGGCGTTGGCCGGGTCGAGGCCGCTGTTGGCGGAGATGACGCCGCCCAGCGAGACGCGGTTGTTGGCCCACAGGTCGCTCGACAGGTACGTCTGCACGGCCACGACCTCCTCGGCGTCGCTGAATGCGCCGACGAACTCACCGCCGCCCGTGACCGCGGCCGCGTCGGCCTCGGTGCCCGGGAGGATGAAGCCCCAGACGTCGCCGTCCTCGGCCACCGTCACGCCCTCGCCCCAGAAGCCCTCGTAGAACGAGGCCTGGTGGTGCATGGCGCACTCGCCGTCGAGCACCGGCAGGCCGGCCTCGCCGAAGTCGGTCGTCGCGATGGTCGAGACGTCGCCGATGCCGCCGTTGACGTAGTCGGGGTTCTTGATGAGGTCGCCGACGCGGTCCATCGCCTCGACGATCTCCGGCGAGTCGAACGGGATCTCGTGCGTGATCCACTGGTCGTAGACATCCGGGCCCGCGGTGCGGAGCACGTAGTCCTCGACCCAGTCGGTGCCCGGCCAGCCCGTGGCCTCGCCCGAGCCGAAGCCCACGCACCAGGGGGTGACCTCGGACTCGGCGATCGTGGCGGTCAGCTCGTCGAGCTCGTCGAGCGTCGTCGGCACCTCCCAGCCGTTCTCCTCCCAGACCGACGGCGAGTACCAGACGAAGCCCTTGACGCTCGCCATCAGCGGCGCGGCGTAGAACGTGCCGTCGACCGTGCCGTAGTTCTGCCAGTCCTCGGTCCAGAACTCCTGCGCGTTCGCGACCACGCTCTCCGGCGCGGGCAGCACGCTGCCGGTGCCGGCGACCGAGGCCAGGAGGCCCGGCTGCGGGAAGATCGCGAGGTCGGGCGGGTTGCCGCCCTGGACGCGGACGTTGATCTGCGCCTCGAACTCGGCGGAGCCCTCGTAGACGACCTCGATGCCGGTGCACTCCGAGAAGTCGGCCCACGACTCGTTGAGGCGGTTGGCCTCCTCGTCGAGGATCGTGCCGTAGATGTTGACCTCGGCGCCCTCGAAGGTGCCGTAGTCGGCGTAGTCCTCGCAGCCCTCTGCGGGCGCTGCCGTGCCGCCGGGCTCCTCGGAGGCGCCGGGCTCTGCGTCGCCGACGCAGCCCGTGAGGGCGAGTGCGGCGACGCCGACGATGCCGAGCGGCAGCGCCATCCTGCGTGCGTGCTTCACGTGAACTCCTTCGTTCGGTTCAAGTGCCTGGGACACGAGCCGCGAACGGAGCACGGCGCCGTGCGGAACCGGAACCGGTTCCATTGCAAGTGACGCTAGCGCACGGCACCCCCGCCCGCCATGGAGAACAATGTTGCGATTCGGCAACGATCGACCTTGGGGGACACGTGGACGCCCGCCCATGTCGGCGCTACGCTCGGAACCGGTTCCGTTCGATGGAGGAGGCGGCCCGCCGCCCGGCGCGAGGAGGCGCGATGCCCCGGCTCGACGACGTCGCCCGCGCCGCCGGGGTCTCGAAGGCCACCGCGTCCCGCGCCCTCTCCGGCGCCGACGGGGTCTCCCCCGCCACGCGCGAGAAGGTGCAGCGCACCGCCGCCGACCTCGGCTTCCGCGCGAGCGGCGCCGCCCGCCGCCTCGCGACGGGCGTGACCCGCACGATCGGCGTGCTCACGCCATCCGTCGACCGCTGGTACTTCGGCAGCGTGCTGCACGGCATCGCGCACGCCGCCGACCGGCACGAGCACGACGTGCTGCTCTACGACCTCGGCGCCTTCGGGCGCGGCGGGCACGAGAAGTTCGAGCGCTTCATGCTGCGCGGGGAGGTCGACGGGCTCGTCACCATCACCTGGAGCCTCGTCGGCGGCGACCTGACGCGCCTGGCCGAGCTCGGCATCCCCGTCGCGACGGTCGGCGAGCCCACGCCCCACTCCCGCTCCTTCAGCCTCGACGACGACGCCGCCGGCGAGCAGGCGGCCGAGCACCTCGTGCGGCTCGGCCACACCGACCTGCTGCACCTCGCGAGCGAGACCGAGGTGCAGCCGTTCGACGCCTCCTCCTCCGACCGCCGCAAGCGCGCGTTCGAGCTCGTCTCGGCCCGCCACGGGCTGCGGATGCGCCCGGTGCAGACCGTGCCGACGACGCTCGAGGCCGCCCACGCCGCCGCGCGCGGCATCCTCGCGCGCGCCGACCGCCCCACCGGGATCGTCGCCGGCACCGACGAGGTCGCGCTCGGCGTGCTGCTCGCCGCGCACCAGCTGGGAGTGCGCGTGCCGGAGGAGCTGAGCGTCATCGGCGTCGACGACGTGCCCGCCGCGACCGCCTTCGGGCTCACGACCATCCGGCAGGACCCGGCCCAGCACGGCGAGGACGTCGTCGCCTGGATCATCTCGGCGCTCGGCGAGCCGGAGGCCGAGCCCGACCGCAGCCACACCAACTACGCGCCCGTGCTCGTCGTGCGCGGATCCACGGCGCCGCCTCCCTGATCGACCCTGGGAGCGCGACCTCGGTAGCGTGGTCTCCGATCGCCCGCACGACCCCCGCATCCGCCGCACCCAAGGAGCGTCCGTGAGCTTCTCGAACACCTTCACGTCGCCGATGCCCATCATCGGAGGGCATGCGCCCGGCCTCGCGCTCGACCGCGACTGGCACCGCAAGAGCGTCTTCTACGAGGTGATGGTGCGCTCGTTCGTCGACTCCAACGGCGACGGCTTCGGCGACTTCCAAGGGCTGACGTCGAAGCTCGACTACCTGCAGTGGCTCGGCGTCGACGGCATCTGGGTGCCCCCGTTCTTCCAGTCGCCGCTCAAGGACGGCGGCTACGACGTGAGCGACTACAAGGCGGTGCTGCCCGAGTACGGCACGATCGACGACTTCGGCCACTTCGTCGCCGAGGCGCACGCCCGCAACATGCGCGTGATGATCGACCTGCCGATCAACCACACCTCGGACCAGCACCCGTGGTTCCTCGCCTCCCGCGAGGACCCCGAGGGCCCCTACGGCGACTTCTACGTGTGGCGCGACACCGACGAGGGCTACCCGAACGTGCGCATCATCTTCGTCGACACGGAGGAGTCGAACTGGGCGTTCGACTCGGTGCGCCGGCAGTTCTACTGGCACCGCTTCTTCTCGCACCAGCCCGACCTGAACTTCGAGAACCCGGCCGTGCACGAGGCGATCGAGGACACGCTGCGGTTCTGGCTCGACCTGGGCGTCGACGGCATCCGGCTCGACGCGATCCCCTACCTCTACGAGTCGGAGGACGGCAACGGCGAGTCGGAGCCGGCGACCCACGAGTACGTCAAGAAGCTGCGCCGCATCGTCGACGACGAGTACCCGGGCCGCGTGCTCATCGCCGAGGCCAACCAGTGGCCGGCCGAGACCGCCGCGTACTTCGGCACCGCCGAGGAGCCCGAGTGCCACATGGCGTTCGACTTCCCGACCATGCCGCGCATCTTCTACTCGCTGCGCGCGCAGAACGCGGTCGAGCTCAAGCGCATCCTCGCCGAGCAGGTCGACGTGCCGCCGGGCTCCGCCTGGGGCGTCTTCCTGCGCAACCACGACGAGCTCACGCTCGAGATGGTGAGCGAGGAGTACCGCCAGGCGATGTACGGCTGGTACGCCTACGACCCGCGCATGCGCTCGAACGTCGGCGTGCGCCGCCGCCTCGCGTCGCTGCTCGACAACTCGCGCGCCGAGCTCGAGCTCGCCAACGCCCTGCTGCTGTCGCTGCCGGGCTCGCCGTTCCTCTACTACGGCGACGAGATCGGCATGGGCGACAACATCTGGCTCGACGACCGCGACGCATCCCGCACCCCCATGCAGTGGACGCCCGACCGCAACGCCGGCTTCTCGAACGCCGACCCGGGCAAGCTCTTCCTGCCGGTCGTGCAGTCGCTCGTCTACCACTACTCGTCGGTCAACGTCGAGGCGCAGATGGCGCAGGCGTCGAGCCTGCTCAACTGGATGCGCTCGGTGCTGCACGTGCGGCGCGCGCACCCCGTCTTCGGGCTGGGCGACATCACCGTGCTCGACACCGACAACGAGGCCGTGCTGGCGTTCGTGCGCACGTACGAGGGCGACGGCACCTACGCGGGCGCGCGCGCCGAGCAGGTGCTGTGCGTGTTCTCGTTCAGCCACAACCCGGTGCACGTGACCGTCGACGCCCCGCAGTTCGCCGGCTCGCGCCTCAACGACCTGTTCGGCGGCGGTGCGTTCCCGACGATCGCCGAGGACGGCCGCTTCTCGCTCACGTTCGGCACGCAGTCGTTCTACTGGCTGGGGATGACCCGCCCGTAGCGCTCGCGGGCGCGCGCCGTCAGCGGGCGCGCACCACGATCGTGCGCGCGGCCTTGTCGTGCAGCGCCTGGCTGCGGCCGTCCCACAGCGGCCACAGGTGGTCGGCGATGCTGAACATCCCCGCGAGGAGGCCGAGCACCGGCACCCCGCTCAGCAGCTGCGGGCCGCCCTGCTGCACGACCCAGCGGAGGCTCGCCGCGCGGCCGTCGGGCAGCCGGTCCTGGTCGGCCATGCGCACGCGGATGCCGAGGAGCATCTTGCCGGGCGTCTGGCCCTTCCGCATGTGGAAGCCGACGTTGTAGAGGAAGTGCGCGATCGCGCCGACGACGAGGGTCGTGGTCGTGGCGGGGCTGAAGGGCGCCGTCATCGCCTCGAGGTCGACCATCGCCGACTCGTCGCCGGCCGCGAGCCTGCCGATGATGTCGAAGTAGCCGAACATGCCGAGCAGCACGAAGGCGAGCACGACGAAGGGGATGCCGTCGAGCACGTAGGCGGCGAGGCGCGCGCCCCAGGTGGCGGCGGCCGGCTCGACCGCGGCGGCCGGCTGCTCCGGCTGCTGCGGCCACGGCGCGGGAGACCACGTGGGGGCCGGGGCGGGCTCGCGCGTCTGCGCGATCCACTGCGCGCCGTCCCACCAGCGCTCCACGCCGGGAGCGGCGGCGTAGGGGTCTGGGTACCACCCGGGCGGCTGCGTCGTCATGCCTCGATCGTAGGCGCTGGCGGGTCGCCCGACGGCGGTCGGGGCTAGCGTGGAGCCATGAGCAACGACGAGGCGCTGCTGGTCGAGAGCGCCGAGCAGTCCTGCATCGACGAGGCGCGCGAGGCGGGCGTCGAGCTGCTGCTGCCGCGCGAGGTGCCGCTCGGCGGCCCCCGCGCGCTGCCCGTGCTGCGCAGCCTGCCCAACAAGCACCGGCACATGATCGGCGCGTGGTGCTTCGCCGACTCCTTCGGCCCCGCCGACCTGACCGACGGACCGGGCATGGATGTGCCGCCGCACCCCCACACGGGGCTCCAGACGGTCTCGTGGCTCGTCTCCGGCGCCGTCGCGCACACTGACTCGACGGGCGCCGAGCACACGGTGCGGCCCGGCGGCGTGAACGTCATGACCGCGGGCCGCGGCATCGCGCACAGCGAGTACTCGACGCCCGACACGACGGTGCTGCACGGGGTGCAGCTGTGGACGGCGCTGCCGCTCGCCGACCAGGGCGTCGACCCGTCGTTCGCCGGTCTCGACGCCGTGCCGGAGGTGCCGCTCGAGGGCGGCGCCGTCGCGCGCGTCTTCGCGGGCCGCTACGCCGGCGCCGCGAGCGCCGCGCCCGTCTACTCGCCGCTGCTCGGCGCCGAGCTGCGCATCCCCGCCGGCGGCGAGGCGGCGCTCGCCCTCGAGGGCGCGTTCGAGCACGGGGTGCTCGCGCTCACGCCCGGGATCGCGCTCGACGACGTGCCCATCGGCGTCGGCGAGATCGGCGTGCTCGAGCCGGGCCGCGCATCCGCCGTCGTCTCGGCGGGCGACGGCGAGGGCATCGCGATCCTGCTCGGCGGCGTGCCGCACGAGGAGGAGTTCGTGATGTTCTGGAACTTCATCGGCCGCGACCACGCCGAGGTCGAGCGGGCACGCGAGGCGTGGATGGCGGAGCGGGATGCGCCGGAGGGCGAGCGCCCGCGCTTCGGCCTGGTGGACGACGGCTCGGGCACGACGCTGCCGAGCCCGCGCCTGCCGACGGTCGAGCTGCTGCCGCGCGGCCGGGCGAAGCGGCGGCGCTGAGCGCGGCGCGGCTCGCGCGCCGACGCCCTCGCCCGCGAACCCGACCCGTTGCACCGAACGGGACCCGGTAGACCGGGTCGCGTTCGGTGGAACGGGTCCCCGTGGGGGAGACGCGCGGGCGTCAGCCCTGCGCGGCCTCGAGCGCGAGCCGCACGAGGGCGTCGGCCATGGGCGCCGGCTCCCAGTCGTGCATGGCGCCGGGCATCTCGCGGAAGGTCGCGCGCGGCAGCGCCTCGGCGAGCCGGTCGGCGGTCTCGCGCATGCCGGGGAAGGTCTGCGCGCCGACCATGACGAGCGCCGGCACCGCGATGCCGGCCAGGCGCTCCGCGAGCGGCACCTCCTCGGCCCACGCGAGCGAGCGCGCATCGGCGCGGTAGGTGCGGCTGCCTGCGGCGATCTGCGGCCACTCGGGCATGGCGCGCGCATGCTCGAGGAACTCCGGCGGCATGTCGCGCATGTACTCGACCTGCGCGGCCTCGAGGTCGCCGGCGTCGAGGTGCGCGAGGAAGTCGGCCTCGAACTGCGCCGCGCCCCCGCGGAACTGCCCGATCGGCGCCTCCCAGAGCGCGAGCCCAGTGACGGGCAGCCCCGCGTCGGCGGCAGCGAGGGCGATCGAGCAGCCGGAGGAGTGGCCGACGAGCACCGCGCGACCGCCCACCGCGTCGATCGCGGCGGCGATCGCGTCGAGCTCCCGCTCGAGGGTGAGGTCACCCTCGGCGGCGCTCTCGCCGCGGCCGAGCCGGTCGAAGACGAGGGTCTGCACCCCCTGCCGGGCGGCGAGCTCGGCCGTGCGCGTCGTCGTGGGGTCGGTCGCGCGGAACGGGCCGGCCCCCGCGACGAACACGACGCCGGGGCCCTCGCCGAGCCGGTCGAACGCGATCCGGTCGCCCGAGCGCGTCATCGCGATCGCGCTCATCGGGCCGCCTCGCGCTCGCGCCGCGCGATCCGCACCGCGATCTCGTCGCCCGCCGCCTTGCCCAGCGCCGCGACGACGGCGCGCTTCAGCGGCAGCATGTGGGTGCCGCCGCCGAACGGCAGGAGCGTCGCCTCGATCGGCACCGCGTCGACCGTCCCCGCGACGCGCACGGCACCGCCGACGCCCATCGCCTCCTTCGAGCCGGGCAGCAGCACGTACGTCCACCCGCCCTCGTGCTCGTCGACCACGATGGTCGCCTCGGTCTCGATCGTCCCTTGGGGCGTGGTCATCCCGGCCTCCTCGCATCAGAACTGGACTGACCAGTTCCGTCCTGCCGCGAGACTAGACGGTACAGTTCTCGCATGTCAACGGTCGCCGAGCAGCCTCGCAGCGCGCGCATCCACGCGGCGATCCTCGCCGCAGCGGAGGACGTGTTCCTGCGCGACGGCTACGTCGGCGCGAGCATGGACGAGGTCGCGCGGCTCGCGGGCGCGTCGAAGCAGACGGTCTACCGGCACTTCGGCAGCAAGGAGCGCCTCTTCGTCGAGCTCGTCTCGTCGATGACGGATGCGGCGGGCGATGCGGCCGGGCACGAGGCGGATGCGTCGGGCGAGGTCGAGGCGGTGCTCGTGGCCCTCGCGTCGGCGATGCTCGACGGCGTGCTGACCCCGCGCATCCTGCGGCTGCGCCGCCTCGTCATCGGCGAGGCCAACCGCTTCCCCGAGCTCGGCCGCGCGCTGCACGCGCACGGACCGGCCCGTGCGATCGCGGGCGTCGAGCGGCGCCTGCAGGCGTGGGTGGACGCCGGGCTGCTGCCGGAGCACGACACGGCGGCCGCCGCCCGGCACTGGAACTGGCTCGTGATGGGCGGGCCGCTGAACGACGCGATGCTGCTCGGCGACGACGCGATCCCGGGCGCCGCCGAGCGCCGGGCCCACGCCGAGGCCGCGGTCGCCGCGTTCCTGCGCTCGCTCGGCGCACCGTAGCGCCGCCTCCGCCGCGAACGGGACCCTTTGCACCGAACCGGACCCGGTGGACCGGGTCCGGTTCGGTGCAACGGGTCCCCGGAGCGCAGCGCCGGGCGCGGTCGGGCCCGCTCAGCCCTTCGCGGCCCGCTTCGCCGCCTGCTTCGCGGCGCGCACCTCGGCGAGCGACGCGGCGTCGACGATGTCGGCGACCGAGCGCTTCGAGCCCTCCTCGCCGTACGGGGCCGACGCATCCACCCACCCCGCGCCGTCGAAGCCGGCGCGCTTGCCGAGCAGCGCGAGGAAGATCCTCGCCTTCTGCTCGCCGAAGCCGGGCAGCGCCTGCAGCCGGCGCAGCACCTCGGGGCCGTCGGGCTCGCCGCGACGCCAGATCGCGCCGGCGTCGCCGCCCCACTCCTCGACGACCGCGGCCGCGAGCTGCTGCACGCGCTTCGCCATCGAGCCGGGGAACCGGTGCACGGCGGGCTTCTCGGCGAACGCGGCCTGGAAGGCCTCGCGGTCCATCGAGGCGATCTCGGATGCATCGAGGCGGCCGAGCCGGTCGCGCAGCTTCGCGGGCCCGGCGAAGGCGGTCTCCATCGGCACCTGCTGGTCGAGCAGCATGCCCGTGAGCAGCGCGAAGTCGTCGTCGGAGAGGAGGCGGTCGGCGGCGTCGTCGCCGGTGAGGTGCAGCTCGCGGGTCATGCGACCAGCCTGGCACGGACGAGGCCCGCACAGGGTGGCGCCCCCCACCTGGTCACGACAGGCGAGGGGCGCCGCCACTCGAATTATTACACCGTTACGGCTTGTCGCGCCACTGCTCTGCGAGCTGCGCGAGGCCGTCATAGAGGACGCCCCTGGTGCAGCCGGGCGCGAGCGCCTAGCCTGGCACCACGAGCCCGCGCCCCCGCCCGGTCACGACGAGCGGGGGCGCGGGTGCCTGTGTCAGGCCTCCTGCTCGTCGCGCCTCCGGCGCAGGAGCAGCAGGCCGCCGCCGACCAGCAGCGCGATCGCGACGGCGATCATGCCGGTCGGGATCTCTCCGCCCGTGCGGGGCAGGGCCGCCGGGCCGTCGCCCTGCGCCGCGCCGGGCGCCGGCGTCGGGGCGGGCGCGGTCGGCGCGGGAGTGGGCGTCGGCGTGGGCGCCGGCGTCTCGGCCGGCATGGGCTCGGTGCGGCTCGCCGCCACCGCCACCGCGTTCGACTCGTGCGCGTCGGTGCCCTCGGCGTAGACGGTCGCGACGTTGCGGAACTCGGCGTCGGCGGTGGCGCCGGGCTCGAGCGGCGGTGCCGCAGGGATCGCCGCGGGGATGGTGATCGTCACCGTCTCGCCGGGCTCGACGACGTCGAGCTCGACGGTGTGGGTGCCGGTCGCCGCGTCGAGCGTCGCGGTGCAGTCGGCCGAGCACGTCGCGGGACCCGCGGCGAGCAGCCCGTCCTGCAGCGCGTCGACCACGACCACGCCGGTGCTCGCGACCGTGCCGCTCGCCGTCACGTCGATGCGGTACTCGACCGCGTCGCCGAACGCGACCTCGCCGTCGGACGGCGCCCACGAGCCATCCGCCTGCTCCCACACCGACTTCGTCGCGGTGACGTGCCGGCCGTCGACGGCGGTCTCCTCGCAGTCGACGTTGTCGCTGTCGCTGCCGCAGTCGGGCGAGTCCGGCGCCGGGTCGTCGGCGGTCGACGCCCACGCGAGGTTCACGAGCGCCCCCGGGGCGCGGTCGTCGGCGATCGCGACGGTGAGCACGAGCTCGACCGAGCCGCCGGCGACGAGCGCCGCCGGGTCGACGTCGCACGTGACGCGCTGGCCGTCGGCGGCGCAGCCCGCGGGCGCGTCGACGAGCGTGAGCCCGTCGGGCAGCACGTCGACGACCGTCACGGGCTCGCCGGCGTCGGCGTCGCGACCGCCCGCGTTGTGCACGGTCAGCGCGTACGCCACCTCGTCGCCGGGGAAGACGACCGGGTCGCCGTCGTCCTTCGTGAGGCGCAGGTCGACCGGCAGGTCGTCGTTGACGATCGTGCAGACCGCCTCGTCGCCCACCGCGAGCGTCAGCGAGGCGCCGTCGAGCGCGCCGCCGGAGCAGCTCCAGGCCGAGGCGGCGTAGCCGCCGGGCCCTGCCTCCGACAGGGCGTAGGCGCCCGCGTGCACCACCGCACCCGTCACCGCGGCGTCGCCCGTCGCACCCGAGACGGGGGTCGGCCCGTCGGCGGCGAGCGTCCAGTCGGTCGCGAGCGCGTCGCCGCCGTCGTCGGCGACGACCTCCTTCACGAGCGTCAGCCGCGGCGCGATGTCGTCGTTCACGATCGTGCACGTGACGTGCTCGGCGTTCGGCACGACGACCGTCGCCTCGCCGGGCATCGCGGCGCCGTCGCACATCCAGAGGTCGGCCGCGTAGCCGCCGGGACCGGTCTCGGCGAGCGCGTACTCGCCCGCGGGCACCTCCGCGGCCGTCACGGCCGGGTCGCCGGTCGCGCCGGCGATGGTGGCGGCACCCGTCGCCGTGAGCGTCCAGTCGGTGTCGACGGCGATGCCGCCCGCGTCGTTGACGACGAGCTTGCGCAGCGTCAGCTGCCCGGGCAGGTCGTCGAGCACGATCGTGCAGACGGCGTCGACGCCGGGCGGCAGCGCGAGGCTCGCACCGTCGAGCGCGCCGGCCGTGCAGCTCCAGGCGCCGGCCGCGTAGCCGGCGGGCCCGCTCTGCGCGAGGGCGTAGGCGCCGGCCGCGACCGTGGCGCCGGCGAGCTGCTGCGATCCCGTGAGGCCGGCGATCGCGGTCGGGCCGTCGGCCGTCAGCGTCCAGTCGGTCGCGACGCGGGTGCCGCCGTCGTCGTTGACGACCTGCGCGACGAGCGTGAGCGTCGGGGCGACGTCGTCGTTGACGATGGTGCAGACGGCGTCGTCGCCCGGCAGCAGCGTGAGGCTCGCGCCCTCGAGCAGCCCGTCGGTGCAGGACCACGCGGATGCGTCGTAGCCGTCGGGGCCGTCGGCCTCGGCGAGCGCGTACACGCCCGCGTCGACCGCGGCGCCGGTGACCGCCGGGTCGGCGGTCGCGCCTGCGAGCGGGGTCGGGCCGTCGGCGGTCAGCGTCCACGCCGTGGCCGGCTCCGTGCCGCCGTCGTCGTGGACGACCTCCTTGACGAGCGTCAGGCGCGGGGCGACGTCGTCGTTGACGATCGTGCACGTCGCGACCTCGCCGAGCGCGAGCGCGAGGGTCGCGCCGTCGAGCTCGCCGCCGTCGCAGGCCCAGGCGCCGGCCGCGTAGCCGGCGGCGCCGTCCGACTCCGACAGCGCGTACGCGCCGGCGTCGACCGGGGCATCCGTCACCGCGCCGTCGCCGACCGCGCCCGCGATGGGCGTCGGTCCGTCGGCGTGCAGCGTCCAGGCGCCGGCCGGCACGGTGCCGCCGTCGTCGTTGACGACCTGCTTCACGAGCGTGAGGCGCGGGGCGATGTCGTCCTGCACGATCGTGCAGGTGGCCGCCTCGTGGAGCGCGAGCGTGAGCGTCGAGCCGACGAGCGAGCCGCCGTCGCACGCCCAGGCGCCGGCCGCGTAGCCGTCGGGGCCGTCGGTGGCGCGCAGCTCGTAGACGCCGCTGCTGACCGGTGCCGCGGTGACCGCGAGCGCGCCGGACGCGCCGGCGATCGGGGTCGGGCCGTCGGCGCCGAGGCTCCAGTCGCCCGCGACCGCGGTGCCGCCGTCGTCGGTGATCACGTGCTGCTCCAGCGTGAGCGTCGCGCCGATGTCGTCGTTCACGATCGTGCAGACGGCGACGTCGCCGGCGTCGAGGTGCAGCGCGGCGCCGGCGATGTCGCCGTCGGTGCAGCGCCAGCCGTCGGTGCGGTAGCCCTCGGGACCGGCCTCGGCGAGCACGGTGTCTCCGGCACGCACGGCCACGTCGGTGACGAGCGCCGAGCCGGTGGCGCCCGAGACGGTCACGTCGCCCGTGGCGCTCAGCCGCCAGTCGGTCGCGGCGCGCGTGCCGCCGTCGTCGTTGACGACCTCCTTCACGAGCGTGAGCCGTGGCGCGATGTCGTCGTTGACGACGGTGCAGACGACCTGCTGGCCCTCGGTGAGGGTGACCGTCGCGCCGCCGGAGCCCGCGCCCTGCAGCGACGCGCTCGGCGCGCCGCCGGTGCAGCTCCAGCCGACCTGCTCGTAGCCGTCGACGCCCTCGGCCTCCGCGAGCGCGTACGTGCCCGCCGCGACCGGCGCCGCCGTCACGGCGTCGTCGCCCTCGTGGCCCGAGATCGGCGTGGGGCCGGTCGCCGACAGCAGCCAGGCGGTGTCGGGGGCGTCGCCGCCGTCATCGCGGACGACGTCCTTCGCGAGCGTCAGCGTCGGCGCGATGTCGTCGTTGACGATCGTGCACCGGGCCTCGTCGCCGACCTCGAGCGTCAGCGTCGAGCCCTCGAGGTCGCCGCCGTCGCAGTGCCAGCCGAGCGCCGCGTAGCCCGCCGGGCCGCCGAGCTCCGACAGGGCGTACTCGCCCGCCTCGACCGGCGCATCCGTCACCTCGTCATCGCCGACGGCGCCGCGGATGGGCGTGGGCCCGTCGGCGACGAGGGTCCAGTCGGCCGCGGCCGCGGTGCCGCCGTCGTCGAGCACGAGCTCCTTGACGAGGGTCAGCCGCGGCGCGATGTCGTCGTTGACGATCGTGCACCGGACGTCGTCGCCGACCTCGAGCGTGAGCGTCGCGCCGTCGAGCGTGCCGCCGTCGCAGCTCCAGTCGCCGGCCGCGTAGCCGCCCGGCCCGGTCTCCGAGAGCTCGTAGGTGCCGGCGAGCAGCACGGCGCCGGTGACCTCGGCGGCGCCGGTCGCGCCGGCGATGTCGGCGGGGCCGTCGGCGACGAGCGTCCACGCGGTCGCGGGCTGCGTGCCGCCGTCGTCGGCGACGACCTCCTTCACGAGCGTCAGCAGGGGGGCGATGTCCTCGTTCACGATCGTGCAGGTGACGTCGGCGCCGTTGTCGATCGTGACGACGCCGTCGGCCGTGACGGCCGCCCCGTCGCAGACCCACTGGGAGGCGGCGTAGCCGCCGGGGCCCGCCTCGCTGAGCGCGTACTGCCCCGCCGGCACCGGCGCATCCGTCACCGCGGCGTCGTCGGTGGCGCCCGTCACGGTGACGGGGCCGACGGCCGTGAGCGCGAAGTCGGCGACGGCCGCCGAGCCGTTGGCGTCGTTGTCGACCACCTTGCGCAGCGTGAGCGTCGCGGGACGGTCGTCGTTGACGATGGTGCAGACGGCGTCGTCGCCGGGCAGCAGCGTGAGCGCGTCGCCGTCGACGACGCCGGCCGTGCACGACCAGGCGCTCGGCGCGTAGCCGGCGGGGCCGCCCGCCTCCGCGAGCGCGTAGGTGCCGGCGTCGACGATCTGCGCGGTCGCCTCGGGCGAGCCGGAGGTGCCCGCGACGTGGCCGCCCGTGCCGTCGGCCGTCAGCGTCCACTCGGTGCCGATGGCGGTGCCGCCGTCGTCGCGCACGACCTGCTTGACGAGCGTGATGGTGGGCGGGATGTCGTCGTTCACGATCTCGCAGACGACGTCCTCGGCGAGCGCGAGCTCGACCGTCGAGCCGACCGGCTCGCCGTCGCAGCTCCAGCCGCTCGAGCGGTAGCCGCCGGGCCCCTGCTCCGAGAGGTCGTAGCTGCCGACGACGACCTCGGCGCCGGTCACGGCCGCGGTCGCGGTAGCGCCGCGGAGGTCGGCGCCGCCCGGGCCGTCGGCGACGAGCGTCCACTCGTCGGCCGCGAAGGGGCCGCCGTCGTCGTTCACGACGCGCTTCACGAGCGTGAGGGTGGGGGCGATGTCGTCGTGCACGGCGGTGCAGACGGCCGTCTCGCCGACGGCGAGCGCGAGCGTCGAGCCGTCGAGGCTGCCGCCGGTGCAGCGCCAGCCCTCGGACGCGTAGCCGACCGGGCCGCCGAGCGCCGAGAGCTCGTACGCGCCGGCGCCGACGGGGGCCGCGGTCACCGAGGGGTCGCTCATGCGGCCCGAGATCGGGGTGGGGCCGTCGGCCCCGAGGGTCCAGTCGAAGCGGCTCGCGGTCCCGCCGGCGTCGTTGACGACCTCGTGCTCGAGCGTGAGCAGCGGCGCGACGTCGTCGTGCACGATGGTGCAGACGGCGCTCTGGCCGACGTCGAGGGTGACGGAGCCGGCGTCGCTCGCCGCGAAGTCGCCCGTGCAGCTCCAGTCGCCCGCGGTGTAGCCCGACGGGCCGTCGATCGCGGCCAGGTCGTAGGTGCCCGCGATGACGGGCGCGTCGGTGATGGAGGCGTCGCCGTGCAGGCCGGAGGCGGTCGCGGCGTCGCCGGTCGCGACGAGCGTCCAGTCGCGGGCGACGGCCGGGCCGAGGTCGTCGCCGATCACCGCGTTCTGCAGGGTCAGGCGCGGCGCGATGTCGTCGTTGACGATCGTGCAGCGCACGTCCGCGCCCGACGGCACGGTCACCGTGCCGGTCGCGGTGTCGACGGCGCCGCCGGCGCAGACCCACTCCCCCGCCTCGTAGCCGCTCGGGCCGCTGTGCTCCGAGAGCTCGTACTGGCCGGCGTCGACGGTGATGGGGCCGAAGCCGCCGTCGCCCTCGATCGCGGCGCCGTCGCCGGGCACGCCGAGCGTCGGGCCGACGGCCCGCAGCGTCCAGTCCTCGGGCTGCGCGTCGCCGCCGTCGAGGCCGATGACCTCCTTGACGAGCGTGAGCGTGCCGGGCAGGTCGTCGTTCGTGATCACGCACAGGGCGCTGTCGCCGTGCCCGAGGGCGAGCGCGCCGCCCGGCATGGGCAGCGACGCCGAGCGGCTCGCGTCGGTGAAGCAGGCGATGCCCTCGATCTCGTAGCCGGAGTGCGCCTGCTCGCCGATCGTCCAGCTGCCCGCCGAGACGGCGGCGTCGGTCACGGCGGCGGCGCCCTCCGCGCCGGCGATCGCGGTCGCCGTGCCTGCGAGCGCCGCGGTGAGCGTGAAGTCGGTGTCGAGCGCCGTGCCGCCGTCGTCGCGGATGACCTCCTTGACGAGGGTCAGGTGCGCGGGCAGGTCGTCGTGGGCGATCGTGCAGACGACGTCGGCGCCGGTGGCGACGGTGAGCACGCCGTCGACGAGGTCGCCGCCGGTGCAGCTCCACGCGCTCGCCGCGTAGTCCGGATGTGTCGTGCTGGCCAGGGCGTACTGGCCCGCCTCCACGGTGCGCACGAGCGTGCTTCCCGCGGCGGCCTGCTCGTCGATGCCGCTCACGGCGCCGCCGGCGCCGAGGGGCGTCGCCGTCAGGGTGAAGTCGGCGCCGGTGGCCGCCCCGCCGTGGTCGTTGACGACGACGCCGTCGAGCGTGATCGAGGTGACCTCGTTCGTGATCACGCACGTGGGGGCGGATGCGCCGATGCTGCTGGGGAAGATCGGGAACGTCTGGCCGGTGGCCGCGCCGTGCTCCCAGATGGTGGCGGTCCGCAGGGGCCGGCCGGGCGAGGCCCAGTCGGCGTAGGTGCAGACGATGGAGCGCAGGTCGACGCCGGTCGGCAGGTCGAGGTGCTCGGCGAGCCGGTAGTCGGGCGCGGCGAGCAGGCCGGTGACGACCTCGGAGCCGCCGGCTGCGACGGCGCCCGTGACGGCGGTGCCGCCGGTCGCGCCCGCGACCGCCTGGCCGTCGGCCTGGTCGACCGTGTACCCGAACGACTGGCCGGGCAGCTGCGCGCCATCGACGACCTTCTGCACGGTGACCGAGCCGCAGTTGCCGATCGCGAGCGACTCGGTGGAGCCGGGGATGATGTCGACGAGCTGGCTGTTCCCGCCCTGCGAGTTGCCCGTCTGGGTGACGATGTCGCCGGTGCGGTACGAGCGGCACTCGCTCGTGGGCAGCAGGCTCGACGCGGTCAGGTCGACGGCGAACTCGCCGAAGGTGTGGGGCTCGGCGCCGGCCTGCGAGGGGCCGGTCGCCGCGGCGTAGACGATCCCGCCGCCGCCGGGCTCGAAGCCCCGTCCCGTCCAGACCCACTGGCGCACGGTGGGCACGCCGTTGCCGAGGTCGAACTCGAGCAGGCGGTCCCCGCTGCGGCCGTCCGGGCCGCCCTCGAGCTCGAAGTAGACCGAGAGGTCGCCGGTGCCGCCGGCCGAGCGGGTCCAGTAGTGGTAGAGCACGACGTGCTGCTCGCCGCCGACGGTGACGAGCTCGTACGTCACGCCCGCGCTGCAGAGGTCGGCCTTCGTCATCGCGGTCTTGTTGATCTCGCCCGGCGCCCAGGCCCAGGAGGCCTGGTGGATGTTCTGGCTGCCGGTGATGAGGGACGGGTCGGCGGCGGTGCCGCCGTCGCCGATGCACCGCTCGGCGCGGTCGCTGCGGTAGAGCAGCCCCGTGCTCGCGCCGCCCGGCCCGTAGCCGCCGCTCCAGTCGGCCGAGCCCGCCATGTCGCCATCGATCTCGAACGCGGTCGAGATCGCGCCGAGCGATGCGGCGTCGGCGGAGGGCGCCGCGACCAGCGGCGCGAACAGGCCGAGCGCGAGCGCAGCGGCTGCCGCCGCGATCCGTCGGATCGTCGGCACCTGCTGCGATGCCGTCTGCTTGCCGTGACCCACCATCGGGAGCTCCTCGTGGTGCAAGCGCCGCGCGAGGCGGCTCGATGCGCCGCTCGGTGTCGGACCACCGCGCTGTGATGCGCATCGTGGGGCCAGCAAATGGCGTGCCAGGAGGGCGTTCAATGCCTCGACCGCAAAACTGCGACAACGTTCCAGAACGCGGTTCGATCCCCTGCGGGCATCCTGAGGGAATCTCAGGCGGACGGAGCATTCCTCAAGAAGAGCGCCGGTGCGCGCTCAACGGCCGCCGCCGGGCTCTCGGGCGGCTCCGAGCATCCCGATGGGACGATGGAGGCATGCAGACCAAGCGCTCCAACCCCTGGGCGTGGTGGGCGTTCTGGATCGGGCTGCTCGGCCTCGTCCTGATGCCGATCCCGCTCTTCATCGGCCTCATCCTCGGCGGCGGACTCGCGGCGATCGCGGCGATCCTCGCCGTCATCGCCCTCTTCAAGTCCCGGCACGCCGGCGGCCGCGGCATCGCGCCGGCGATCATCGCCGGCGTCTTCGTGCTCCTGACCTACGGCGGCATCTCGATCGGCGGCGGCGTCATCTGGTGACCGCCGCCGCCTGACGCGAGGGGCGCCTCAGCTGCGGCTGGGGCGCCCTCCGCGTACCGGGGCGGGCGTGCCGAGCAGCGACCGCGCGGCCATGGCGAGCAGCGCGACGAGGCCCACGAGCAGCAGCCCGTCCGCGGCGATGTACGCCAGGTGCATGCCCGACCCGCCCTCGTCGGCGCCGGCGACCACCGCATCCGTCGTCGCCTGCATGAGCGGCCGCACGACGAGCGCCTTCAGCGCGAGCACGGCCGCGAGCGCGACCACCAGGATGCGCTCGGGACGCGGCGCGGGCGAGCGCAGCACAGCGAGCAGCAGCAGGCCTGCCAGCACCGCCTCGACCGCGTTCATCGCAGCGAAGACGAGCCGGCCGATGCCGAGGCCCAGCGGGATGGTGATGCCCGGCGCCTGGAACTTCAGCGGCGCCTCGATGAGCGAGATGCCGACGATGAGGCCGAGCCACACGGCCGGCAGCACGAGGCGGGCGGTGCGGGCGAGCATGCCTCCACCGTACGCCCGCAGGCGCCGCGCACCTCGGGGGTGCGAGGATCGGGGGCATGGCACCTCAGCCGTCGACCACCCTGCTCATCCTCGGCGCCTCCGGCGACCTCACGGGCCGCCTGCTGCTGCCGGGCATCGCCACGCTGCTGCGCGCGCAGCCGTCCCGCCGCGTCGAGATCGTGGGCGCCGACCTGCGCGAGCTCACCGCCGACGACTGGCACGACCGCGTGCGCACCGCGCTCGAGGTGGGCGAGACGCAGGGCGCGGCGGCGAAGGCGCTCCTCGCGACGACGCGCTACGTGGCCTCGGACGCCACCGATCCCGTGGCGCTGCAGGCCCTGCTCGACTCGATCGCGTGCGACCGGCTCGTCATCTACTTCGCGCTGCCGCCGCACGTGACCGAGCGCGTCTGCGGCACGCTCGAGCGGATCGGCGTGCCCGAGGGCACGATCCTCGCGATCGAGAAGCCCTTCGGCGACAGCCTCGAGTCGGCGAGGCGACTCAACGCCCTCGTCACGCGCATCGTGCCCGAGGAGCGCATCTTCCGCATCGACCACTTCCTCGGGCTGCACACCGTGCTCAACCTGCTCGGGCTCCGGTTCACCAACCGGCTGCTCGAGCCGACGTGGGATCGCGACAGCATCGAGCGGGTCGAGATCCTCTACGACGAGACGGTCACGCTCGAGGGCAGGGCCGGCTACTACGACCGCAACGGGGCGCTCCGCGACATGATCCAGTCGCACCTGCTGCAGATCATGGCGCTCATCGCCATCGAGCCGCTCGCGAGCGTCGGCGAGCGCGACCTGCGCGACGCGATCGGCCAGGTGCTGCGCGCCGCGAGCGTCGTCGACCCGGTCGAGCACTCGCGCCGCGCGCGCTACACCGCGGGCGACATCGACGGGCGCGAGGTGCCCGACTACGTCGCCGAGGAGGGCGTCGACCCGGGGCTCGGCACCGAGACGCTCGCCGAGGTGCAGGTCGAGATCGCCAATCCGCGCTGGGCCGGGGTGCCGTTCGTGCTCCGCTCGGGAAAGTCGCTCGCGGGGGTGCGCAAGCGCGCCATCGTGCACTGGAAGGCGCCCGCGCACGTGCCGAAGGGCCTCGCCGGGCGCGACACCGCCGACCGCCTCGTGATCGACTTCAAGCCCGACGGCTTCGAGCTGCACCTCACCACGAACGGCAAGGGCGACCCCTTCACGCTCGAGCAGACGGTGCTGCGCGGCGAGCTCGGCGGCGGCGCCCTGCTGCCCTACGGCGAGGTGCTCGGCGCCATCCTCGACGCCGACCCGCGGCTCGCCGTGCGCGGCGACGCGGCCGAGGAGTGCTGGCGCATCATCGAGCCGGTGCTCGCGGCGTGGAAGGCGGATGCCGTGCCGATGCAGGAGTACCGGGCCGGCTCCGCGGGCCCGCGCGGGTGGCGCACGAACGAGCGCTGACCGCGACGGCCCGTCCTCCACAGACGCGCCGCGGATCGTTGCGCGCCGGCGGCGGGCAGGCGTACAGTCCTGGGCAAGTCAAGCGGTGCGGACCGACCAGGCGCCTTCACCAGAACTTGCGAGAGCGCAAGCGCCCGATGTGCCAGTCCGCACCGCTTCTTCCTGCCCGCAGCCGATGCCAGGGCGCTCGGCGAGGCCGGGCTCGCCGCCGGGACCGGGCCCTAGGCTTGCTCGCATGCCGCCCAGCACCGAGGAGCTCGCCGACCGGCTCGCCCGCACCCGCGCGCGCATGCAGCGCTCGGGCCTCGACGGGCTCGTGGTCGTCGACCCCGCCAACCTGCACTACCTGACCGGCTACGACGCCTGGTCGTTCTACATGCCGCAGCTGCTGTTCGTGCCGCTCACCGGCGAGCCGCTGCTCATCATGCGCGCGATGGACGCCGGCGGCGCGCACCGCACCGCGCTCCTGTCCCGCGAGCGCATCCTCGGCTACCCCGAGTCGCTCGTGCACCAGCGCGATGCGCACCCCTTCGACTGGGCGGCCGAGCAGCTGCGCGAGCACGGCTTCGCGCACCGCGGACGCATCGGCTACGAGCCCGAGGCGCACTTCCTCACCGTGCGCTCCTTCCACGCCCTCGAGCGCGGCCTGCCCGAGTGGCAGCTCGTCGACAGCCACGACCTCGTCAACTGGGTGCGGCTCGTGAAGAGCCCGTACGAGCTGGAGCTCATGCGGGGAGCCGGCCGCGTCGCCTCCGCCGCCATGCGGGCGGGCATCGACGCGATCGCCGACGGCGCGCGCCTCAACGACATCGCGGCCGCGATCCAGTTCGCGCAGGCCACCGGCGTCGAGGGCGTCGAGGGCGACTACCCGGCGATCGTGCCGATGCTGCCGACCGGCGAGTCGGCCGACACGCCCCACATGACCTTCAGCGCCCGCCGGCTCGACCGGGGCGAGGCTATCTCGATCGAGCTCGCGGGCGCCCACCGCCGCTACCACGCGCCGCTCGCGCGCACGGTCTCGCTCGGCAGCCCCGACGCGCGCCTCGCGGGCCTCGCCGAGATCACCGCCGAGGGCCTGCAGGCGGTGCTCGAGGGCATGCGACCGGGCGCCGTGGTGGCCGACGTGCACGGCATCTGGCGCGAGCACCTCGCGCAGCACTCGATCGAGAAGCCGTCGCGCCTCGGCTACTCGATCGGCATCGGCTACCCGCCCGACTGGGGCGAGCGCACCGTCTCGATCCGCGGCGACGACCTGACGGTCATCGAGCCCGGCATGTGCCTGCACATCATCGCCGGCATGTGGATGGAGGGCTACGGCTGCGAGCTCAGCGAGTCGATCGCGATCACCGCCGACGGCGTCGAGCTGCTCACCGACGCGCCGCGCGAGCTCATCGTGCGGGAGGGCGCATGACGGATGCGCGCGAGGCCGCGGACGTCGACGACGTCGCGCGGGCGCTCGCGCTCATCGACGAGGCGACCATCGTCGCCGACACCTCGTCGCTCATCCTCGCCGCGAGCGAGAACCCGGGCGGCACCGAGCTCGTCGCGGTGCGCGTGCTCGAGTCGATCGCGTCGCGCCTCGGCGGGCGCAGCCGGCGCTCGCTCGTCGCGCCCGACCGCCCCAACCTCTCGATCCGCTTCGGTCCCGACCCCTCCCCCGAGGCGCCGGGCGTGCTCATCCTCGGCCACTCCGACGTCGTGCCGGCGGGCGAGGGCTGGGCGGCCGACCCGTTCAACCCGCGCGTCGCCGACGGCTGGCTGACGGGCCGCGGCGCCACCGACATGAAGGGCGGCCTCGCCGCCGCGCTGCAGGCGATGGCGGCGGTGCACCGCGTGCGCCCCGAGCTGCCGCTCGAGCTGCTCGTGACGGTCGACGAGGAGGATCTCGCGACCGGCATCCAGGCGCACCTGCGCGCCGACGAGGGCCCGCGCGACGCCTACCGCGCGTGCATCGTCGCCGAGCCCACCGACCTCGCGGTCGTGATCGCGTGCCGCGGCGCCGCCAACCTGCAGGTCGAGGTGCGCGGGCGCGCCGCCCACGCCGGCCGCCCCGAGGACGGCGCGAGCGCGATCACGACCGCCGCGCGCATCGCCACGTGGATCGCCGACGACCACGAGCGGATGCGTGCGGGCGCGACGGGCCTGCTCGGCTCGGCGACGTGGAGCGTGGGCCGCATCGAGGGCGGCCACGGCACGTCGATCGTGCCCGACCGCTGCACGCTGCTCGTCGACCGCCGGCTGATGCCGGGCGAGACCGGCGCCGAGGCGCTCGCGCAGCTCGAGGCCGGGATCGGCGGCGTGCTCGGCGACGACGGCTGCGACGCCCACGCGTCGCTCCTCATGGAGATGCCCGGCTTCGAGACCGCCCCGACGCATCCGCTCGTCGCCGCCGCCGTCGAGGCGCTCCGCGCCGAGGGCGCGGCGGCCCCGGTGGAGGCCTGGACGGCGGCGTGCGAGGGCGGCTTCATCGCCGAGCACCACGGCTGCCCGACGATCATCCTGGGCCCGGGCGACATCACCGGCCAGGCGCACCAGCCCGACGAGCGCGTGCGCATCGCCGACCTCTCGGCCGCCGCCCGCGCGTACACTCGCATGCTCATCCACCTGCACACCTGACAGCCCATCCGCACGACCCCGACGCACCACGACCGGCACCGGCAGCACGCGCGGCGCCGCCCAGGAGGGACACGGCCATGACCGAGCAGCACGCAGCACACCCCACCGAGCCGCCGCCCATCACGCGCGAGCTCGACCTCTCCCCGCTCCAGCGCAAGACCGTCAAGAAGTCGGTGCTGGGCGCGATGGCGGGCAACGCCATCGAGTGGTTCGACTACGGCATCTACGGCTACCTCGCCGTGCACCTGTCGACGCAGATCTTCGGCGGCTCCGAGGACGCCATCCTCTGGACGCTGTTCGGCTTCGCCGTCTCGTTCCTGATCCGCCCCATCGGCGGCGCCGTGCTCGGCCCGCTCGGCGACCGCATCGGCCGCCAGAAGGTGCTCGTCTTCACGATCATGATGATCTCGGTCGCCACCGCGGCGATCGGCATCCTGCCCACCTTCGAGCAGGTCGGCTGGCTCGCGCCCGCGCTGCTGTTCCTGCTGCGCATCGTGCAGGGCTTCTCGGCAGGCGGCGAGTACGCCGGCGCGGCGGTCTACATGGCCGAGCACGCGCCCGACGACCGGCGCGGCTTCTGGGGCTCCTTCCTCGAGTTCGGCACGCTGCTCGGCTTCTCGCTCGCCGCGATCCTCGTGACGGCGCTCGAGTTCGTCGTCGGCACCGACGGCATGGCCGAGGGCTGGTGGCGCCTGCCGTTCCTGCTCACGCTGCCGCTCGGCATCGTCGCGCTGCTCATGCGCGCGCGCCTGCACGACTCCGAGACGTTCATCGAGGCGAAGGAGCGCGACACGCGCACGAGCGCCTGGCAGACGCTGCGCGACGTCGTCGTGCAGCAGCCGAAGCAGCTGCTGAAGATCATGGGCATCACGATCCTCATCAACACCGCGTTCTACCTGGTGCTGACCTACATGCCCACGTTCCTCACCACCTCCCTCGACATGGACGCGACGCAGTCGGGCCTCATGCTCGTCGGCGTGCAGCTCGTGATGATGGCGGTGATCATTCCGCTCGGCGCGCTCACCGACCGCATCGGCAGGCGGCCGGTGCTGCTCACCGCCGCGATCGGCTTCACGCTCTTCTCGGTGCCGGCGATCCTGCTGCTCAACACCGGCAACGTCGTGCTGCAGGTGCTGGGACTGGCGATCTTCGGCCTGTTCCTCGTGATGCTGCTGTGCAACATCTCCGCGACGCTGCCGGCGCTCTTCCCGACGACCGTGCGCTACGCGGGCTTCGCGCTCGGCTACAACGTCGCCACCTCGCTGCTCGGCGGCCCCGCGGGCCTCATCAACGAGTGGCTGATCGGCGAGACGGGCTCGACGCTCGTGCCCGGCTTCTACATGACGGTCGCGGGCATCATCGGCCTCATCGCCATCTGGACCTTCAACGAGACCGCCGGGCGCAGCCTCCGCGGCGACGTCGTGCCGGGCGAGGACGACGTCGACCGCATCGCGATCGGCGAGGAGCTCATCGGCAAGGTGCACGACCCGAAGCACGAGCTCGTCGACGGCGAGCTGCGCCAGGGAGGCGCCGGCCGCGCCGGCTGAACCTGGGAGCCTCCCCCAGGCGATCTGCACCCCATCGGCGTACCGTCGAGGCCATGCGAGCACTCACGTGGCAGGGAAAGCGCAAGGTCTCGGTCGAGGAGGTGCCCGACCCGCGGCTGCAGGAGTCGACGGATGCGGTGATCCGCGTCACGTCGACGGCCATCTGCGGGTCGGACCTCCACCTCTACGAGCTGCTCGGCCCGTTCCTCGAGGAGGGGGATGTGCTGGGGCACGAGACGATGGGCATCGTCGAGGAGGTGGGGCCCGCGGTCACGACGCTCCGGCCGGGCGACCGCGTGGTGATCCCGTTCGTCATCGCGTGCGGCAGCTGCTTCATGTGCGCGCGCGGCCTCACCACGCAGTGCGAGACGACGCAGAACCGCGAGCAGGGCACGGGCGCGTCGCTGTACGGCTACACGTCGCTGTACGGCTCGGTGCCCGGCGGCCAGGCCGAGCGGCTGCGCGTGCCGCTCGCCGACTTCAACGCCACGAAGGTGGGGCACGAGCTGCCCGACGACCGCTACCTCTTCCTCAGCGACATCCTCCCCACCGCGTGGCAGGGCGTGCAGTACGCCGACGTGCCCGAGGGCGGCACGCTCGCCGTGCTCGGGCTCGGGCCCGTCGGGCAGTTCGCCGCCCGCATCGGCCGGCACCTCGGCCACCGCGTGATCGGCGTCGACCCGGTGCCGGAGCGCCGCGCGATGGCCGAGCGGCACGGCGTCGAGACGATCGACATGACCGACGCGGTCGAGGTGCTGCGCGCCGCGACCGACGGCCGCGGGCCCGACTCGATCGTCGACGCCGTCGGCATGGAGGCGCACGGCGCGCCCGGCACCGCGGCGGCGCAGGCGCTCGTCGGCGCGCTGCCCGACCTGCTGGCGAAGCCGATGCTGCGCAACGCCGGCCTCGACCGCCTGACCGCGCTCTACACGGCGTTCGACGCGGTGCGGCGGGGCGGCACGGTGTCGCTGAGCGGCGTGTACGTCGGCCAGGCCGACCCCATCCCGATGATGACCCTGTTCGACAAGCAGGTCGCGATCCGCATGGGCCAGTGCAACGTGCAGTCGTGGCGGGATGCGCTGCTGCCGCTCGTCGAGGACCCGTCCGACCCGCTCGGCGTCGAGGACCTCGTGACGCACCGCGTGCCGCTCGAGCGCGCCCCCGAGATGTACGAGCTCTTCCAGAAGAAGCAGGACGGCTGCATCAAGGTGGTCTTGACGCCGTAGGGCGCAATGCCGCCCAGCGGCGTTGCGCCCGGAGGGGTCAAGGTCGAGTAGGCGGCCGGAGGCCGCCGTACCGAGACCCAGCCCCGCAAGCGAAAGGCCCCGGGGTGGAGCCCGGGGCCGTTCGTGCGCGAGGGGGGACTTGAACCCCCACGTCCTTGCGGACACTGGCACCTGAAGCCAGCGCGTCTGCCAATTCCGCCACTCGCGCGCACCCCGGAGAACCAGGGCAACCCCACGAGAATATCAGGTTCCTAGACTCGCCGGGTACGCTTGCGGCGGCATAGGGACGGTGATGACGGACATGGGATTCCTCGATTCGATCGAGCGCGGGCTCGAGAAGGCCGTCAACGGCGCCTTCGCGAAGACCTTCCGCGCCGGCGTCGAGCCGGTCGAGCTCGCGAGCGCGCTCAAGCGCGAGCTCGACACCAACGCCTCCGTCGTCTCGCGCGACCGCATCCTCGTGCCGAACCGCCTCACCGTGCGGCTCGCCCCCTCCGACTTCCAGCGCCTGCGGCGCCTCGGCGACGCCCTGCTCGACGAGCTGACCGGCACGCTCCAGACGCACGCTCGGCAGTCCGGCTACTCGTTCCCGGGCCCCATCGGCCTCGGCCTCACGCCCGACGAGGCGATGACGACCGGCATGTTCGAGATCTCCTCCGACACCGAGGCCGGCGAGGTCGTCTGGACGGCGGTCGTCGACATCAAGGGCAAGCGGCACACGCTGCGCAAGGGCCGCACCGTCATCGGCCGCGGCTCGGACGCCGACATCACGGTCGACGACGCCGGCGCCTCGCGCAAGCACGCCGAGATCGTCTGGGACGGCACCCGCGCCCAGGTGAGCGACCTCGGCTCCACGAACGGCACGACCCTCAACGGGCGGGCGCTCAAGAGCGCGCTGCTCGAGCCCGACTCGATCATCGACATCGGAGCCACCCGCATCGTCTACCGCGTGCTGGCGCAGTCCAAGGAGCAGCGCCCGTGAGCGAGCTGACCCTCATCATCATCCGGATCGGCTTCCTCGCGCTGCTCTGGCTGTTCATCTTCATCGTGCTGTACTCGCTGCGCAGCGACCTGTTCGGGCCGCGCCTGACGCCGCTGCAGCGCGTGGCGGTGCAGAACCAGCGCTCCCGCGAGCAGGCGGCCACGACGGCGCCGGCCGCCGCGGCGGCAGCGGATGCGCCGACGACCGTCACCGAGCGCGCGGCGCCGGCCGCCGCATCCGCCCCGGGCGCCGCGACCCGCGTCGTCATCACGTCGGGCCCCCGGGCGGGCCTCGAGCTCGACCTGCCGGCGACGGGCCTGACGATCGGCCGCTCGAGCGGCGCGGGCCTCCAGATCAAGGACGACTACACCTCCAACAACCACGCGAAGGTCGTGCGCTGGCGCGACCAGTGGATGGTGCAGGACCTCGGCTCGACGAACGGCACCTACGTCGACGGCAAGCGCATCAGCGAGGCGACGCCCGTGCAGGTCGGCAGCGCCGTGCGGATCGGCACGACGACGTTCGAGCTGAGGCGCTGAGTTTGAGCACACCCCTCGCCGCCGCGATCAGCCACGTCGGCCGGATCCGCACGGAGAACCAGGACTCCGGCTACGCCGGGAACCACCTGTGCTTCGTCGCCGACGGCATGGGCGGTCACGCCGGCGGCGACGTCGCGAGCGCGATCGTGACCCGCAAGGCGCGCGAGGCCGACCGCGAGTACGGCAGTGCCGAGGAGGCCGCGCAGGCGCTCGCCGAGCGGCTGCGAGAGGGCAACGACGCGCTCCAGCAGGCGATGGTCGAGCACCCCGAGCTCAGCGGCATGGGCACGACCGCCTCCGGCATCATCCGGGTCGGCGACCGCGTCGCCATGGCCCACATCGGCGACAGCCGCATCTACCGCTACCGCGTGGGCGCGCTCGAGCAGCTCTCGACCGACCACACCTTCGTGCAGAAGCTCGTCGAGGCCGGCCGCATCACGCGCGAGGAGGCCGAGCACCACCCGCGCCGCAACGTCGTGATGCGCGTGCTCGGCAACGTCGAGACGCACCCTGAGATCGATACGGCCGTCGAGCAGGCGCTGCCCGGCGACCGCTGGCTCGTGTGCTCCGACGGCCTCTCGAGCTACGTCGACGAAGAGCGCATCCGCGCCATCCTCGAGCAGGGGCTCGACACCCCGTCGACCGTGCAGCGGCTCGTCAACGAGTCGCTCTCGCGCGGCGCGCCCGACAACGTGACCGTGGTGCTGTGCGACATCGACGAGCAGCGCTCGTCGTCGATCGAGCCGACCACCGTCGGCTCCGCCGCCGCCCCCATCAGCTACGAGGCGGTCGAGCCCGAGCGCACCTCGGTGAGCCTCGGCCAGCTGCTGCTGCACCCGCGCCAGTCGCGCCAGCAGCCCGCGTTCGAGCACTTCGAGCCCGAGAGCGAGGAGTTCCTGCAGGAGCTGCTCGCCGAGCAGCGGCGCATGCGGCGCAACCGGCGCATCAGCTGGGGCGTCGGCGCGGTGCTCACGGTGATCCTCGTCGCGATCGTGAGCGTGCTGTTCTACGGCTGGACCCAGGACCGCTACTTCGTCGGCGTCAACGAGGCCGGCAACGTCGCGATCTACCAGGGCATCCAGCAGCAGATCGGGCCGATCGTCCTCGCGACGGAGGTGCAGGAGACCGACATCGCGATCGACGACCTCACCCCCTTCAACCAGCGCAACGTCGAGCAGACGATCTCCGCCGACTCGCTCCAGGCCGCGCAGGCCGTGGTCGAGCGATTGGAGCCGACGCCATGACGGATCGCACCGCTCCCAGCGCCCTCCAGACGGGCATCGTGCAGCTGCGCGATGTGACCGAGGCGATCCGCGTGCGCATCCGCAACCCCGCGAAGCTGCGCAACCTCGAGCTGTTCCTGCTCGTGATCGCCTGGGTGATCGCGGGCGGCGCGATGGTGCTCGTGCAGCTCGGCGCCCTGCAGCGCGTCGACCTGTTCCCGCTGCAGCTCGCCGCCGGGCTCGGCATCCTGACGCTCGCCCTCCACATCGCGCTGCGCATCGTCGCGCGCGAGGCCGACGCGATCATCCTGCCGGTCGCGACGGTGCTCAACGGCCTCGGCATCGCGATGATCTACCGCATCGACATCGCCGAGGGCGTCACCGGCTGGGACGCCGCCTCCATGCGCCAGATCACCTGGACGGGCATCGCGCTCGTCGTCGCGATCGCGGCGATCGTCGTCGTGCGCAACCACCGCGTGCTCGCGCGCTACCGGTTCCTCGCCATGGCGATCGCGATCATCCTGCTCGTGCTGCCCCTCGTGCCCGGCATCGGCCGCACGATCAACGGCGCGACCGTGTGGATCGGCATCGGCAGCATCGTCTCGCTGCAGCCGGGCGAGCTCGCCAAGATCGCCCTCGCGATCTTCTTCGCCGGCTACCTCATGACGGCGCGCGACTCGCTGTCGGTCGTGGGCAAGAAGGTGCTCGGCATCCGCTTCCCGCGCCTGCGCGACCTCGGGCCCATCCTCATCGTCTGGGGCATGTGCATGCTCGTGCTGGTGTTCCAGCGCGACCTCGGCACGTCGATGCTCTACTTCGGCCTGTTCCTCGTGATGATCTACGTCGCCACCGGCCGCCGCTCGTGGATGTTCATCGGCGTCGGCCTCGTCGCGCTCGGCGGCATCGCGGCCTACTTCGTGCTCGGCTACGTGCAGCGCCGCATCGACGCCTGGATCCACGCCTTCGACCAGAGCGTCTACGAGGCGCAGGGCGGCTCGTTCCAGATCGTGCAGGGCGTGTTCGGCATGGCGCACGGCGGCCTGCTCGGCACCGGGCTCGGCCTCGGCCGGCCCGACATCACGCCGTACGCCAACAGCGACTACATCATCCCGTCGCTCGGCGAGGAGCTGGGCCTCGCCGGCATCTTCGCGATCCTCGGGCTCTACCTGATCCTGGTCTCGCGCGGCGTGCGCGTGGGCTTCCAGGGGCCGGACGACTTCACGAAGCTCCTCGCCGTGGGCCTCGCCTTCGCGATCGGCCTGCAGGTGTTCATCGTCGTGGGCGGCGTCACGAGGCTCATCCCGCTGACGGGCCTCACCACGCCGTTCCTGGCAGCCGGCGGCTCCTCGCTGCTGGCCAACTGGCTCATCGTCGCGCTGCTGCTGAGGCTGAGCGACTCGGTGCGCGGAAGGGGGATCGCATGACGGGCGTCGAACGGGAGCAGAGCATGCGCAGGCCCATCCGCCGCGTGAGCACGCTGCTGCTGGTGATGTTCCTCGGGCTCTTCGGCTCGTCGACGATGATCCAGGCCGTGCAGGCCGACTCGCTGCACGCCGATCCGCGCAACACGCGCACGCTGTACGACTCCTTCGCGGTCGAGCGCGGCTCGATCGTGGTCGACGGCGTGCAGGTGGCGCTGTCGACGCCGTCGAACGACGAGTTCGAGTGGCAGCGCGAGTACCCGATGGGGCCGCTGTACGCGCCCGTCACGGGCTACAACACGCTCGGGCAGGGCAACACGGGCATCGAGGGCGCGATGAACGCCGAGCTCACCGGCAGCGCCAACAGCCAGTTCCTCGACCAGATCCTCGCGACGCTCACCGGGCAGGACCCGGCGGGCTCGTCGGTCGAGCTGACGATCGACCACGACGCGCAGCAGGCGGCGGCGGATGCGCTGGGTGGCCGGGAGGGCGCGGTCGTCGCGCTCGACCCCGAGACGGGCGACGTGCTCGCGATGTACTCGAGCCCCACGTTCGACCCCAACGCCTTCGCGAGCCACAACACCGCGGCCGTCACCGAGACGTACAACCAGCTGCTCGCCGACCCCGAGCAGCCGCTGCAGAACCGCGCGATCGCTGGCGACCTCTACTACCCCGGCTCGGTCTTCAAGCTCGTGACCGTCGCCGCCGCGCTCGAGTCGGGCCGCTTCGACCTCCAGTCGGAGTTCGACAACCCCGAGACGCTCACGCTGCCGCAGTCGACGAGCGAGGTGCGCAACGCCTCCCGCGAGACGTGCGGCCCCGGCGAGCAGGCGACGCTCGAGACGTCGCTCGTGCTCTCGTGCAACATCCCCATCGCGCAGCTCGGGCAGGAGCTCGGCCAGGATGCGCTCGCCGAGCAGGCGGCGGCGTTCGGCTACGGCCAGCCGCTCGACATCCCGCTCGCCGTGACCCCCAGCTCCTACCCCACGGGCCTCGACGAGGCGCAGACGATGCTGACGGCCTTCGGCCAGTACGACGTGCGCGTGACGCCCCTGCAGGTGGCGATGACCACCGCGGCGATCGCGAACGACGGCACGATGATGCGGCCCAACATGGTCGACCGCGTGCTCGCGCCCAACCTCGACGTGCTCGACGACCCGGAGCCGACCATCCAGGGCAACCCCATCTCGGCCGAGACGGCGGCGGCGCTGCGCGGCGCGATGGAGCTCGGCGTGAGCGAGGGGCTCGCCTCCAACGCCGCGATCCCGGGCGTGACGGTGGGCGGCAAGACCGGCACCGCGGAGACGGGCGAGAACAACGAGCCGTTCAACCTGTGGTTCACGGGCTACGGCGAGACGGACGACCGGAGCGTGGCAGTCGCCGTCGTGGTCGTGCCGGATGAGAACATCGTCGGTGATACTTCAAACGTGATCGCCGCACCTATCGGGAGAGCAGTGATCGAGGCGGTGCTGAACTCATGAGACCATCCAGCGGACTCACCTTCGGTGGGCGATACCAGCTGACCAGCCGGATCGCCATCGGCGGCATGGGCGAGGTGTGGCAGGCGACCGATCAGGTGATCGGCCGCACGGTGGCGCTCAAGATCCTCAAGGACGAGTACATGGGCGACCCCGGGTTCCTCGAGCGCTTCCGCGCCGAGGCCCGCCACGCCGCGCTCGTCAACCACGAGGGCATCGCCAACGTCTTCGACTACGGCGAGGAGGAGGGCAGCGCCTTCCTCGTGATGGAGCTCGTGCCGGGCGAGCCGCTCAGCGCGATCCTCGACCGCGACCGCACGCTCTCGGCCGACAAGGTGCTCGACATCGTCGCGCAGACCTCCGCCGCGCTCCACGCGGCGCACCAGGCGGGGCTCGTGCACCGCGACATCAAGCCCGGCAACCTGCTCATCACGCCCGAGGGCCGGGTCAAGATCACCGACTTCGGCATCGCGCGCATCGCCGACCAGGTGCCGCTCACGGCGACCGGCCAGGTCATGGGCACGGTGCAGTACCTCTCGCCCGAGCAGGCCTCGGGGCAGCAGGCCGCGCCGTCGACCGACATCTACTCGCTCGGCATCGTCGCCTACGAGGCGCTCGCCGGCCGGCGGCCGTTCACGGGCGAGTCGCAGGTCGCGATCGCGATGGCGCACATCAACGACGCGCCGCCGGACCTGCCCGGCACCGTGCCGGAGCCGGTGCGCAACCTCGTGCTGTCGTGCATCGCGAAGACCCCCGCCGACCGCCCCACGTCCGCGGCGCACCTGTCGCGCGCCGCGACCATGCTGCGCCGCGGCGACATCGCGGGCGCCGCGGCGATCGTGCCGGGCATCGCCTCGACCGACTCGTTCGCGACGATCGACTCGCCGACCCAGGCCGCGACCCGGGTGATCACGACCCAGTCGAGCCCCGCGACGGCGGCGCTGCCGGTCACCCGGGCGACGACCCTGGAGCGCGACCGCGACCGGCGCCGCAACCCGTGGATCTGGCCCGTCGTGATCCTCGCGGTGCTGCTCGTGGCGGCCGGCGTGGCGATCGCGATGATGCTGCTCAACCAGCAGCAGCAGCAGCCCGTCGACTCGGGCACGCCGGTGCCGAGCCAGACCCTCGAGACGGTCGACATCGACCTGAGCGACTTCGAGGGGATGGACGAGGCCGAGTTCCGCGCCGCCATCGAGGCGCTCGAGCTCGAGCCCGCGGTCGAGACCGGCAACCCGGCCATCGCCGAGGCCGACGCGGGCACCGTCTACGCCGTCGACCCGACCGGCCCGGTGCCGGTGGGATCGACCGTGACGGGCACGCTCTACGCCCCTGTGGCCGCGATCGCCGACCCCACGTCGGTGCCGCGCCTGCAGGACGGCGGCGACCCGGCCGCCCTCACGGTCGGCGACAGCCCCGTCGTCGTCTGGGACGAGGCGACCTGCCCCGCGGGCTACAGCCTCGGCGGCTACACGACCACGATCACCTGGCCCGACGGTCGGGAGCAGATCGAGGAGACCGGCATCGCCCAGATGAACTTCAGCTCGGTGCCCGCCGGCGACACCACGATCTCGTACACCTACACGTGCGACGTCGACGGCGGCGAGTCCCTCACGAGCGGCTCCTCCCCGGCGCTCACGATGACCGCGAAGCCGGAGGAGACCCCGGAGCCCGAGCCGACGCCCACGCCGACGCCCACGGAGCCGACCGAGACCCTGCCGGTGGAGCCGCCGGTCCAGCCCTGATCGGCCGCAGCACGGGGATCGCCCGCGCCCGTGACGTAGAATCGACCGATCCCGCCGCGCGCCGGGACGACGTCCTGACGCATGCACGAGGGAAGGAGCCGCGATGACCGACAGCATCATCGCCTCCCTGCGGACCCTCGGCGACCGCTACGAGATCGGCGAGCTGATCGGCCAGGGCGGCATGGCCCAGGTGCACAAGGCCCGTGACACCCGTCTCGACCGGCAGGTCGCCGTCAAGCTGCTGAAGCCCGAGCTCTCGCTCGACCCGGAGTTCCGCACGCGCTTCCGTCAGGAGGCGCAGTCGGCGGCGCGGATGTCGCACCCCACCGTCGTGCGCGTCTTCGACGCCGGCGAGGAGCCTGCGTTCGACGCCCAGGGCGAGGCCGCCGCCGTGCCGTACATCGTGATGGAGTACGTCGACGGCCGGATGGTGAAGGACATCATCGCCGAGGGCCCGCTCACCGAGGCCGAGGCTGTGCGCATCACCAAGGGCATCCTCACCGCCCTCGAGTACTCGCACCGGGCCGGCATCGTGCACCGCGACATCAAGCCGGGCAACGTCATGGTGACGCCCGGCGGCCAGATCAAGGTGATGGACTTCGGCATCGCCCGTGCGGTGAGCGAGACGAGCGCCAACGTGGCGCAGACCGGCACCATCCTCGGCACCGCCCAGTACTTCTCCCCCGAGCAGGCGCGCGGCGAGTCGGTCGACGCCCGCACCGACCTCTACTCGACCGGCGTCATCCTCTTCGAGCTGCTGACCGGCCGCGCGCCCTTCGAGTCCGACACCGCGGTGGGCGTCGCCTACCAGCACGTCGCCGAGGAGCCGCCGACCACCTCGTCGATCACCCCGGGCATCACGCCCGAGATGGACTCCATCGTCGCGAAGGCGCTCGAGAAGCGCCGCGAGCGCCGCTTCCAGACGGCCACGGAGTTCAAGCAGGCGCTCGACGACGCGCTCGCCGGCGTGCTCGTGCCCTTCGAGCGCACCGACACCGCACCGGTCGAGATCGGCGCCGCGACGACGATGTTCGCCGCGCTCGCCGTCGACGACCCGCAGCCGGAGGCCGAGACGACCGCGGAGCTCGCGGCCGTGCGGCGCGACCGCCGCCCGCCCGTCGCCTGGCTCTGGGGCGCCGTCGCGCTCATCGCCGTGCTCGTCGTGGGCGCCGTCGCGTGGGCCGTCAGCCTGGGCGGCAGCATCCCGATCGCCGGGCTCTCCACCACCGTGCCCGCCGTCGCCGGCATGCAGGAGGAGGAGGCGGTCGCCGCGGTCGAGGGCGCCGAGCTCGTGCCCGAGGTGCGGCGCGTGATCGACGACGCCGAGGCCGGCACGGTGCTGCGCACGGATCCCGACGCGGGCATCGTGCTCTCCCCCGGCGCCGCGATCACGGTCGTGGTCTCGAACGGCCCGCCCCCCTCGCCGCTGCTGAGCGTCGCCAACCTCACCGAGGCGCAGGCGCGGCAGGCGCTCGAGGCGGCGGGGTACACCGTCGGCACCGTGACGCGCGAGAACGCGCCGACCGTCGCCGCGGACCTCGTCGTGCGCACCGATCCGAGCGCCGGCACCGACGTCTCGCGCGGCGCGACCGTCAACATCGTCCTCGCGAGCGGGCTCGTGACCGTGCCCGACGTCACGGGGCAGGCGATCTCGAGCGCCGCCGACCAGATGAGCGCCCTCGGGCTCACCGTCGACCGCCGCTTCACGACGCGCTGCCTGGGCGGCGACGTGGTCGAGCAGTCGCTCACGCCCGGCGACCACCCGCAGGGCAGCACCATCACGCTGCTCTACTGCAACGGCCAGCCGGCGCCCGATCCCGCGCCGGCGCCCGCACCGGAGCCGGAGCCGGAGCCGGAGCCCGAGCCCGAGCCGGAGCCGACCAACCCCGGCAACGGCGGAGGCGGCGGCGGAGGCGGCGGCGGAGGCGGCGGAGGCGACGAGGGCTGACGCTCTCGCGAGCCGGGGTGTCGACCCGACTACGCCACGTGGTCGGGCGGCGGTGCGAGCGTCACGAGCGGCGCGCGGCCCTCGGCGAGCTGCGCCGCGCCGGTGAGGCCCGCGGCCTCGAGCCAGTTGCCGAGCATCCGGTAGCCGCCCTCGGTGAGCACCGACTCCGGGTGGAACTGCACACCCCAGACGGGGGCACCGCGGTGCTCGACCGCCATGATCACGCCCGCCTGCGCATCCGCGACCGTCCGCGCGGTGACGCGCAGCGCATCCGGCACCGTGCCGTCGACGATCGCGAGCGAGTGGTAGCGCGTCGCGGTGAGCGGGCTCGGGAGGCCCTCGAAGACGGTCGTGCCGTCGTGCTCGACGAGGCTCGTCTTGCCGTGCATGAGCTGCGGCGCGTGCGTGACCACGCCGCCGAGCGCCTCGGCGATCGCCTGGTGACCGAGGCAGACGCCCAGCAGCGGCGTGCCGGTCTCGATCGCGGCGTGCACCATCGGGATGGAGACGCCCGCGTCGGCCGGAGCGCCGGGGCCCGGCGAGAGCAGCACGGCGTCCCAGTCGCGGATAGTCGACGCGTCGACCTCGTCGTTGCGCACGACCGAGACCTCCGCGCCGAGCTCCTGGAGGTAGCCGGCGAGGGTGTAGACGAAGCTGTCGAAGTTGTCGACGACGAGGATGCGAGTCATGTGATGGTGGGGTCCGGGGTCGGGAAGAAGGTCTGCATCACCCACGGGTAGCCGTGGAGGACGAGGAACCAGGCGACGGCCGCGAGCAGCGCGGCCACGAGCAGCAGCCGCACGGGCCAGGGCCCGGGCAGCGCACGCCAGAGTGCTGCATACATCATGCCCTCCCGAGGCTGGCGGCAAGCTCGGCGGGCATGCCGGCCTCGGCCCCCTGCCACCCGAGCCAGGTGGCGTAGGCGATGAGCCGGCCCTCGGCCGACCACTCGGGGTTGCACGTCGTGAGCGTGAGGTAGCGCCCGTCGGCGGGCGTCTCGGGCTGCTGCGGCACCGGGGCCACGACCTCGACGGCGGTCGGCGGCACGTACTCGTGGTTGCGGAACTCGTAGACGTACCACGCGCCGGCGGTCTGCACGTAGATGCGGTCGCCGACGCGCAGCTCGTCGAGGTGCGTGAACGGCCCGCCCTGCCCGTTGCGGTGCCCGGCGACGGCGAAGTTGCCCAGCTCCCCCGGCTGCGCCGAGTCGCTGTAGTGCGCGAGCCCCTGCTCGAGCGAGTCGAGCACCGCGCGGCTCGTGCCCTCGCCGATCACGCGCTCGAAGCCGCCGAGCCGAGGGATGTACATCACGGCGAACGACTCGCGGTCGGCGGCGGCAGGCTCCGTCGGCGGCTCGTCGGTGCGGAGCTCCGCATCGGGGGCGGATGCGTCGGGCGGTCCGGGCTGGATCGGCCCCAGCTGCGAGGCGAAGCTGCGCGCCGCCTCCTGCTGCTGCCCGCCGAGCACGGCGTCCGAGAGCCACAGCTGCCAGCCGGCGTAGCCGAGCGCGAGCACCCCCGCGGTCACGAGCAGCTCGCCCAGCACGCTCGCGGGCGAGGCGCGCCGCCGGGGGCGGCGACCCTCCGCGCGCTGCTGCCTGGCCACCGCTCAATCCTAGGCGGCGCCTGCATTACCATTGGGTGCCATGAGCAGCGACAAGTCCATCGAGAAGGCGTCGGCCGCCAAGAGCCGGTCCGCGAAGGGCAAGGAGCGCTCCCCGCACGACGACCAGCGGAACCCGGCCTGGTTCAAGCCGGTCATGTTCGGCTTCATGCTCGTCGGCTTCCTCTGGGTGATCGTGTACTACATCTCGGGCACGACGCTGCCGCTGCCGCAGCTGGGCTCCTGGAACATCGTGATCGGCTTCGGCGTGATGTTCATCGGCTTCATCATGACGACGCGCTGGAAGTAGCCGACCGAATCACACCGGTGTAGTTCTCCCCAGCTGTGGAGAAACCTGTGGAGAGCGGGCCGTCGCGTCCGCTCAGAGCAGCACGGCGATGCGCGCCGCGAACAGCGCCGCGAGCACGAGCGCGACGCCGCCGATGACCAGCCACGCCGCCCGCGTGGTGCGGTCCCCGCGCATCCGCGCATGCACCGCGCCGATGCCGAAGCCGAGCGCGAGCCCGATCGCGAGGCCGCCGACGTGCGCCGGCCACGAGATGCCGCCGAACGCGAAGGTGATCACGAGGTTGATGCCGACGAGCACGAGCAGCGCCGACTGCACCCGCCCGAGCATCCGCTGCATGCCGATCGCCATGCCGAACAGTGCGTAGATCGCGCCCGAGGCGCCGACCACGGCGGAGGCCGGCGTGAACCACGCGACCGCGACCGCAGCCCCCGCCGCGCTCACGACGTACGCCGCGAGGTACGGCAGCCGACCGATGCGCTCCTCGATCGCCGGCCCCACCATCCACAGGATCATCATGTTGAAGGCGAAGTGCAGCACCCCCGCGTGCACGAGCGCGTAGGTGAGGAAGCGCCACGGCTCGACGAGCGAGTAGGGCAGGAAGTACATCAGCTGCCCCGACAGGTTGCCGGGCAGGATCTGCAGCACGCCGACGACCGCGGTGACCGCGACGATGGCGATCGTCACCGGCGCGGGCTGCGCGAGCCACTGCCGGGTGCGCTGCCCGATCGCGGTGCGCGGGCCGCCGTGGGCGACGCGCGTCTCGCGCAGGCGCGCGCGCTGCTCGTCGCGCAGCTCGCGCACGCACTCGGGGCAGTGCACGCCGACCGGCGCCTGCTGCTGGCACTCGCCGCAGATGGTGCGGCCGCAGCGCTGGCAGAGCACCCAGCTCTGCCGATCAGGATGCCGGTAGCAGCGATCGGCAGGCGGGGCGGCGGACACCTGGGGTCAGGCCTGCTGGATCTCGACGGACTCGATCACGACGTCCTCGAGGGGACGGTCGCGGCCGTCGGTGGGCACGGCCTGGATCGCGTCGACGACCTTGCGCGACGCCTCGTCCTCGACGAGGCCGAAGATCGTGTGCTTGCCCTTGAGCCACGGGGTCGCGACGGTCGTGATGAAGAACTGCGAGCCGTTCGTGCCGCGGCCGCCCTGGATGCCGGCGTTCGCCATGGCGAGCACGTACGGGGCGTTGAAGTCGAGCTCGGGGTGGATCTCGTCGTCGAACTGGTAGCCGGGGCCGCCGACGCCCTGACCGAGCGGGTCGCCGCCCTGGATCATGAAGTCGGGGATGATGCGGTGGAAGACGACGCCGTCGTAGAGCGGGTCGGTCGAGGTCTTGCCGGTGCCGGGGTGCGTCCACTCGCGAGCACCGGTGGCGAGCTCGACGAAGTTCTGCACCGTCTTGGGGGCGTGGTCGCCGAGGAGGTTGACCTTGATCTCGCCGAGGTTCGTGCGGATCGTCGCGACAGCAGTGTGGTGAGCCATGCCTCGATCCTCCCACAGCGAGGGCCTGCGGAGCCCGTCGGAGGGGGCAGGTTCGACGACAGCGAAACCGCTCGTCCGCTGGGTGACGCGTCCAGGAAAACCTGCAATGATCAGCCGCAGGCTCTCCCCACGGAAGGACGGATATGTCGCTCGAACTCTCGCGCAAGCGCGCGAAGCAGGTGAAGAAGCTCCGCAAGCAGGCCGACAAGCTCTGGGCCGAGCAGCGCGTGGTGAACCACCACGCCGCCGAGATCGCCCGCGAGGCCCGCGAGGCCGCTCGCGCCTACGGCAACGAGTCGCTGCGTCCGACCGCCGAGCGCTACGTGCACCGCGGCGTCGACGCCGGCCGCAACACGCTCTCCCGCGCCACGCGGGGCTGGAACTCGTCGGTCGTGCCGGCCATCGCATCGGGCCTCGGCTCGTTCGCGGCCATGGCGCAGATCGCGAAGGACGACCGCGTGAAGGACGCCATCGACAGCGTGCGCCGCTACACGACGGTGCCCGAGGTCTCGCCCGCGCACGCCGCGAAGAGCGGTCCCAACGCCTGGCAGTGGCTCCTCATCGGCGCCGGCGCCGTGGCGGTCGCGAGCGCGGCCTACGCCGCGTGGCAGACGCTCCGCGCCGACGACGACCTCTGGATCCCCGACGCCGCCGACTCGGCGATCGACGCGCCGCCGCGCCCGGTCGACCAGCCCTCCGGCGGCCTCGCCGAGGGCCCGGAGGCCGGCTCGCCGCAGGCCTGATCCGACGCTCGACAGCAGGGGCTCCGCCGCGAGGCGGGGCCCTGCTGCGTGCTGGCGCGAGCCCGGCGTGCTCCGCCGGCTCAGCCCAGGGTCGAGCCGACGACCACGAGGATGCCGCCGGCGATGAGCACGCCGGCCGCGAGCAGGAAGGCGCGCAGCCGCCGCTCTGGCTCCCGCCCGGAGCGCATCGTGCGCACGATGTCGATGCCGCTGATGACGACGCTCGCCGCCATGAGGGCGAGGCCGAGCACGACCAGCGGGGGCATGGCGGGCATCAGCGCAGCGGCGATCCGGCGTCGCCGAGGTGGCGCAGCGCCCAGTCGACGGCGTGCACGTGCCGCAGCTCCGGCACATCCGCGAGCGCGTGCCACGCGACGTCGTCGGTCGTGCCGCCCACCTCGACGGCGAGCTCGCCGCCGATGATCTCGGCGCGGTAGAGGATGCGCAGCGCCTGCAGCTCGTCGCCGCGCGCGGCGCTCGAGAGCACGGCGGAGTCGACGCCGAGCAGGCTCACGAGCCGCACGTCGTAGCCGGTCTCCTCCTTGACCTCCCGCACGGCGCCGTCGGCCGGGTGCTCCCCCGGCTCGACGCCGCCGCCCGGCAGCGTCCAGCCCGACATGCCGCCCTCGCGCCAGTGCGGCAGCAGGATCTGCGCGCCGTCGCCCTCGCCCCTCGTGATGAGGGCGTAGGCGGCCACTCGCATGCGCATTGCGCCATCCTACGGCCGGGGCGGCTCCTCGGGCCGGGCCACTGCGTCGGCGCGACCGTCCGCGGGCTCGTCACCCGACGCATCCGCCGCCCCGTCGTCGGAGCGGGCGCTCGGCGCCTCGGTCGACGGGAGCGCGGCGGGGTCGACGGGCTGCGTGGGCACGAGCTCGCCGACGCCCTCGCCGGGCGCGGTCTGCTCGACGGTCAGCTGGAAGTCGTCGCCGTGCTCGGTGACGCCCGCGACGACCGCCTGCTCGACCGCCGCGACCGCGTACGCGCGGCGCACGACGACCGGGTCCTGCGAGAGGTCGCGCGTGAGGGCGACGGCGAGGCCGACCATGATGACGACGAACGGCAGTGCCGCGATGATCGTCACCTGCTGCAGGCCGGCCAGCGCGTCCTCGCCGCCGAGCAGCAGCATGATGGCGGCGACGGCGCCGGTCGCGACGCCCCAGAAGACGACGGATGCGCGGCTCGGCCGCAGCGAGCCGCGGTGCGAGAGGGTGCCCATGACGATCGACGCGGCGTCGGCGCCCGACACGAAGAAGATCGCGACGAGCACCATGACGACGATCGCCGTGATCTGCGCGAGCGGCAGCTCGCCGAGCGCCATGAAGAGCGTCGCCTCGGGCGTGCCGGAGCTGCCGAGGTCGATGCCCGCGCGCTCGAGGTCGATGCCGAGCCCGCCGAAGATCGCGAACCACACGAGCGAGACGAGCGAGGGCACGACGAGCACGCCGGTGACGAACTGGCGGATGGTGCGGCCGCGCGAGATGCGCGCGATGAACATGCCGACGAACGGCGTCCAGCTCACCCACCAGGCCCAGTAGAAGATCGTCCAGCCTGACAGCCACGCGGCGACGGCCTCGCCGCCGGCGGCCTCGGTGCGCGCCGACATGACGGCGAGCTGCTCGAAGTAGGCGCCGATGGTCGTGGGCAGCAGGTTGAGGATGAAGACGGTGGGGCCGACGACGAGCACGAACAGCGCGAGGACGCCCGCGAGCACCATGTTGGTGTTCGACAGCCACTTGATGCCGCGCGAGATGCCCGACACGGCCGAGACGACGAAGAGGGCGGTGAGGATCGCGATGATGGCGATGATCACGCCGTTGCCGACCTCGCCGATGCCGGCGACGAGCTCGAGGCCCGAGCCGATCTGCAGCGCGCCGAGGCCGAGCGAGGTCGCCGAGCCGAAGAGGGTCGCGAAGATGGCGAAGATGTCGATCGCGCGGCCGACCGGTCCCTCGACGGTGCGCTTGCCGACGAGCGCGGTGAACGCCGACGAGATGAGCAGCGGTCGACGCTTGCGGAAGCCGGTGTAGGCGAGCGCGAGGCCGACGACGGCGTAGATCGCCCACGGGTGCAGCGACCAGTGGAACATCGTCGTCGCCATCGCCGTGCGCACGGCCTCGGCGTCGTCGCCGCCGCCGGTGCCGGGCGGCGGCGTGACGAGGTGGCTCACCGGCTCGGTGACGCCGTAGAAGACGAGGCCGATGCCCATGCCGGCCGAGAACATCATCGCGATCCAGGACATCGTCGAGAACTCCGGGTCCTCGCCGTCGTCGCCGAGCGGGATGCGGCCGAAGCGGCTCGCGGCGATCCAGACGATGAAGACGACGAAGCCCGATGCGGCGAGCGCGAAGAGCCAGCCCGTGTTGTGCACGACCCAGTCGACGCCCGCGCCGGCGGCGGTGCCGAGCGACGCGGTGCCGAGGGTGCCCCAGAGCACGAAGGCGAGCGCCACGGCGGCGGCGATCCCGAAGACGATCCGGTCGAGCGGCTTGCGCTCCGCGTCCTCGACCGGCAGCGGCGGGATGTCGAGCGCCGGGTGGTGGGTGAAGCCGTCGGGAGGAGGAGCGCTGCTGCTGGTGTCGGTGCCGGGTGTCGTCTGCTCGCTCATGTGCCTCGAATCGCTTCACGTATCGCTGTCAAATGCCCCCGGAACGTCGATGTCGACGCACGGAGGCCCCGACAACGGTACTCGGGATGCGAGCCGGAGGCGAAACGGCGAACCCTAAGGGGTGTCCCCCGGCTGCGCCTGTGGGTCGCCCGCGTGCCGCGCTTCCTGCGTCCGCACCACCGCATCCGCCCGCCTCGCCCACCACTCGAGCGCCGGTCGGTGCTCGGCGAGCGCGACCGCCCGGAGGTCGTCGACCATGGCCGCGATGCGTCGCGGCACCTGCAGCGACCCCTCGCCGTAGTGGAGCGGCTCGGCGATGGCGAGGTCGATGAGCTGCTCGACGCGCTGCGGCCGGTGCACGAGGCGCAGCCTGCCGTCGCGCGACACGAGGGCGGGCAGCTCTGCCCGCGTGACGGTGAGGCGGAGGATGCGGTGCAGCTCGTCGAGCACCTGCACCGCGGTCGTCGGGTCGTTGATGCCGGGCGAGAGCGCGCGCTCGGCGATGTCGACGAGCTTGCGGATGCCGAGCGCCGGATCCTGGTTGAGCACGCGATCCTGCTCGACGGCCACGAGGCGGCGGATGGGCGCGAGGCGCTCGTCGTCGAGCGGCGGCGAGCCGACGGGTCGCCAGACGCGCAGCGCGGGCAGGCCCTCGGGCACGGCGTCGCCGACCTGCAGCAGCACCTCGAGCACGAGGTCGTGCTCCGCGGCGTGCGCCACGAGCCCGCGGTGGTCGAGCTCGACCACCGCGCCGTGCTCCTCGGCCGCGACGGTCTGCGGCTCGAGGCCCTCCTCGCCATCCCAGCGGACCGTGCCGAGCCGGGCGCCCGGCGACGAGGGCTCCGGGAAGTACCGCCGCACGACGTCGAGCGTGTCGTCGCCCAGGCTCGACACGATCGAGGAGACCTGGATCGACCGCGTGATGTGGTGGATGAACGCGAGGAACATGCCGACGCTCGCGAGCACCAGGAGGAAGCCGAGCGTCACCGCCAGCTGGGGCACGAACGCGCCGCCCTCGCCCGACTCCCCGATCACCGAGCGCAGCACCGTGAGCGCGTACGTGAAGCTCGCGGCGAAGATGCCGAGCGTCACCTGCGTCGTGCGGCTCGCGAGGAAGTCGCCGAGGATGCGGGGGCTGTACTGGCTGCTCGCGAGCTGCACGACCACCATGGTGATCGAGAAGACGAGGCCGGTGACCGAGATCATGGCGCCGGCGATCGTGCCGAGCATGTCGCGCGCGCCGTTCGGTCCGCCCGGGAAGACGTAGGGCAGCTCGTCCGCCGCGAGCCGGTCGAGCTCGGGCACGAGGTAGCCGGCGAGCACCGCGGCGACCACGATCACCATCGGCAGCACCCAGAACGGGCGCCACAGCCGGTCCCAACGGCTGATCGATCGGGTGCGGGGCAGCGCGCCGACCTCATCGGTGCCGCCGTCGGGCTCGCGCTGCATCGTCACCTCCCCGCTGCGGCAGGCGCCGGCAGCAGCCGCTCCCACCGTAGCCGGGGGGCCTGCGCGCGCGCCCGGATCAGCGGGCGCGGCCCCTGCCGCGCATCACGCTCTCGACCGTGTCGCGGAAGGGCGCGCCGAGGAAGAGCCCGAGCGACGCGCCGGAGGCGAGGGCGATGCCGATCGCGCCGGCGCCGATGAGGGTCGCGAAGCCGATGATGAGGCTCGTGGGCGAGCCGTCGGTCTCGACGAGCTCGAGCAGGCCGCGGAAGACCGCGTACCCGGGCACGAGCGGCACGATCGCGGCGGTGGTGACGGCGATCGACGGCACGTGGAGGCGGTGGGCGATGAGGATGCCGACGAAGCTCGCGATGAGCGCGCCGAGGCCGCTCGCGACGGCGACGTCGAGCCCGCCCGCCGTGCCGGCCGAGTAGCCGAGCCAGGCGATCGTGCCGAGCACGGCGCTCACGAGCGTCGTGCGCAGGCCGGCGCCGTTCATGACCGCGACCGCGATGGCGATGATCACGGCGCCGCTGAACTGCAGCGGCAGGGCGCCGAGCGCGGGGGCGTCGCTCGTGAGCACGAAGCCCGCGCCGAGCGAGCTCGCGAGCGACAGGCCGCCGAGGATGCCGAGCACGACGCCGAGCGTGGCCATGACGAGCTCGAGGATGCGCCCGCCGGCGGTGAGCGCGAAGCCGTCGATCGCGTCCTGAGCGGCGCCGACCACCGAGAGCCCGGCGAGCATGAGGACGATGCCGGCCGCGACGATGATCGACGGCCGCACGCCCTCGAGCATCGGCACGCCGAGCTCCGACAGCGCGCCGGTCGCGGCGGCCGCCGCCGTGACGACCAGCGCGCCGACGATCTGAGAGAAGAAGAACGGCACGCGGAGCCGCGCCATGCCGCGCTGCGCGACCGCGGCGGCGCACGAGGCGAGGAAGGTGATCGCGGCGATGAGCCACGACGCGCCGAACAGCACGCACACGCCGACCGCGAGCATCCCCTGCGCGAGCACGACGAACGTGGGCCGGTACATGAAGGGCGTGCGACGGATCGCGTGGAAGCGGGAGCGGGCCTGCTCGAGCTCGAGCCCGTGCTCGATCTCGACGACGAGCGCCTGCAGGCGCTGCAGCTTGGCGTGGTCGGGCACCGGCGCGCGCACGACCCGCAGCAGCGTGATCGGCAGGTCGTCGTGGTTGCGGTGGTACGAGACGCCGATCGAGTTGTAGGTGACGTCGACGTGCACCGGCTTGATGCCGAGCGCCGCGGCGACGCGGGCGGTGGCGAGCGTGACGTCGTTGGCGGATGCGCCGACGGCCGTGAGCGCCTCGGCGATCCGCATCGCGAGGTCGATGACCTTCCGCGCGTGCACCTCGTCGATCGTGAGGAGCGCCTCGGTCATGGGTCGCGATGCCGGGTCGGTGCGGATCGCGCGCGCGATGCGCTGCCGCCAGTCCTGCCGCTCGTCCATCGCCTCCATCCTCGCATCCGCGCCGAGGCGCGCGCGGTGCGTGCCGCCCGCCACCTGCCCCCTACCCCTTGGTCGAGGAGCGCGCCGCCGCAGGCGGCACGCGTCACGAGACCACCCGCCGTCCCCGCCTGGTCGAGGACCGCGTCGCGCCAACCCCCTTGGTCGAGGAGCGCGCCGCCGGAGGCGGCACGCGTCACGAGACCAGGTGCACCTCAGCGACTGTCCCCAGGCTCGCCCACGCGCGCTCGGCGCCTCCCCGTCGAACCGGGTAGCGCATCCGCCCGCCCCTCGATCAGTGCGAGCCGCTTGCGCCGGCTCCATCCCTGCACCTGCTTCTCCGCCCAGTACGCCTCATCCCGGCGCTCGAAGTACTCGCAGTACACGAGCTTCACGGGCAGCCGCCGCTTCGTGTACTGGGATCCCTCCCCGCGCTGGTGCTGGGCGAGGCGGTAGTCGGCGTCCCAGGTGCTGCCGACGTAGAACGATCCGTCGGAGCACTCGAGGATGTACATGTGGGGCATCGCGGCACGATGGCATGGCGCGTGCTGCCGGTAATGGTGTGGAGCGCTCGCCTGTGGATAGTCGCTGAGGTGCGGGTGGTCTCGTGACGCGAGCCGCCTGCGGCGGCGCGCTCCTCGACCAAGCGGAGGACTGGGAAGAGGGCGGCGGGGGCGCGGGGCCGGAGACGACGAGAGCCCCGCCGGAGCGGGGCTGATCGTGGAGCCTGGGAGAATCGAACTCCCGACATCCTGCTTGCAAAGCAGGCGCTCTACCAACTGAGCTAAGGCCCCGTGGCCGTGACGGCCGTGGGAGTCGTGCGTGGTGGGGCTACATGGACTCGAACCATGGACCTCTTCGTTATCAGCGAAGCGCTCTAACCGCCTGAGCTATAGCCCCGAGCACAAGCATCGACTCTACCAGACCCGCAGGGCCCGCAGGACCCGGTCGGGTCGATGCCCGCGACGAGCCGGCCTACTGGTTGGCGAAGCCGACCTGCAGGCCGCCCGTGAGGCGCACCGACAGGTTGTAGAGCACGGCGATGACCGCGCCCAGCACCGTGATGACGACGAAGTTCAGCACCGCGACGAGCAGCGTGAACATCATCACCTGCGGCAGCGACAGCAGCGACGTGATCGCGAAGTCGGGGTCGGCGAGGATGTCGCGCATCACCTCGTCGACCTTGCCGAACAGGCCGACGATCTGCAGCAGCGTCCACACCACGAAGGTGACGACGAGCTGCACGATGCCGAGCACGAGGCCCAGCACGGCCGACACCTTCATCGCCGACCAGAAGTCGATGTGCACGAGCCGCAGGCGCACCTGCTTGCTCGATCCGCTGCGGCGAGGCGACTTGCTCTGCAGCTTCTCGGCGATGCTCATTCGTCGGTCTCCTCGGTGACGTCGTCCGTGCGGTCGGCGTCTGCCGGGTCCGTGGCGTCCACGATAGCGCCCTCCGCCTCCGCGGCCGCGGTCGACGCCTCGGCGGCGGATGCGTCGGCGGCGGCCGTCGGGGCGGCCTCGGCGACCTCCTCCTCGACGTCGCGCTCGACGTTGCGGGCGATCGAGATCACCAGGTCGGTGGCCGACTTCTCGGCGAACTGCACGCCCATCGTGGTGCGGCCCCGTGCCTCGACCTCGTCGACGCTCGAGCGGATGACCTTGCCGGAGGTGCGGATGAGCAGCAGCTCGTCGCCGTCGTGCACGATCGTCGCGCCGACGAGCGTGCCGCGGTCGTGGTCGCCGGAGGCGAAGGTGAGCACGCCCTGCGTGCCGCGGCCCTTCGTCGGGTAGTCGGCGACCTTCGTCTTCTTGCCGAAGCCCTGCTCGGTGACGACGAAGACGTAGCCCTCCTCGCCGATCACCATGGCGGCGAGCGCCTGGTCGTCGTCGCGCAGGCGGATGCCGCGCACGCCGCCGGTGGCGCGGCCCATGGGCCGCAGCGCCTCGTCGGTGGCGGCGAAGCGGGCCGCGCGGCCGAGCGTCGTCACCACGAGGATCTCGTCGTCGGAGTTCGCGAGCATCGCCGAGATGAGGCGGTCGTCGTCGGCGAGGTTGATCGCGATGATGCCGCCGGTGCGGTTCGTGTCGTACAGCTCGAGGCGCGTCTTCTTCACCTGCCCCTGCTGCGTCGCGAGCACGAGGTACTCGGCCTGCTGGTAGTCGCGCAGCGTGAGCACCGTCTGCACCTGCTCGTCGGGCTGGAACGCGAGCAGGTTGGCGACGTGCTGCCCCTTCGCGTCGCGGCCGGCCTCGGCGATCTCGTACGCCTTCATCCGGTACACGCGTCCGCGGTTCGTGAAGAACAGCATCCAGTCGTGCGTCGAGTTGACGCTGAAGTGCTCGACGACGTCGTCGCTGCGCAGCTGCGCGCCGCGCACGCCCTTGCCGCCGCGGTGCTGCGCGCGGTACTGGTCGATGCGGGTGCGCTTGATGTAGCCGCCGGTCGTGAGGCTCACCACGACCTGCTCCTCGGGGATGAGGTCCTCCATCGACACGTCGCCGTCGTAGCCGTGCATGATCTCGGTGCGGCGGTCGTCGCCGAACTTCGCGACGATCTCGCTGAGCTCGTCGACGATGATCGAGCGCTGGCGCTCGGGCTTGGCGAGGATGTCGCGGAAGTCGGTGATCTGGCGCTCGAGCTCGTCGGCCTCGTCGTGGATCTTCTGGCGCTCGAGCGCGGCGAGGCGGCGCAGCTGCAGCTCGAGGATGGCGTCGGCCTGCCGCTTGTCGATCTCGAGCAGCTCCATGAGGCCCGTGCGCGCCTCGTCGGGCGTGGGCGAGCGGCGGATGAGCGCGATCACGTCGTCGAGCGCGTCGAGCGCCTTGAGGTAGCCGCGCAGGATGTGCATGCGGTCCTCGGCCTTGGCGAGGCGGAACTGCGTGCGGCGCACGATGACCTCGACCTGGTGGTCGGCCCAGTGCGTGATGAAGCCGTCGATCGGGAGCGTGCGCGGCACGCCGTCGACGATGGCGAGCATGTTCGCGCCGAAGTTCTCCTGCAGCTGCGTGTGCTTGTAGAGGTTGTTGAGCACGACCTTCGCGACCGCGTCGCGCTTGAGCGTGATGACGAGGCGCTGGCCGGTGCGGCCCGAGGTCTGGTCCTCGAGGTTCGCGATGCCCTGCAGCTTGCCGTCCTTCACGAGGTCGGCGATGCGCACCGCGAGGCGGTCGGGGTTCACCTGGTACGGCAGCTCGGTGACGACGAGCGCGGTGCGGCCCTGGACCTCCTCGACCGTGACGACCGCGCGCATCGTGATGGAGCCGCGACCGGTGCGGTACGCCTCCTGGATGCCGCGGGTGCCGAGGATCTGCGCGCCCGTGGGGAAGTCGGGGCCGTGGATGCGCGCGACGAGCGCCGCCTGCAGCTCCTCCCTCGACGCATCCGGGTGCTCGAGGTGCCAGATCGCGCCGTCGGCGACCTCGCGGAGGTTGTGGGGCGGGATGTTCGTGGCCATGCCGACGGCGATGCCGACCGAGCCGTTGACGAGCAAGTTGGGGAACCGGGCAGGCAGCACGGACGGCTCCTGCGTGCGGCCGTCGTAGTTGTCCTGGAAGTCGACGGTGTCCTCGTCGATGTCGCGCACCATCTCCATGGCGAGCTGCGACATCTTCGTCTCGGTGTACCGGGGCGCGGCCGCCTCGTCGTCGCCGGCGGAGCCGAAGTTGCCCTGGCCGAGCGCGAGCGGGTAGCGGAGGCTCCAGGGCTGCACGAGGCGCACGAGGGCGTCGTAGATGGCCGAGTCGCCGTGCGGGTGGAACTGCCCCATGACGTCGCCGACGACGCGCGAGCACTTCGAGAACGCCTTGTCGGGGCGGTAGCCGCCGTCGTACATCGCGTAGAGCACGCGGCGGTGCACCGGCTTCAGGCCGTCGCGCACCTCGGGCAGCGCGCGCCCGACGATGACGCTCATCGCGTAGTCGAGGTACGACCGCTGCATCTCGAGCTGCAGGTCGACCTGCTCGATCGCGCCGTGGTTGGGGGCGTCGCGGTCGAAGGGCTCGGCGGTGGGGGTCTCGTCAGTCATCGTCGGTCTCCGAGGCTCAGATGTCGAGGAAGCGCACGTCGCGCGCGTTCTTCTGGATGAAGGTGCGGCGGGCCTCGACGTCCTCGCCCATCAGGGTCGAGAAGATCGCGTCGGCCACGGCGGCGTCGTCGAGCGTCACCTGCTTGAGCGTGCGGGTGGCCGGATCCATCGTGGTCTCCCACAGCTCGGAGTAGTTCATCTCGCCGAGGCCCTTGTAGCGCTGCACGCCGTTGTCCTTGGGGATGCGCTTGCCGGAGGCCGAGCCGGCGGCGAGCAGCTCGTCGCGCTCCCGGTCGGTGTAGGCGTACTCGTGCTCGGCGTTCGTCCACTTCAGCTTGTAGAGCGGCGGGGCGGCGAGGTACACGTAGCCCATGTCGATGAGCGGCCGCATGTAGCGGAACAGCAGCGTCAGCAGCAGCGTGGTGATGTGCTGGCCGTCGACGTCGGCGTCGGCCATCAGCACGATCTTGTGGTACCTGGCCTTGCCGGGGTCGAAGTCCTCGCCGAGGCCGGCGCCGAAGGCGGTGATCATCGACTGGATCTCGGCGTTGCCGAGCGCGCGGTCGAGGCGCGCCTTCTCGACGTTGAGCACCTTGCCGCGCAGCGGCAGGATCGCCTGCGTGTAGGGGTCGCGGCCCTGCACGGCCGAGCCGCCGGCCGAGTTGCCCTCGACGAGGAAGATCTCCGAGATGATCGGGTCCTTCGACTGGCAGTCCTTCAGCTTGCCGGGCATGCCGCCCGACTCGAGCAGGCCCTTGCGGCGGGTCTGCTCGCGCGCCTTGCGTGCGGCGATGCGCGCGGTCGAGGCCTGGATGGCCTTCCGCACGATCTCCTTCGCCGACGCCGGGTTCGACTCGAACCAGTGGCCGAGCTCCTCGCCGGTGACGCGCTGCACGAACGACTTCGCCTCGGTGTTGCCGAGCTTGGTCTTCGTCTGGCCCTCGAACTGCGGCTCGCCGAGCTTCACCGAGACGATCGCGGTCAGGCCCTCGCGCACATCCTCGCCCGAGAGGTTCTCGTCCTTCTCCTTGAGCTGGTTCGTCTGCCGCGCGTAGCGGTTGACGAGCGTGGTGAGCGCCGCGCGGAAGCCCTCCTCGTGGGTGCCGCCCTCGTGCGTGTTGATCGTGTTCGCGTAGGTGTAGACCGCCTCCTGGTAGGAGCCCGTCCACTGCATGGCGATCTCGACCGAGATGCGCCGCTCGGTGTCCTCGGCCTCGAAGTCGATGATCTCCGGGTGCACCGGCTCCGACTTCTTCGACTCGTTGAGGTAGGCGACGTAGTCCTTGAGGCCCTGCTCGTAGAGGTACTCGTCCGAGCGCTGCACGGGCTCGGCGCTGTCGTCGCCGCCCGGCTGCTCGAGCGCCTCGGGGCGGAGGTCCTCGAGCGCGATGCGCAGGCCCTTGTTGAGGAACGCCATCTGCTGGAAGCGCTTCGCGAGCGTCTCGTAGTCGAACTCGACGGTCTCGAAGATGTCGGCGCTCGGCCAGAAGGTGAGGGTGGTGCCCGTCTCGTCGGTCGCCTCGCCGGTCTGCAGCGGGCCCTCGGGCTCGCCGACCGCGAACGACTGCCGGTGCACGTGCCCCTGCCGCTTGATCTCGACCTCGAGCCGCGACGAGAGCGCGTTCACGACCGAGGAGCCGACGCCGTGCAGGCCGCCGGAGACCGCGTAGCCGCCGCCGCCGAACTTGCCGCCGGCGTGCAGCACGGTGAGCACGACCTCGACCGTCGACTTCGACGGGTCGGAGGAGTGCGGGTCGACGGGGATGCCGCGGCCGTTGTCGGCGACGCGCACGCCGCCGTCGGGGAGGATCGTCACGTCGATGCTGTCGCAGTGGCCGGCGAGCGCCTCGTCGACCGCGTTGTCGACGATCTCGTAGACCAGGTGGTGGAGGCCGCGCGGCCCGGTCGAGCCGATGTACATGCCGGGGCGCTTCCGCACCGCCTCGAGGCCCTCGAGGATCTGGATCTGGTCGGCGCCGTAGTCGCCCTGCTCACGCCCCTTGGACGTCAGGTCCTGCGCCGGTCCACCGTGCTCGTTCGCCATCGTTCTCCGCGTCCGCCTTCCGCGCAGCCACGGGGGCCGCGCAACCCTCCGATTCTACCCCGCGAGGCGGTGGAGCCGGTGCCGAACGCGCCTCTGAGCGCCGATCCGTCAGTCTGAGGACAGAACACACCGGCGTTCTCGCGTTCTGAGGCCCAGGATGCGTCCGCGGGCCTGCGCGGGCCGGTTCGGCACGGAGGTGGATACCCCCGCCGGAACGACGACGGGCCCGGCACCTTCCGGCACCGGACCCGAGCGACGCATCCGTCAGGCCGCGTCGCCGCGCCTCGTGGGCGCCACCACGCGGATGACCGCGGAGTCGTCGAGCTCGCCGAGGCCCTGCGCCTCGCCGAGCAGGAACAGCTGCTCGGCGGCGGCGGCGACGGGCGCCGCCAGGTGGTGCGCGCGGGCCGCCGCGCCCACGATCCCCATGTCCTTCACGAAGATGTCGAGGCGGCTCAGCACCTCGGCGCCGCCCTCGTCGTAGGCCTGCAGCGCCCGCGGGCCGCGGTTGCCGAGCATGAACGAGCCGGCCGCGCCGGCGGTGAGCGCCTCGAGGGTGCGCTCGCGGTCGAGGCCGAGCGCGTCGGCGAGCGCGAGCGCCTCGGCGGCGGCCGCGATGTGCACGCCGCACAGCAGCTGGTTGACGGTCTTGAGCGCCTGGCCGTCGCCGGGCCGGTCTCCCACGATCGACAGCGTCGACGACAGCTGCTCGAGCACCGGGCGCGCGGTCTCGAGTGCGGCCGGCTCGGCGCCGACGACGATGAGCAGGTCGCCGTCGCCGGCCCGCACGGGGCCGCCGGAGAGCGGCGCGTCCACGAGGTGCGCACCGGAGGACGCGAGCCGGTCGGCGATCTCGGCGATGCCGTCGGTGCCCACGGTGCTCGTGAGCACGACGGCCGCCCCCTCGGCGAGGTGGTCGGCGAGGCCCGACTCGCCGAAGAGCAGCTCGCGCAGCTGCTCGCCCGTGCGCACCGCGACGAGCACCACCTGGGCGCCGTCGACCGCCTCCGCGGCGGACGATGCGGGCGCGACGCCCTGCTCGGCGGCGAGCTCGACGCGCTGCTCGGCGATGTCGAACCCTCGGACGTCGAAGCGCTGCGCGAGCCGCGCGGCCATGGGCAGGCCCATGGCGCCGAGGCCGATGACGGCGACGGTGCTGGTGCTGGTCATTGCTGTTCCGTTCTGCGATGCGAGCGGGAGGAGGAGTGCGGCCGCGCGCCGGTCAGTCGGCGAGCGTGCGGACCACGCGCGCGAGGGATGCGGTCTCGCCGACGTTGCCCGCGAAGACGACGTAGGGGATGCCGACGGCGGGGCCGACCTGCGGCTGCCAGAGCGACACGATGCCGGGCAGCATCGGGCCGACGACCTCGGCCCTGCGGATCTGCAGCGCCTCGGAGGCGACGTCGCTCGAGGTGATGCCGCCCTTCGCGATGACGAAGCGCGGCGGCGCGAGCTCGAGCACGCGCGCGACGAGCTCGACGAGTCCGGAGGAGACGCGGCGCGCGATCTCGAGGCTCTCCTCGCCGTCGCGGCCGGTGACGAGCTCGCGGCTCGTGTGCACGATGACGGAGCCCGACCCGATGGCGCGGGCCACCGCATCCGCCTGCTCCTCGAGGTGCTGCTCGCGCCGGTCGTCGATGAGCGCGCGCACGTCGAGCTCGACCGTGGCGGTGCCGGGCCGGTCGGCGAGCAGCGCGTCGAGCTGCGCGGTGGTGAGCGGCACATGGCTGCCGACCACTACGAGCCCGCCGCGCTCGTGGGCGAAGTCGATGCGGTCGGCGGTGACGGGCTCGGCGATCTCCTGGCCGATGTGCGCGCGCAGGTACGGCGGCCCGATGCGCAGCAGCGCCGAGATGCCCTCGCGGTCGAGCGCGTGGAGCGCGAGCGCGACCTGACGCATGTCGTGCTCGTCGACCGCGTCGACGACGACCACCGCGCCGACGGGCAGGGCGCGGAGGAACGACACGACCGCGGCGGTGCCCGCGCGGATGATGCCGAGCGTGAGCGCGGCGACGTCGTCGCGGCGGATGCGGCCGTCGGTCTTCTCCTCCACCCAGTCGCGCAGGTCGGAGGAGCGGTAGCCGAAGGTGGCGTCGGCCGCGAAGGGCGTCTCGCCCACCGGCGTCGCCTCGCCGTCGACCACCCAGTAGTGCACGGCGTCGACCGTGATGCGGCCGGAGTCGGGGAAGGCCGGCACGAGCACGGTCAGGTGCGGCGCCGCTCCCCCGTGCTCGGCGGCCGCGGCGCGCAGCACATCGGTCTCGAGCGGGAAGTGGCCGCGCAGGGTCGAGTCGCTGCGGCTCACGAACGAGACCCGCAGGCCCGCGCGCTCGGCGGCGGCGATCGCGACGGCGACGACCTCGCGGTTGCGGCGCGCGGCGTCGTCCTCGGTGAGCGAGCGCGTGTTCGTCAGCACGTAGACCGCCGGGGCGCCCTGCGCGAGCGCCCAGTCGAGGTCGTCGGCCTCCCAGCGCGTGAGCACCGGCAGCCCCGCGACCGACTGGGTGCCGGTGGGGTCGTCGTCGAGGACGACGAGCACGAGGTCGTCGCTGCGGGCGGCCGCGACGTCCGCGGCCGGGATCGAGAGCGGTGCCGGCAGCTCGGCCAGCAGGTCGTCGATGTGCACGTGAACTCCCTCGTCCGCGGGATCGGCGCGACGGCGTGCGCAGATCAGATATCAGACATGCTCAGGGACAGTGATGCTCGCTGTCAACTCCTGCTCGAGCGTGTCGTGCGGCCGGTCAGTCGAGGACGAGCGAGAGCAGGTCGTCGCGCGTCTGCACCATGTGGCTCGCCATCGCCTCGCGCGCCGCTGACGGCACGCCGGCGCGGATCGCCTCGAGCACCTTGCGGTGCTCGTCGATCGCGTGCTGCCGGATCTCGGGCACCTGGCTCGTCTCGGCGCGCGTCTCGGTGAGCATCGAGGTGAGCGGCAGGAGCGCCGCGACGAGGATGCGGTTGTCGGCCGCGTGCAGCACGACGTCGTGGAACTCGAGGTCGGCGGCGACGAAGGCGTCGAGCTCGCCCGCCTCGTGGTGCTGCTCCATGCGCGCGAGGGCGTCCTCGAGCTCGGCCAGGTGCGCGCCCGTGCGGCGCTCGGCGGCGAGCTGCGCGGCGCCGCTCTCGATCATCATGCGCACCTCGAGCAGCTCGAGCGACGACGTGCGGCGCTGGCCGGCGCTGCGCGCGTGCCGCACCACCGCATCCATGCCGGTCCACTCCGACACCGGCGCGATGCGGTGCCGGCTGCCCGGCACCTGCACGATGACGCCCTGCGCCTGCAGCAGCCGCACGGCCTCGCGCATCGTGAGCCGCGAGACGCCGAACTCGGTCGCCAGCTGCCCCTCCGGCGGGAGCCGCTCGCCCGCGGTGAGCCGGCCGGCGATGATCGCGTCGAGCAGCTGGTCGACGGCGTCGTGGGTGCGCGATGGCCGTGGCATGCGAGTCCTTCCCCGGATCAGGTGTCAGACAGCGTATCCCGACGGCCCCGGGGATGCCGCGAGCCCGCTACCCCCAGGTGTCGCGCGGGCCGCGCCCCGGCACCGACCGGCGGCCGCGCGAGAAGCTCGGCAGGTCGGGCCCGATGAAGCGCACCGACTCGAGGCCGCACTCGGGGAAGCGGGCGAGGATGCGGGTGGTCGTCTCCGCGCGCAGGATCCGCATCTGCATGGTCCACGCGGTCGACGCGCACCGCACCGTCAGCACGCCGTCGTCGAAGGAGACCGGCTCGGTGCGGCCGGCGTTCTCCTCCCCCACGAGCTCCGGCCAATGGGCCATCACGTCGGCGCGCGCGAGCGTCGCCGTCCAGCCGCGGTCGGCGGCGAAGCCGCCCAGCACGTCGCCGAGCGCGTGCGGGTCGCGGCCCTTGCCGAACGGCACCGACGCATCCGGGTCCCGGCGCGAGCGGCGGCGGCCGTCGCGCGAGACGAGCTCGGGGTCGCCGAACTTCGCCTTGAGCCGCAGCCACACGCGCTCCGGCTCGCTCTGCGCGAGCTCACGCATCCTCGACCACCGTCCCCCGGTCGATCCGGATGCGGTGGTGGCGGAGCGCCTCGGGCACGTCGTCCTCGACGGCGGCGGTGATGAGCACCTGCTCGAAGCCGCCGGCCGCCTCGGCGAGGCGCTGCCGCCGGCCGGCGTCGAGCTCGGCGAAGACGTCGTCGAGGATCATCACCGGGTCGCCGCCCGAGCCGTCGCGCAGCAGCTCGGCCGACGCGAGGCGCAGCGCGAGGGCGAACGACCACGACTCGCCGTGGCTCGCGTAGTGGCGGGCGAGCAGGTCGTTGAGCTGCAGCTCGAGGTCGTCGCGGTGCGGCCCCACGAGGCTCACGCCGCGGTCGAGCTCGTCGCGGCGTCGCTCGGCGAGCAGCGCGTGGAACGCCGAGGCCGAGTCGGGCACGTTGGTGACGAGCGCGATGCGCGCCTCGTGCTCGTCGCCGGCGACGAGCCGGTAGGCGGCGTCGACGTGCGGGGCGAGGTCGGCGACGAGCGCCTGCCGGGTGCGCAGCACCTCGAGGCCGAGCTCGACGAGCCGGCCGTCCCACACCTCGAGCGTCGAGAGGTCGTCGGGCCGCAGCCGTGCGGCGCGAGCGCTCTTCAGCAGCGAGTTGCGCTGCTTCAGCACCCGGTCGAGGTCGCTGTGCACGCCGGCGAGGCGCGGCGCGCGCATGACCGACAGCTCATCGAGGAAGCGCCGCCGCCCGGCTGGGTCGGCGCGCACGAGCTGCAGGTCCTCGGGGCTGAACAGCACCGCCTGCAGGTAGCGGGGCAGGTCGCGGATGCGCACCGACTGCCCGTTGGCCTGCGCGCGGTTGGCGCCTCGGGCGTTGAGCTCGACGTCGAGCTGGAAGCTGCGCTCGTCGTTCGTCACCGTGCAGCGCACGATCGCGCGCTGCTCGCCGGCCCGGATGAGGGCAACGTCGGTCGGCACCCGGTGGCTCGAGCCGGTCGCGATCCACACGAGCGACTCCACCATGTTGGTCTTGCCCTGGCCGTTGCGCCCGACCAGCAGGTTGGCGCCGGGCTCGAAGGCGACATCCGCCGCCTCGTAGTTGCGGAAGTCGGTCAGCGCGAGTCGGCTGACGCGCACCTAGGCCTTCTTGACCGAGTGGCCGCCGAACTGGTTGCGGAGCGCGGCGACCGCCTTCATGGCGGGGCTGTCGTCCTGGCGGGACTCGAAGCGCGCGAAGAGCGACGCGGCGATGGCGGGCATCGGCACCGCGTTCGCGATCGCCTCCTCCACCGTCCAGCGGCCCTCGCCCGAGTCGTCGACGTAGCCCTCGATCTCGGAGAGGTCGTCGTCCTCGTCGAGCGCGCGCACCATGAGGTCGAGCAGCCACGACCGCACGACCGTGCCGCGCTGCCACGCCTTGAAGCTGCCGGCGACGTCGTGCACGAGCTCCTTGCGCTCGAGCAGCTCGAAGCCCTCGGCGTAGGCCTGCATGAGGCCGTACTCGATGCCGTTGTGCACCATCTTCACGTAGTGGCCCGCGCCCGTGGGGCCCGCGTGCACGAAGCCCTCCTCGCGCGGGCCCTCGGGCCGCAGCGCGTCGAAGACCGGCATGAGCTCCTCGACGTCGGCCCACTCGCCGCCGACCATGAGGCCGTAGCCGTTCTCGAGCCCCCAGATGCCGCCCGAGACGCCGACGTCGACGAAGCGCACGCCGCGCTCGGCGAGCTGCGCGGCATGCCGCTCGTCCTCGGTGAAGCGGGAGTTGCCGCCGTCGATGACGAGGTCGCCCGCCGACAGCTTCTCGCCCAGCTCGGTGACCACCGCATCCGTGATCTCGCCCGCGGGCACCATGGCCCACACGATGCGCGGGGTCGGGAGCGCCGCGATCAGCTCGTCGACGGTCGCGACGTCGGTGACCTCGGGGTTGCGGTCGTAGCCGGTCACCTCGATGCCGGCGGCGCGCAGGCGGGTGCGCATGTTGCCGCCCATCTTGCCGAGTCCGATCAGGCCGATGTGCATGATGACGCTCCCTCGTCCGGCGATGCCGGTCAGCGCAGCAGCAGGTTGGGCTGCAGCAGGTACTTGAAGTCGGTCGCCTCGGCGTCGTCGCGCGACGTCTGGCCGCGGATGAGCATGGGGCCGGGCTTGTTGGTGTTCTCGGAGTGCGTGAACGAGACGCGCACGAACTCGGAGTGCGTCGCCTGGATGCCGTCGATCAGCAGCTGCGGCTTGATCGAGAGCACGATGTCGTCGCCCTCGAGCACCGCGTCGATGGTCTCGGTCGCCTGCGCCTGCTCGGAGCCGATCGCCTCGAGCTGCACCTGGCCCTCGCTGAACGTGTAGCGGATCGCCGCCTCGGCGTCGAGCACGAGCTGCACGCGGCGCGTGGCGTCGACGAGCTCGGAGGTGCTGACCACGGCGTGGTGGTCGGTCTGCTCGGGGAAGAGGCGGCGCACCGGCGGGTAGTTGCCCTTGATGAGCAGGCTCGTGACGGTGCGGTCTGCGGTCGAGAAGGCGATCTGCTGCCGCTCCCCCGCCTCGCTCATGGTGATCTCGATGCGCTCGGCGCCGCCGAACGTGCGGCCGACCTCGACGAGCGTGCGGGCGGGCACGAGGGAGGTGATCGCCTCGGTCGCGTCGCCGGCGTCCCACTGGATCGAGCGCACCGAGACGCGATAGCGGTCGGTCGCGATGAGCGTGAGCGTGTGGTCGGTCGCCTCGAGCTGCACACCCGTGATGACAGGCGTGACGTCCTCGCGCGATGCCGAGATGGCGACCTGCGAGATCGCCTCGGCGAAGGCCTTGCCCTCGACGACGCCCGTGCGGCCCTCGACCGTCGGCACGGTCGGGTACTCCTCGAGCGGCATCTTGGCGAGCGAGAACTGCGCGTTGCCGCAGCGCACCGTCACCTTGGTGCCGTCGTCCTCGACGCGCACCTCGCGCTGCGGCAGCTTCGCCGCGATGTCGCTCAGCAGCCGGCCGGAGACGAGCACGACGCCCTCGCCCTCGACATCCGCCGACACCGCGGTGCGGGCGGAGGACTCGAAGTCGAAGGACGAGAAGACGACGCCCTCGGAGGTGGACTCGATGCGCACGCCGCTGAGGATCGGCATCGTGGGCCGCTGCGGGAGCAGCTTCACGGCGAACGACACGGCATCGCTGAAGACATCGCGATTGATGACGAACTTCACTGGGAGTCCTCCTTGGGCGCCGGCGGCGCTGCGAGACGGTCCGAGCTGCAGGGAGCGCACGGCGCTGTCGATTCTGGCACAGGCTCGAGATCGCGGTTCCTGTCGTCTGCAGGCACCGGCCGCTCATGGTTGGCGACTCGCCGGATCCTCTTCTCATGAACCCTGTCATTCATAACCGCTGTGCAACCTGTGGATCCTGCACGTCCTCGCGGCTCGATGGGCGGGAACTACAACCGTGCAAGATGTTGAGCCGCTGTGGGCGCCGATGTGCGATCGGTGGACGACGACGGATGCGCCCAGGGGCGCCGTCCACAGGAGCGGGCCGGTCTGTCCACAGGCGCGCCGACGGCGTCCACACCCGCATCACATGAAGTGCACGTTGAGGGTTCATGCCGAAGCGCTCAATGCCGGAGGCGTTGAGCGCGCAGGCAAGAAGGTCGAGGAGCGCGCGGCGAAGCCGCCCGCGTCACGAGCCCTCACTGCTGCAACAGGCAGCAGTCTCATGAGCCCAGAGCAGAGCCCCAGCGCCCGAAGAGCCCCCTACGCGCCGGCCCGTTGCCGGATCCGCGAGGTGAGCTCCGTCACCTGCGTGTAGACCGAGCGGCGCTCCTGCATGAGCTTCTCGATCTTCTTGTTCGCGTACATCACGGTGGTGTGGTCGCGGTTGCCGAACAGCTGCCCGATCTTCGGCAGCGACATGCTCGTCATCTCGCGGCACAGGTACATGGCGATCTGGCGCGCGAGCGCGATGGTCTGCGAGCGGGAGGAGCCGTGCAGGTCGTCGACGCTGAGCCGGAAGTACGCGGCGGTGTGGCTGATGATGTCGCTCGGGGACACCACCGCCTCCTCGTCGAAGGAGAAGAGGTCCTTCAGCACCGTCTGCGCGAGGTCCATCGTCACGGGCAGCCGGTTGAGGCTCGCGAACGCGGTGACGCGGATGAGGGTGCCCTCGAGCTCGCGGATGTTCGACTGCACCTTGTCGGCGATGACCGACAGCACCTCGGCGGGGATCTGGATCCGCTCCGCCTCCGCCTTCTTGCGCAGGATCGCGATCCTGGTCTCGACGTCGGGCACCGTCACGTCGGTGATGAGCCCCCACTCGAAGCGGCTGACCATGCGCTCCTCGAAGCCCTGGAGGTGCTTCGGCGCGACATCCGAGGTGATGACGACCTGCTTGTTGTGGTCGTGCAGCGTGTTGAAGGTGTGGAAGAACGCCTCCTGCGTCGACTCCTTGCCCTTCAGGAACTGGATGTCGTCGATGAGCAGCACGTCGACGTCGCGGTAGCGCTGCTGGAACGACTGGTTCAGGTTGTTGGCGATCGAGTTGATGAAGTCGTTGGTGAACTCCTCGCTCGACACGTACCGCACGCGGATGCCCGGGTACATGCCCTCGGCGTAGTGGCCGATGGCGTGGAGCAGGTGCGTCTTGCCGAGACCGGAGTCGCCGTAGATGAACAGTGGGTTGTAGGCCTTGGCCGGCGTCTCGGCGACGGCGAGCGCCGCGGCGTGCGCGAAGCGGTTCGAGCCGCCGATGACGAAGTTGTCGAAGACGTACTTGGGGTTGAGGCGCGAGTCGCCGCGACGCGACGACATCTCGGACGGCTCCCGCTCGTAGCTCGCGACGGGCGCGACGACCGGCTCGGAGGCGGGGTCGTCGATGACGTCCGGGAGGGGCTCCTCGTGCTCGAGCTGCGGGTTCACGACGATCTTGAACGACGAGATCTCCACAGCGTTGTCCACAAGCGCCTCGGTGATGGGGAGGCGGAGGCGCTGCTCGAGCATGTCGCGCGTGAGATCGTTCGGCACCTCGAGGTAGAGGTCGCCGCCCATCACGCCCTGCGGCTCGACGAGGTCGAGGAATCCGCGCAACGACGGGGGAATCCGGGCATCGCCGACAAGGGTCGACAGGACGGAGGACCAGAGCTGTCCGGTGCGTTCGTCCGGGGCCATCGGGATGCGGTTCCTTCGCGTGGGATCGTTGGTGCGGATGCGATTCCACACCATTATCCACAGGTGCTGTGCACGAGTCGTCCGCGGGCTGCGGTGCTCCCCGGGCACCTGCCGCGGCGCGGATTCATAGAGTCTGCACGCATAGCGGACGCCGTGCAAGTCCCATCGCAGCGCGGGCGGCGTGGCGGGAAACGCGGGCCGGCGCCGTTGACCGGGAGCCGCTCCTCGCGTATGGTTGTCAGGTTGCCGCACGAGTCTGCGGCACATCGTCGAGCCCGACGGCTCGACCGCCACGACTTGCGGCGCGCACGCGCCGGACACCGGGAGATCCATCATGAGCAAGCGCACGTTCCAGCCGAACAACCGCCGCCGCGCCAAGAAGCACGGCTTCCGCCTCCGCATGCGCACCCGCGCGGGCCGCGCCATCCTGGCCGCCCGCCGCGCCAAGGGGCGCACCGAGCTCTCGGCGTAGCGCTCGAGGTGCTCGCGAAGGCGAACCGGATCGTGCGCGGCGACGACTTCCGTCGCATCGTGCGCTCTGGTCGCCGCGCGGGCTGCCAGGTCGCGGTGGTGCACCGTGCGAAGCCCGAAGCGGCAGTCAGCCGCTTCGGGTTCATCGTGTCCAAGCAGGTGGGCAACGCGGTGGTGCGCAACCGGGTGCGCCGACGGCTGAGCGAGATCGTGCGCGCCGAGCTGCCGGCGATCGAGCAGGCCGACATCGTCATCCGGGCACTGCCTGCCGCCGCCGATGCCGACTTCGCTAGACTGAGGGCCGACATCGTGCCGCTGCTGGTGCGTCGGTCATGAGTCGGAGCCTGCAGAGGCTGAGGCTGCTGCCCCGCAACATCTGCGTCGCGATCCTCGTCGCCTACCGCGCGGTGATCTCACCGCTCTACGGCGACGTGTGCCGCTACTACCCCAGCTGCTCGAGCTACACCCTGCAGGCCATCCAGCAGCACGGGGTCGTGCGCGGCATCTGGTTGGGCGCTCGACGCATCCTCCGCTGCCACCCGTGGGCGGCCGGCGGGGTTGACGACATCCCAGAGCCGCACCCGCGGCTCGCAACGACTCGGGCGGGGTTCGTCCTCGCTCACAAGGAGCAGTGACAGCTTGGACATCTTCGCCCTGCTGATGTGGCCCATCAAGTGGGTCATCGAGGCGATCCTGGTCGGATTCCACACGCTCGTGACCGCGCTCGGCGGCGACCCGGGGTCCGGCCTCACGTGGGTGCTGTCGATCGTCGGGCTCGTGCTGGTCATCCGCAGCGCGATGATCCCGCTGACGGTGCGGCAGATCGTGTCGTCGCGCAAGTCGCTCGAGATCCAGCCCGAGATCCAGCGCATCCAGAAGAAGTACAAGGGCAAGAAGGATCAGTTCTCCCGCGAGGCGATGCAGCGCGAGACGATGGAGGCCTACCGCAAGGCCGGAACGAACCCGTTCGCCTCGTGCCTCCCCCTGCTCATCCAGATGCCGATCTTCCTCGGCCTGGTGCAGGTGCTCACCGACGCCAACAACCGCATGCCGGGCGTCGGGCTCCTGACCGAGCGCCTCGCGACGCTCTTCAGCGAATCGACGCTCTTCGGCGTCGTGCCGCTGCACATGACGATGGCCGACGGCTTCGCCGAGGGCAGCCTCCCGGTCATCGGGGTGGCGATCCTCCTGACGCTCATCATGGTCGTCACGCAGTTCTACACGCAGCTGCAGATCATGACGAAGAACCAGACTCCCGCGATGAAGGAGTCCCCGATGTACAAGCAGCAGCGGATCCTGCTGTACATCATCCCCGTCTTCCTGCTCGTGTCGGCGTGGCTCTTCCCGCTCGGCACGATGTTCTACTGGCTCGTCTCGAACATCTACACGCTCGTGCAGCAGCTCATCATCATCAACAAGCTGCCGACGCCCGGCTCCGAGGCCGCGCTCGCCCGCGAGGCGCGCCTCGCCCGCAAGCGCCAGCGGATGGGCCTGCCTCCGATCGACGAGGCGACCGCGGCTGAGGAGCCGTCGGTCGAGCTCAAGACCCAGCGGCAGCAGCCGCGCGCGAAGCGACCCAAGTCGCGCCGAGAGGACTGACATGACCGAGCAGGGTGCGGCTGTGGACGCCGACGACCAGGTCGACGAGGGCGAGATCGCCGCCGACTACATCGAGGGCCTCCTCGACATCGCCGATCTCGACGGCGACATCGAGATCGAGCAGAGCGAGACGCGCACGACGATCGTCGTGGGCGAGTCCGGCGATGACTTCGGCCAGCTGTCGCGCCCAGAGGTCGTCGCAGCGCTCCAGGAGCTCACCCGGCTCGCGGTGCAGCAGCAGACCGGCGAGTTCTCGAGGCTCGTGCTCGACGTGGCCGGCTCAAGGGATGCGCGCGCGGAGCAGCTGCAGCGCGTCGTGGATGCGGCGGCTGCGAAGATCGCGGAGGGCGGCGAGCGCGTGGCGCTCGAGCCGATGTCGTCGTACGAGCGGAAGCTGGTGCACGACCTGGTGCGCGAGCACGGGCTGACGAGCGAGTCCGAGGGCGAGGGCGCCGACCGGCACATCGTCGTGCTGCCTGCGTGACCGATGGCTGACGCCACTCCCCCGCTGCCCGAGGCCGAGCCCGCCGTCGCGGCGGCCGTCTTCGGCGATCGCATCGAGCTCGCTCGCTCGTACACCGACTCGCTCGCCCGGAATGGCGAGACGCTCGGCCTGATCGGCCCCCGCGAGCTGCCCCAGCTCTGGACTCGACATATTCTCAATTCTGCGTTGCTCGCCCCGCTGCTGCGCGGCCGCGTGGGCGACGTCGGCTCCGGTGCAGGCCTGCCTGGCCTCGTACTGGCGATCGCGCGACCCGATGTGGAGCTCACGCTCATCGAGCCGATGGAGCGACGCACCGAGTGGCTGCAGGCCGAGGTCGATCGCCTGGGGCTCGACAACGTGACCGTGCTCCGTGCCCGTGCCGAGGAGCTGCCCGGGAGCGGGCGCCTCGCCCCGCTCGATCAGGTGACTGCGCGTGCGGTGTCGGCGCTCCGTACCCTCATCCCGCTCACCGCTCCCCTGGTGCGCAGCGGCGGGCAGCTGCTGCTGCTGAAGGGCGGCCGCGCCCAGGACGAGATCGCTGCGGCGCAGAAGGCGATCCGCAAGCACCGGCTGCACGACGTCGAGGTGCTCGAGCTCGGCGCTGACGTCGGCGTCGACATCACGCGCGTCATCCGCGCCACCGTCGACCCGTAGGACCGGCCTCGCGGGTGCGGGATCGCGGTCCCGCCGTGGCGGGCTGCGCCGCACGCCTGCAGCGGATCGGTCCCTGTGCTCGAGGTTATCCGGCGCCCGGCGGGCCGAGGCGGCGTACACGCCCACCGGGTGCAGTGGCTGGGCGGCGCCGATTCGCCGCCTGCCTCGACGGACGCGTGCGCGGACGCGCATGCTGGTGCTTTGCCCCGTCGGCTCTGCGTGCGGCCTTCACCCCTGGGGTCGCTGGCGAGCGTTTCACGTGGAACATCGCGACCTCGTGCGCGCCCGGTGGGCGCCCTGTTTCACGTGAAACGTCACTCCGGGCTCGCGCGGCCATGGTTCGCGGGCGAGCTCAGGGCTCCGCGGCGGTGGATGACGTTGTTCGGCGGAACCAGAGGTCGCGGCAGCGGGATCCGTTTCACGTGAAACACGCCGGCGTGGGAAGTGCTTTGATCTCGGGAGCTGCGCCTGTGTCGCCCGCGGCGCTCCAATCTGCGAATGTGGCCCACGCACGTCCCCGGCGTTTCGTGGCGAAGCGCCGTGCAGGTTGCTTGTGGAACCCCTCCGGCTCGCGTGCGCAAGGCTGCGCGCGGCAGTGTTGCACGTGAAACATGGCCAGCGCGGCCTTGCGCATCTGTTGGACAGCCCGGATGCCGGCGACTTCGGGTAGGGTGCAGAGCGTGCCACGGGCCCCGCGTCTGTCGAGGCCGAACACAGGCGTCCTGACTCGTGAAGCTGCTGCAGGGAGTTCGAGGCGCGGCAGACGCGTACGATCCGCGCAGCGGCGCCTTCGCAATGTTCCACGTGAAACATCGGCCCGCGCACTGCGACGAACCGAGCAAGGCGCCCCCGCGATCGAGGCGAGGTCGTCCCGGCGCCCAGGATCGAGCGTTCCTGCGGCACGGGCACCGGACGTCGACTGTGGAGAACTGTGGAGAACTGACGGCGGACGCAGGTGGTCCGAAGTTGCGGTCGGACGGCGAATTGCCCACGATTCCGCGGAATCACGCGGGTTTTCAGCTCTCGACCTGCGGCTGAGGGTGAGTGCATCCTGCAGCGAACGGCAACAGTGTTTTCCATAGCCCTGTGGAGAACTGTGGAGCAACAGCGGCTATGAACATCCATCAAGATCCGCCGATCTCGACTTGGCGAACGGGGCTGGACGCGCCAGACTGGGCTTCTTGCACACCTCTCACCCGGAGCCCGTCGCGCGCGCGGCGATGTTCCACGTGAAACATCGATCAGGAAGGCACGCGTGACCACGGGAAAGTTCGACACGACCCCGATCGCTCGCGAGCTCGCCGCGATGGCCCGGCGCCGTCAGGCGCTCTCGGCGCAGGAGCTGCCGCTGCCGAAGCGCACGCGCATCTTCACCGTCGTCAACCAGAAGGGCGGGGTCGGCAAGACGACCACCGCGGTCAACCTCGCCGCAGCCCTCGCGCAGGCCGGCGCTCGCGTGCTCGTGCTCGACCTCGATCCCCAGGGCAACGCCTCGACGGCGCTCGGCATCGACCACCATGCGGACGTCATGAGCACCTACGACGTGCTCATCGACGGCGAGCCGCTCGCGGCTGCGATCGCGATCAGCCCTCAGAGCGACCGCATCCAGGTGGTCCCGTCCACGATCCACCTCGCGGGGGCCGACCTGGAGCTCGCGGGCATGGAGCGGCGCGAGCACCGGCTCCGCGAGGCGCTGGGTGCGCATCTGCGTGACCTGGGGGAGCCGCCCCACTACGTCTTCATCGATTGCCCGCCCTCGCTCGGGCTCCTCACGATCAACGCCTTCACCGCCGCCACCGAGGTGCTCCTGCCGATCCAGTGCGAGTACTACGCGCTCGAGGGCGTCTCGCAGCTGCTCGACACCATCGGCCGCATCCAGGCGCACCTCAACCCGAAGCTCGACGTGTCGACCGTGCTGCTCACGATGTTCGACGGGCGCACGCTGCTCTCGCGGCAGGTCGTCGACGAGGTGCGCTCCCACTTCCCGGAGCAGACGCTCGAGGCGGTCATCCCGCGCTCGGTGCGCGTCTCCGAGGCGCCCGGCTACGGCCAGACCGTCATCGCCTACGACCCGAACTCCCCGGGCGCGCTGTCGTACCGGGAAGCGGCAGCAGAGATCGCACGCAGAGGAGCGGCATGAGCAAGAAGGCAGGGCTCGGGCGCGGCATCGGCGCCCTCATCCCCTCGGGACCGCCGGCCACGGCGACCGACACCGCGGAGCCGGAGGAGACGAGCCAGCCCGCGCCGGCGCGACGGCCGCGCAGAGCGGCGAAGCCAGGCAGCCGCCCGGTCGACGTGTTCTTCTCGGGGGAGGAGGACGAGCACGCGCTGCTCGAGATCCCCGGTGCGAGCTTCGCCGCCGTGGTGCCCACGGACATCCGCCCGAACGCCAACCAGCCGCGCACGACCTTCGACGAGGACGACCTCGCCGAGCTCGAGCACTCGATCCGCGAGTTCGGCGTGCTGCAGCCCATCGTCGTGCGGCCCGTGCCCGTCGGCGACGACGGCACGCACTACGAGCTCATCATGGGCGAGCGTCGCTGGCGCGCGAGCCAGCGCGCGGGGCTCGAGACGATCCCGGCGGTCATCAAGGACACGCCCGATGACGCGATGCTGCGCGACGCGCTGCTCGAGAACCTGCACCGCGCGCAGCTCAACCCGCTCGAGGAGGCCTCGGCCTACCAGCAGCTGATGGAGGACTTCGCCATCACGCAGGAGGAGCTCTCGCGCCGCATCGGCCGGAGCCGCCCGCAGATCTCGAACACCATCCGGCTGCTGAAGCTGCCCGAGCCGATCCAGTCGCGGGTCGCGAGCGGTGTGCTCTCGGCCGGCCACGCGCGCGCGATCCTCTCGCTGCCGACGCCCGAGGCGATGGAGCAGCTCGCGGCGAAGATCATCAATGAAGATCTCTCAGTTCGTGCGGCGGAGGCAGCCGCGGGCCTGGTGCAGACGCGCAGCCCGCGCAAGGCGCCGACCCGGGGCGCCGTGCAGCACGGCCTCGATGAGATCGCCACGAGGCTCGAGGACCGGCTCGACACCCGCGTGCGCATCGCCCTCGGCCGCGCCAAGGGGCAGCTCACGATCGACTTCGCGACGGTCGCCGACCTCAACCGCATCCTGTCGGAGCTGGGGGAGCGGGGCTTCGGCGGGGGCCTCGATCCCGAGGCCGACTGACCGCACGCCTGCAGGCACCGACGACGAGGGCCCCGTGGAACGCATCCACGGGGCCCTCGTCTCGCTGCTCACAGGAAGGCTGCGAGCTCCTGCTCGATCGCCGGCTTCGGCCGGGCGCCGATGAGCTCCTTCACGACCTCGCCGTTCTGGAAGACCTTCATCGCGGGGATCGACGTGATGTTGTAGCGCATCGCCAGGTCGGGCTCCTGGTCGACGTTCACCTTCACGACGTCGAGCTTCTCGGTCTCGCCGTCGATCTGCTCCAGGATGGGGCTGACCGCGCGGCACGGGCCGCACCAGGCCGCCCAGAAGTCGACGAGCACGGGCTTGTCGGCGTTCAGGACATCCTGCTCGAACGATGCGGTGGTGACTTCCTTCACAGTGCTGCCTCCTCAGGGCTGGTGACGAGCGCCGGCACGGCGTGCGCGGCCAGGTAGTGCTCCGCGTCGAGCGCGGCGACGGTGCCGGACCCGGCGGCCGTGACGGCCTGGCGGTAGGTGGGATCGATCACGTCGCCCGCGGCGAAGACGCCCTCGACCGAGGTGCGCGACGAGCGGCCGTCGACGGCGATCGTGCCCTCGGTCGTGAGGTCGAGCTTGCCGTGCACGAGGTGCGTGCGGGGGTCGGAGCCGATCGCGACGAAGACGCCGTCGATGGGCATGGTCCACGTGTGGCCCGACGTCGTGTCGCGCAGCGTGACCGACGACACCTGCTCGGTGCCGTTCGACTCGGTGCCCACGATCTCCTCGACGACCGCGTTCATGATGAAGTCGATCTTCTCGTTGGCGCGGGAGCGCTCGAGCATGACCTCGCTCGCGCGGAAGTGCTCGGAGCGGTGCACGATGGTGACCTTGTCGGCGAACTTCGTCAGGAAGTTGGCCTCCTCCATCGCCGAGTCGCCGCCGCCGACCACGATGAGCTGCTTCTGCTTGAAGAAGAAGCCGTCGCACGTCGCGCACCACGAGACGCCGTGGCCGGAGAGCCGCTCCTCGCCCTCGACGCCGAGCTTGCGGTAGGCGGAGCCCGTCGCGAAGATCAGCGCGCGCGTCTCGAGCACCTCGTCGCCGACGTGGACGCGCTTGACCTCGCCGTCGAGCTCGAGCTCGGTGGCGTCCTGCATGCGCACGTCGGCGCCGAAGCGCTCGGCCTGCTGCTGCATGGCGAACATGAGGTCGGGGCCCTGGATGCCCTCGGGGAAGCCCGGGAAGTTCTCGACCTCGGTCGTGGTCATGAGGTCGCCGCCCATCTCGACGCTCGAGGCGAGCACGATCGGCTTCAGGTTGGCGCGCGCCGCATAGATCGCGGCGGTGTATCCGGCGGGGCCGGAGCCGATGATGATGACGTCGTGCACTGCGTCTCCTGGGTCGTTGCGGGGGTGCTGCAGGGTCAACCGAGTCTAGATCGCGGGCATTCCCGCGTCGCCGCGAGCGCCGACCACGGTCAGCAGGTCGCCGGTCGCGGCGTCGACGACGAGCAGCCCCGCCGCCGGCCACTCGGGCGTGCGCCGCACGACCGGGTGCGCGACGCGGCTGCGGGTGCGGCGATCCCAGGAGTCGACGAGCTGCGCGGTGTCGGCATCGACGATGAGCACGGCCGGATGCGCGTGGGCGAGCGACGAGGAGGCGTCCGACGACCACCAGCCCTCGACCGCGAGCGGCCGCGCGGCCGGCTCGAGCTCGAGCCGCTGCCGCTCGCGGCTCAGCGTCGCGCCGACGATCGCGCCGACGGCGGCGATCGCGCCGACGGCGAGCGGCGCGCCGATGCGGATGAGCGGATGTGCCATGGCGTTCCCCCTCTGCCGCGCCCATGCTAGAGGCCGCGCCTCTGCGCGCGCCCAGCGTCGCGTCAGGCGGCCTGCGGGTCGTCGTCGCGGCCGCGGCCGCGCAGCTTGCCGACCACGATGTCGGCCGTGGCGCGGAAGTCGGGGTTGCGGGTCACGTAGAGCAGCCCGAAGTAGATGATCCCCATGACGGCGCCCGCGGCGGTGCAGGTGAGCGCGCTGCCGAGCATGCCCGACGTGCCGAACCCGCCCGGCACGTAGCCGCCCAGCGCCCAGGTGACGCCCACGCCGGCCGCTGCGGCGACGAGTCCGTAGCCGAGGTACTGGAGGTGCCGGATGCCGATCAGCCGGAACCCGAAGGGGCCGATCTTGCGGCGCACGAGCACGAGCCAGATGGCGAACGACAGGAGGTTGGCGATCGAGACGGCGAGCGCGGTGCCGGCGATCACCCACTCGCCCGGGAGCGTCGACGCCCACCACAGCAGGGCGAACGTGACGAACATGCCGAAGCACGCGTAGAGGAAGGCGGTGCGGGTGTCGCCGAGGGCGAAGAAGACGCGCTGGATGACGTACTCGGCGCTGAAGGCGACCAGGCAGAGCAGGAACGCCCAGATGACCCACGCCATCGCCAGCATGAGCTCGTACGTGGGCTCGAGCAGGCGGGCGAACGGGATGGCGATCACGGCGAGCACGAGGGCCGAGATGGTGGTGAGCATGCCGACGCCGCGGAGGGCGCTCGACAGGTCGGTGCGGATGCCTGCGATGTTGTGCTCGCTCGCGTGGTGCGACATGCGGGTGAAGTACGCGATCGCGATCGAGACGGCGATGATCGAGTGCGGCAGCGAGAAGAGGTACCACGCGTTCTGCATCGTGAGGATGTTGGCGCCCTCGCCGGTGCTCGCGACGCGCGACTGCACGAGGCCCTTGATCTGGCCGATGATGACGATGCCGAACAGCCACATCGCGCTGCGGCCGGTCGCGCGCAGGCCCACCCCGCGCCAGCCGAAGTCGGGCCGGAACCGCAGCCCGGTCCGGCGGAAGAACAGCACGAGCACGAGCGCCTGCACCGCCACGCCGCCGGTCGTGACGAGGCCCAGCACCATCACTCGGTCCCAGTCCCACACGCCCAGGTCGCGGTGCACCTCCTCGCCGCCGAACAGCAGCATGAAGGCGCCGAGCCCCGCGATCGAGACGAGGTTGTTGGCGACGGGCGCCCACGTGTAGGGGCCGAACTGGCCGCGCGCGTTGTAGATCTCGCCGAGCAGCGTGTAGATCGCGTAGAAGAGGATCTGCGGCATGCACCAGTACGCGATGCCCACCGCGAGCGCCATCTGGGCCGCGCTGAAGCCGCCGCCGTCGGCGCTCTCGCTCACCGCGTAGAGCTCGACCAGCAGCGGCGCGGCTGCTGTCGCCAGCACCGCGAGCAGCAGGAAGACCGAGCCGCCGAGGGTGAGGATCTTCGAGACGTACGCCTCGCCGCCGTCGGCGGCCTTCGACGCCTTCACGATCTGCGGCACGAGCACCGCGCTCATGACGCCGCCCGCGACGAGCGCGTAGATGTTGTTCGGCAGCTGGTTCGCGAGGCCGAACGCCTCACCGGCGAGCGAGGCCGACTGGCCGATGGCGACGACGAGCATCACCATCTTCACGAAGCCCAGCACGCGCGAGACCATCGTCCCGGCCGCGATGATCGCGCTCGCCCTGCCTGTGCTCACGCGGTCTCCTCCGGGGTCGGCTCGTCGAGGTCGCCGTGCGCCTGGCCGCGGCGGCGCTTGCGCACCGAGCGGACGATGCCGGAGGCGATGAGCAGCACGATCGCGACGCCCAGCACCCAGGCGAGCGCGGTCTCGATGGTCGGCTGCGAGTTCACCCGCAGGGTCTGCAGCTGGCCGAGCGGCACGCCGTCGGGGGTGTACAGCTGGGCGATCATGAGCACGGTGCCGGTGCCGACGATCTCGATGGGCACCTGCACGCGCTCCTGGCTGCCGGCGGCGACGGTGACGTCGACGCGCGACTGCGGCACGGTGACGAGCGCGTTGGAGGGCCGCACCGACAGCACGACCTGCACCGGCACATCCAGGCGGTTCTCGATCGCGATCGGCAGCGGCGCGCTCTGGCCGGTGGCGTTCAGCGTGCTGCCGGGGAGGATCTGCACCGCGCCGCGCACGTCGCTCATCGCGTCGCCGAGGCCGGCGATCGCGTCACGATCGGCCTGCGTCACCGCGCGGCCGGCGTCCGGGAGCGCCGCGAGCAGGCCGAGCCGCAGCCCGGCGAGGAGCGTGCGGGGCTCCTCGACGATGCTGGCGACGTGGGCGACCTCCGCCTCCTGCGCCAGCGCGTCCTGCACGAGCTCCGCCCCGACGGCCCGCTCGGGGTCGGTCGGGGCGATGAGCGTCGCCTCGCGCGGCTCGACCTCGAGCGCGTCGTCGATGCCGACCGTCTGCACGAAGCGGGCGGAGGCGAGGTCGGCGAGCATCGCGGCCGACGACCCCTGCGAGCTCGCGGGGAGCACCGCGGCGAGGGTGCGGGCGTCACTCGGCCGCTCGCGCGTGATGACGGCCAGCAGCGCCATCGCCTGGGCGCGCGCGTGCCCCGCCATCGCCTCGTCGTCGACGGACGCGGCGCGGATGAGCTCCTGCAGCTGCGCGTCGGCGGCGAGCGCCTCGACGCCGTCGAGGTCGACGAGCGCGCTCGGCGTGCTGCCGGTGAGCTCCTCGTCGAGGTTGGCGCCCGACAGCACCACGGTGCCGATCGCGCTGAGCTCGGCCAGGTCGCCCGTCTGCAGGATGGCGGCGGTCGCGTCGATGACGGGCTCGCGCGTGCCGATGGAGCCGGCCGAGGCGGGCAGCGGGTCGGCGCCCTCGCGCGGGATGCCGAGCGGCTCGATCGGGTGGGCACCCGCGCGCACCTGCGCTATCGGGTCGGCGTTCGCGTACTCGAGCGCGTAGGTGTCGTCGCGGTCGGCGCGCTCGAGCCAGGCGAGCGCGGCCTCGGGGGCCTCGTCGCCGAGCGCCTCGGCGCTCGCCCCGATCGCGGGATCGACGCCGATCGTGGCGCCCGCGCCGAGCGCCGTATCGAGCGCGGCGCGGGTGTCGCCGCCGATCTCGGTGGCGCGCTCGAGCTCGTCGGCGTCGAGCAGGCCGCTCGAGCCGACGCCCGCGTCGATGGGCGCGGCGAGCGCGAGCCGCGTGGGGCTCGACTCGCCCGGCTCGTCGCGCACGACGACGCTCGTGGCGCCCGAGAGGGAGGGGGCGGATGCCGCGAGCCCGTACGCGCCCCACGTCGCGCCGTCGAGGCCCAGGGCCTCGGCATCGACGGTGACCGTCTCCGACGCGCGCCCGAGCGCCGCGACCGCGGGCAGCTCGACCGACGCGACCGCAGAGCTCGCGACGATCGCCTGCCCCTCGAACCAGCGGCTGAGCGTGTAGCGGGTCGAGATGGGGTCGGCGGAGAGCAGCACGTCGACGGTCGTCGCAGGCTGCACGGCCATCGACGGGTTGTCGAGCGAGACCGTGACCTCGAGGCTCTCGCCCTCGCTCAGCAGCGGGTCGACCGGCGCGATCATGAGCGTCGGCGCCTCCGGCGCGGCGGTCGCGCCGGCCTCGGGTGCGGCCGCGAGCGGGGCCGCGAGCAGCGCCGTCGCGACAGCCGCGGCGGCGCACGCTGTCGCGCGCCGTCGCGCCAGGCGACCTGCCGACAGCATGCGCCCAAGTGTAGGGAGTGCCGCCATGGGTCCCGCGCGACGACGGCGGCCGCGCCCGCCGCCGCGCGGGTGGGGCAGAATGGGCGGTCGTGACCGACATGGCCGAGGCGACCGCGCGACTGCACGCGCTCGTCGCCGCCGCGCCCACGGCGCAGCTCGCCGAGGCGTTCGCGGCCGCGGACCACGAGCTGTCGCTCGTCGGCGGCCCGGTGCGCGACGCCTTCCTCGACCGGCCCGTCACCGACCTCGACTTCGCGTCGAGCGCGACGCCCGACGAGATCCTCGCGATCGTGGAGCCGCTCGCCGAGGCCACGTGGGACGTCGGGCGCGAGTTCGGCACCATCGCCGCGCGCATCGGGGCCGAGACGATCGAGATCACGACCTACCGCGCCGACCAGTACGACGGGGTCTCGCGCAAGCCGCAGGTCGCCTTCGGCGACGCGCTCGAGGACGACCTCGTGCGGCGGGACTTCACCGTCAACGCCATGGCGCTGCGGGTGACGCCGGTGCGCGGCGGGGGAGCGGGGGCGGATGCGTCGCCGCAGCTCGTCGACGTCGGCGGCGGCCTCGAGCACCTGCTGCAGGGCGTGCTCGACACCCCGCAGTCGCCGGAGCGATCCTTCGACGACGACCCGCTGCGGATGATGCGCGCCGCGCGCTTCGCCGCGCAGCTCGGCTTCGACGTCGCCCCCCGCGTGGTCGAGGCGATGACGGCGCTCGCCCCGCGCATCCGCGACATCTCCGCCGAGCGCGTGCGCGACGAGCTCACCAAGCTGCTCCTCACGGCCCGCCCCGTGCCGGGCATCCGCCTGCTGACCGACACGGGCATCCTCGACATCGTGCTGCCGGAGGTGCCGGCGCTGCGGCTCGAGGCCGACGAGCACGCGCACCACAAGGACGTCTACGAGCACTCGCTCACCGTGCTGCAGCAGGGGATCGACCTCGAGGGGTCGCGGAACCCCGGAGCGGCGCCCGACCTCGTCTCGCGGCTCGCGGGGCTGCTGCACGACATCGGCAAGCCGGCGACCCGCCGCATCGAGGGCCGCACCGTCACCTTCCACCAGCACGACCTCGTCGGCGCGCGCCTGGCGAAGCAGCGGCTGAAGGCCCTGCGCTTCGACAACGACACGGTGAAGGCGGTCGCGCGGCTCGTCGAGCTGCACCTGCGCTTCTACGGCTACGGCGAGCAGGCGTGGACCGACTCGGCGGTGCGGCGCTACGTGCGAGACGCGGGTCCGCTGCTCGAGCGCCTGCACATCCTCACGCGCTCCGACGTGACGACCCGCAACCGCCGGAAGGCCGAGCGGCTCGACTTCGCCTACGACGACCTCGAGCGGCGCATCGCCGAGCTCCGCGAGCAGGAGGAGATGGACGCGGTGCGTCCCGACCTCGACGGCGAGCGGATCATGGCGATCCTGGGGCTCCGGCCCGGCCGCGAGGTGGGGGAGGCCTACCGGATGCTGCTCGAGCAGCGGCTCGAGCACGGGCCGCTCGGCGAGGCGCGCGCCGAGGCGATCCTGCGCGAGTGGTGGGCGGCGCGCGCGGTGGAACTCTAGAGCGGAGACCCTCTCGGGTCTCCGCTGCGACCAGCGCCGACGTCCGTCGCGGGCGTCGGATCCCGCTCTGGCGCGCGGATGCGCGGGTGCGGTAGGATCGCCAGGTTGCGCGGGCTCCGCTCGTCCTCGAGCGCGAGGCCCCCGCACCATGCAACCCTCCTGCTGCAGACCGTCTGCAGCCGTTCTAGTCCGAAGGAGGTGGGTGAAGCATGCAGCAGTACGAGCTGATGGTGATTCTCGACCCGGAGGTGGACGAGCGCACTGTCGCCCCGTCGCTCGACAAGTTCCTGGGCGTGATCCGCAACGATGGCGGCACGATCGAGAGCGTCGACATCTGGGGCCGTCGCCGCCTGGCCTACGAGATCGACAAGAAGACCGAGGGCATCTACGCCGTCGTGAACTTCACGGCCGAGTCGGCCTCCACGAACGAGCTGGACCGACAGCTGAAGCTGTCCGAGGCCGTCATGCGCACGAAGGTCCTCCGCGCCGAGGAGGCCGTCACGCAGACCGGCGCCTCCAAGCGCCACGCCGAGGCCAAGGCCGCGAAGGCCGCCAAGGCCCCCGCTGCCGAGCCCGCCGCGCCCGCCGCAGAGGTCGAGGCCGAGTAGTCATGGCTGGCGAGACGATCATCACGGTCGTCGGCAACCTGACTGCCGACCCGGAGCTGCGCTACACGCAGAACGGTCTCGCGGTGGCGAACTTCACGATCGCGTCGACCCCCCGCACGTTCGACCGCCAGGCGAACGAGTGGAAGGACGGCGAGGCGCTGTTCCTCCGCGCGTCGGTGTGGCGCGAGTTCGCCGAGCACGTGTCGCAGAGCCTGTCGAAGGGCTCGCGCGTCATCGCGCAGGGTCGCCTGAAGCAGCGCTCGTTCGAGACGCAGCAGGGCGAGAAGCGCACCGTCATCGAGCTCGAGGTCGACGAGATCGGCCCCTCGCTCCGCTACGCGACCGCGCAGGTCACCCGCACGACGGGCGGCGGCGCTGGCCGCAGCTCCGGCGGCGGGCAGGGCCAGGTCGGCCAGGGCGGCGGCTTCGGCCAGCCCCAGCAGGCCGCCGACGAGCCGTGGGGCCAGCCGGCCGCGCAGCAGTCGGGCGGCGACGTCTGGGGAGCGCCCGGCACCTCCTACAACGACGAGACGCCCTTCTAAGGCCTCTCGCCCACCTATGCACTCCCGGGACGGCAGTCCCGAGCACGAAAGAAGGAACAATGGCTGGCAAGCCGCAGAACCGCAAGCCGCGGGGCCCGAAGGGCGGCAAGAACCTCGCCCCCGCGAAGGCGATCAGGGTCGGCGTCATCGACTGGAAGGACGTCGCGACGCTCAAGAAGTTCATCTCGGAGCGCGGCAAGATCCGCGCCCGTCGCATCACCGGCGTGTCGGTGCAGGAGCAGCGCCTGATCGCCAAGGCGATCAAGAACGCGCGCGAGATGGCGCTCCTGCCCTACTCGGGCGCCGGACGCTGAGGGGGCTGAACCATGGCAAAGCTGATTCTCACGAACGAGGTCTCCGGCCTCGGCTCCGCTGGTGATGTCGTCGAGGTGAAGAACGGGTTCGCCCGCAACTACCTCGTGCCCCAGGGCCTGGCTGTCGCGTGGTCGCGCGGCGGCGAGAAGCAGGTCGAGCAGATCAAGGCCGCCCGCGTCGCACGCGAGCACGCCACGATCGAGGAGGCGCAGGACCTCCGCGCCCGCCTCGAGGCGAACCCCGTCACGGTGAAGGTCAAGGCCGGCACCGAGGGCCGCCTGTTCGGCTCGATCCAGACGAAGGACATCGCCGACGCCGTCGAGGCAGCCGGTCACGGCTCCGTCGACAAGCGCGTCATCGAGATCCCGACGCCGATCCGCGCGGTGGGCGACCACCAGGCGACGGCTCGTCTGCGCGACGACATCGTCGCCCAGATCACGGTCCGCGTGGTCGCTGCCAAGTAGCGACCGCACGCCGCCGAGGGCCCGCATCCATCACGGATGCGGGCCCTTAGTCGTTCTGCGACGGGCCGGACGCGTGTCAAATCGAGCCCGCGACGCAAAGTCTCAACGTGTACTTGACACACGCTTCTCCCCACGGGGTGTGGAAACGGAAATGCCCGGTCAGAGGCGGTTTGGACGGTGATCCCGCGTTCGATTCCACAGATCTGTGCACAGGTGGGACCGGCGGGCGTCGGCGCGTCACACGGCGTTGTCCCCAGCTCTCCACAAGCCTGTCCACAGAGCGATTCGCCCTCGCGCGGCAGCGCTCCTAGCCTGTGGAAGGCTCCCCTCCCGCGCGGTGTGGGTCGCCTGCGGCATCGTCGACAGCGAAGGGGGACGCGTGACGGATCTGGCGGAGATCGGGCTCGACGAGAGCCGCTACAGCGAGCGCACCCCGCCGCACGACATGCTCGCCGAGCAGTCGGCCATCGGCGGCATGCTGCTGTCGAAGGACGCCGTCGCCGACTGCCTCGAGACCGTGCGGGGCAACGACTTCTACCAGCCGAAGCACGAGATCGTCTACGAGGCGATCCTCTCCCTCTACTCGCGCGGCGAGCCCACCGACGTCATCACCGTCGCCGACGAGCTGACGAAGACCGCGATGCTCTCGCGCGCGGGCGGCGTGCAGTACCTGCACTCGCTCACCTCGATGGTGCCGACCGCGGCCAACGCCGGCTACTACGCCGAGATCGTCGCCGAGAAGGCCGTGCTGCGGCGGCTCGTCGAGGCCGGCACGCGCATCGTGCAGATGGGCTACGCGTCGGAGGGCGAGGTCACCGACCTCGTCAACCACGCGCAGGCCGAGATCTACTCGGTGATGGGCGAGGACCAGTCCGAGGACTACGTGCCGCTCAGCCTCGCCGTCGAGTCAGCGATCGAGGAGATCGAGGCCGCGAAGGGCCTCGACGGCGTCATGACCGGCGTGCCGACCGGCTTCCGCGAGCTCGACGAGCTCACGAACGGCCTCCACCCGGGCCAGCTCATCGTCGTCGCCGCCCGACCGGGCCTCGGCAAGTCGACGCTCGCGATGGACCTCGTGCGCTCGTGCTCGATCAAGAACGACCTGCCCTCGGTCTTCTTCTCGCTCGAGATGGGCCGCACCGAGATCGCGATGAAGCTGCTCTCGGCCGAGTCGAGCATCCTGCTGCAGAAGCTCCGCAAGGGCGCGATCGAGGGCCGCGACTGGACCACGCTCGCGCAGGTGCGCGGCCGCATCAACGACGCGCCGCTCTACATCGACGACAGCCCCAACCTGACGCTCGTCGAGATCCGGGCGAAGTGCCGCCGGCTCAAGCAGCAGGCGGGCCTCAAGATGGTGGTCGTCGACTACCTGCAGCTCATGACGAGCGGCAAGAAGGTCGAGTCGCGCCAGCAGGAGGTCTCGGAGTTCTCGCGCTCGCTCAAGCTGCTCGCGAAGGAGCTGCAGGTGCCGGTCATCGCGCTCTCGCAGCTCAACCGAGGCCCTGAGCAGCGCGGCGACAAGAAGCCCGCGATCAGCGACCTCCGCGAGTCGGGCTCGATCGAGCAGGACGCCGACATCGTGATGCTGCTGCACCGCGAGGACGCCTACGACCGCGACATCCGCCCCGGCGAGGCCGACATCATCGTCGCCAAGCACCGCGGCGGCCCCACCAAGACGATCCCGGTCGCCTTCCACGGCCACCTGGCCCGCTTCGTCGACATCGCACCGGGCATGGGCGCGGGCGAGGGCGGCGCCCCCGCCATGCCGCCAGGCGGCACGCCGTTCGGCGGCAGCCCGTACGGCGCCCCGCAGGAGCCGCCGCCCGTCGAGGGCTGAGCACGAGGAAGGGCCCGACCGATCGGCCGGGCCCTTCCTCGTCTGGCTGCGGTCAGCCCTGCTGGCCTACCGCGAAGTCGACGCGGCCGTCGGGGGCCGCGGATGCGTCGAGCACCTTGTCGTCGAGCGTGACGGCAGCCGACGGGTCGAGGAAGACCTTCGCGCCGGCGGCCTCGACGACCTGGTCGTCCGCCTCGGGCGACGTGGCGACGGTCACGTTGAGGCCGGCGCCCTCGAGGTCCTGCGAGATGCGGATGCCGCCGGTCGGGGCTGCCTCGGCGTTCGCGACGATGCCGTTGATGACGGCCTGGGCGTTGTCGGTCAGGGTGAGCATGGCTGCTCCTCTCCGTTGGCGAGTCGGCCACGATGCCGTGCCCGGGCCGGCCACGCAACCCGCGGGCCGGTCCCGGGCGTGTCGGCGGCGCGCATCCGCCGCCCGCCGACAGGGCAGACTCGGGGATCGTGACCACCGATGGAGCAGCCCGGCCGCGCCGGCTCGGCACCGGCTTCTGGCGCCTGTTCGCCTCGTCGACCGGCTCGAACCTCGCCGACGGCATGCTGCAGGCGGCGCTGCCGCTCGTGGCGGCGAGCCTCACCCGGGATCCGCTGCTCGTGTCGCTCGTGGCATCGCTCGCGTTCCTGCCCTGGCTGCTGTTCGCGATCCCCGCGGGCGCGCTCGTCGACCGCATCGACCGGCGCCGCGCGATGCAGGGGGCCAACCTCGCCCGCGCGGCGATCCTGCTGGGGCTCGCGGTCGCGCTCGCGACGGGCTGGGCGAGCATCGGCGTGCTCTACGTCGCGGCCTTCCTGCTCGGCGTGGCCGAGACGGTCTACGACAACGCGGCGCGAGCGCTGCTGCCGCGCGTGGTGCGCCGCGACCAGCTCGAGCGGGGCAACTCGCTGCTGTCGACCGCCGAGTCGGTGAGCAACCTGTTCCTCGGCGCTCCGCTCGGCGCGCTGCTGTTCGCGCTGACGGCGGTGCTGCCGCTCGGCGCCGCCATCGCGATGTACGTCGTCGCCGCGACGCTCGTCGTGACGGTGCGCGGCTCGTTCGCGCCCGAGCGCGGCGCGCCGACGACCCTCGCCGCCGACATCCGCGAGGGCCTCGGCTGGCTGCTGCACCACCGCATCCTGCGGCAGCTCGTGTGGGTGACGGGGCTCGGCGCCTTCGGCTACTCGGTCGCGAACGGCATCGCCGTGCTCTTCGCCCTCGACGTGCTCGGCATCGACGAGGCCGCCTTCGGCCTGCTGCTCGCCGCGATGGGCGTGGGCGCCGTGCTCGGTGCGCTGCTGTCGCCGGCGCTCACGCGCCTGCTCGGCCGCACGGCCGCGATGGGCGTGAGCGGCACGCTGTGCGGCGCGACGCTCGTGGGCATCGGGCTCTGGCCGGCCCTCTGGGTGACGCTCGTCCTGTGGCCGCTCGGCGCGCTCGCGGTGAGCGCCTTCAACGTGCAGGTGATGTCGGTGCGGCAGGTGCTCATCCCGGATGCGCTGTTCGGGCGGGTGCAGGGCGCGTACCGCACGGTGCTCTGGGGCAGCATCCCGCTCGGCTCGGTGAGCGGCGGCGTGGTGGGGTCGCTCGTCGACCTGCCGAGCGCGATGGTGTTCGGCGGTGCGCTCGCCACGGTCGCGGGGCTCGGCACCTGGTGGGTGCTGGGCGTGCACCGGCGCGAGATCGCCGCGGCGTTCCTGCGGGAGGACGACCCGCTCAGGGCGTGATGATGCAGGGCGTGATGATGCAGGGCGTGATGATTCAGGGCGTGATGAGCCGCCAGCTGCCCTCGGAGACGACCTCGACCTCGCCGTCGACCACGGCGATGGCCGTCTCGTCGTCGATGGCCTAGGTCGGCTCCGGGATGCCGCCGCCCAGCGCTCGATGCTGGCGAGCGCCGCGTCCTCCATGCCCGGGCGGTCGAGGTGCGGGTAGAGCGCGAAGTCGACGAGCCCGAGGGTCTGGTCGGCCTCCGAGGCCATGTCGCTGCCGTCGGGCACGAACTCGAGGTCGAACTCGGCGTCGCAGTTGCGCGCGGTCACCGCGATGCTGCCCGCGCTCACGCCGACGTAGACGGCGTCGGTCAGCGACGGCAGCAGATCGGCGAGCCCCGACCTCCGCATCCAGTGGCAGAGGTAGAGCACGTCGCCGCCCCAGACGAGCAGCGCGTCGGCCTCGCGCACCGCGGGCACCCAGCTCTCGTCGCGGATCGTGGGGAGCGCGGTGAGCTCGAGGACCCCCACCGACTTCCACCCGAGGTTCGCGAGCGGGCTGCCGGCCTCGCCGCGGATCGCCTCCCACGCCATCGACCCGCGACCGGGGAACGGATGCACGGCGGTGGGGATGAGGAGCGCCGTCGACTCCGAGACGGGCTTGCCGAGCAGCGCCTCGAGCGCCGCCGCGATGCTCGGGTTGCTGATGCCCGAGGAGGTGAGGAGGAGCTTCACGAGGGCCTTCCGTCGTCGCCGTGCGCACGCGCGCATCCGCCGAGCCGCGCTGCGGGCCCGAGCGTACACCGGGGCCGCCAGCGGTGGTGCGGGCGGGCGCCTGCCAGACTGGGGCCATGCCCACCGACTCCGAGGCGCGTGTCGCCGTCTACATCGACTTCGACAACATCCTCATCTCCCGCTACGACCAGCTCCACGGCCGCGGCGCCTTCCACACCGATCGCGTGCGCACGCTGCCCGCCGACGGCCGCGAGTCGAAGGCGCGCACGCGCTTCTCGCAGGCCACCGTCGACCTCGGCGCCATCATCGACTACGCCTCGAGCTACGGCTCGATCGTGCTGAGCCGCGCCTACGCCGACTGGTCGGTGCCCGCGCACGCCGCCTACCGCGACCAGCTGCTCGCGCGCGCGGTCGACCTCGTGCAGATGTTCCCGACCACCCGCTCGCTCAAGAACGGCGCCGACATCCGCCTCTCGATCGACGTGGTCGAGGATCTCTTCCGCCTCGACAACATCACCCACGTCGTCGTCGTCGCCGGCGACAGCGACTACATCGCGCTCGCGCAGCGCACGAAGCGGCTCGGCCGCTACATGGTCGGCATCGGCGTCGCCGGCAGCACCTCGAAGTCGCTCGCCGCCGCGTGCGACGAGTTCGCCGACTACGACGCGCTGCCCGGCATCGAGCCGGTCGTGCTCGACGAGCCCGAGGGCGAGCCGGATGCGCCGGAGCCCACGCCCGCCGAGGCGAAGCAGATCCAGGCCGAGGCGGAGGCCGTCGCCGCGCCCGAGCAGCCGCCGGCCCGCCGCCGCCGTCGCGCGACGAGCGAGTCGGTCGCCCAGGCGCAGGACGAGGTCGCGATGACGCCCGAGCAGCGCGGCGACGCCGCGACCGGCCTCCTCGAGCGCGCCCTGCGCATCCTGCACCAGAAGGGCGACGACGAGTGGCTGCACGCCAACGTCGTCAAGGAGCAGATGAAGCGCATGGACCCGGTCTTCAACGAGAAGTCGCTCGGCCACCGCTCGTTCTCGGACTTCATCGGCGCGCGCGGCGCGCTCGTCGAGGTGCGCGAGGAGGGGCAGGCGCGCCTGCTGAAGCTGAAGAGCCAGTAGCCGATCCGCTCGTCGCGGTGTCAGCGGCGGCGTGCAGGATGGATGCATGCCGGAGCTGCCGGAGGTCGAGGCCCTGGCGGCCGATCTGGGCGAGCGCCTGATCGGCCGCACGATCCGCCGCGTCGACGTGCCGTCGATCGCCGCGCTCAAGACCTTCGACCCGCCCGTCGACGCGCTGCACGGCACGACCTTCACCGCGGTCGGCCGCCGGGGCAAGCACCTCGTGCTGTCGGTCGACAGCGGGCTGCACCTCGTCGTGCACCTCGCGCGGTCCGGATGGGTGCGGTGGCGCGACGCGGCGCCGAGCCCGACCGCGGGGCGCGGCCGGGGCCCGCTCGCCGCCCGCATCGTGCTCGAGCGGCGCGAGGGCGACGAGGGCGTGGGCGGCGACGGCGTCGACATCACCGAGCAGGCGGCGCAGAAGCGGCTCGCCATCCACGTCGTCGCGCACCCCGACCAGGTGCTCTCGATCGCGACGCTCGGTCCCGAGCCGCTGGAGCCCGCGTTCACCGAGGAGCGCTTCGCCGGCATCCTCGCGCACGCCGGCCGCGCCCAGATCAAGGGCGTGCTGCGCGACCAGCGCCGCATCGCCGGCATCGGCAACGCCTACTCCGACGAGATCCTGCACGCGGCGCGCATGTCGCCGTTCCACCCGGCGTCGATGCCGGCCGACGACGTGCACCGCCTCTACGAGGCGCTGCAGCAGGTGCTCGGCGAGGCGGTCGAGCGGGCGCGCGGCGTCACGGCCTCGTCGCTCAAGGCCGAGAAGCGGCAGGGGCTGCGCGTGCACGGCCGCAAGGGCGAGGCGTGCCCCGTGTGCGGCGACACCGTGCGGCAGGTCATCTACGCCGACAGCACCTTCGAGTACTGCGCGACCTGCCAGACGGGCGGCAAGCCGCTCGCCGATCGCGTGCTGTCGCGGCTGGGCGTGCGCCGCTGACGGCTGCCCTCTGCGGGCTGCGGCTCAGAGGCTGCCGGCGACGACGGTCCACGGCTGGATCGTCACGACCCGCACGCCCGGCGCCTCGTAGTACGGGTCCTCGGCGAGGGCCGCCTCGACCTCGTCGACGTCGTCCGAGTGGAAGAGCAGCAGCGCGCCCGACTGGTCCTCGAAGGGGCCGGCGGCGGCGAGCAGGCCGCGCTCGTGCAGGCCCTGCAGCAGCTCGCGGTGGCGCGGGCGCAGCTCGAGGCGGGCCGGGTCGTCCGAGAAGGCGGTGATGACGGCGATCATGCACTCAGCCTAGGCAGTGGCGGCGGGCCCGCCCGCACATGACGGACGGGCGGATGCCCTGCCCGGGTGAGCAGGGCATCCGCCCGTCGTGTGCGCGGTGCGGTCAGGCCGCGGTGCGCTCCGCCTGCGCCGAGACCTCGACCAGCTGCGCGACGGCCGCGCGGAGCGGCTCAGCGGAGCGGGCGACGAACGCGCTCGCGTCGACCATGTGCATCGCGTCGTCGAAGTCGGTCGGCTGGAACGGCATCCGCACGCCCTCGCCCTGCAGGTCGAGGCCGATGTAGGAGAGCACGGCGGTGAGCTGCGCGGCGGCCGAGGCGCCGCCCGACCAGCCGTAGGAGACGACGACGGCGGGCAGGTCGACCCACTCGGCCTTCAGGTAGTCGATCGCGTTCTTGAGCGCCGCCGGGTAGCCGCTGTTGTAGTCGGGGGTGAGGAACACGACGCCGTCGAGCGCGTCGATGCGCTCGGCCCAGGCGACCGAGTGCGGCTGGTTGCGCACGCCGGAGGCCGGCGGCAGCGCCTCGTCGAGCAGCGGCAGCGCGATCTCGGCCAGGTCGAGCATGACGGCGTCGCCGCCGGCGGCCTCGATGAGCGTCGCGATCTCGTCGGCGACCGGGCGGCCGACGCGGACGGGACGGGTGCTGCCGACGATGATGCCGACCTGGCGGCGCTGGGACATGGGTCTCCTCGGGACGTGGATCAGGGTGCGGCGCGATGCTGCGCCGTCTGGGCCAACGCCCCGTCGGATATCAGATATTCCCGGCGCCCCGGGCCCGGCTCAGCCGAGGAAGGTGCGGGCGGCCGTGACCATCGCGCGCGTCGCCGTGTCGAGCGTCGGCTGCATCACGGGGATGAAGTTCGGCGAGTGGTTCGAGGGCACGTCGACGTCGAAGGTGCCGCGCTCCCGGGCTGAGGCGACCGTCTCGGGGTCGAAGCCGCCGTAGACCCAGTAGACGTAGGGCGCGCCCCACGTCGCGGGCAGGTCACTGAAGTCCTCCGAGCCGAGCACGGGCTCCTGGGGCAGGTGCTGCTCGCCGAACTCCGCGTCGAACGCGGCGCCGAGCTTCGCCGCCGCCGCGTCGTCGTTGATGGTGAGGGGCGCCGCGGGGCCCGCCTCGATCGTCGCGGGCGGCGCGCCGGCGGCCTGCGCCTCGCCCTGCACGATGCGCTCGATCGCGGCGAGCACCTTGTCGCGCACGGGCTGCTCGAAGGTGCGGATGTTGATCTCGAAGCGCGCGTGCTCGGGGATGATGTTCTGCTTCGTGCCGGCGTGGAACGTGCCGACCGTGACGACCGCGCGGTCGGACGGCGCGACCTCGCGCGACACGATCGTCTGCAGGCGCACGACCATCGAGGCGGCGAGCACGATCGGGTCGATCGTCTTCTCGGGCTGCGATCCGTGGCCGCCGCGGCCGTGCACGGTGACGATGACGTGGTCGCTGCCGGCCATGACGGGGCCGGGCGCCGTGAAGACCTCGCCGGCGGCGCCCGGGAAGACGTGCTGGCCGAGCGCGATGTCGATGCCGTCGGGCAGCAGCTCGCGCAGCCCCTCCTGCATCGTGAGCGCGCCGGTGATGAGCTCCTCCGCGGGCTGGAAGACGGCGACGATCGTGCCCGACCAGTCGTCCTGCTCGGCGAGCACGCGCAGGGCTCCCTGCAGCGAGGCCATGTGGGTGTCGTGGCCGCACGCGTGCATGACGCCCACCCGCTGGCCCTCCCAGTCGTCGGTCTCGGTCGAGCGGTAGGGCACCTGCTCGACCTCGGTCACCGGCAGGCCGTCCATGTCGGCGCGCAGCAGCACCGTCGGGCCCTCGCCGCGGCGGAGGATGCCGACGACGCCGGTCGACTCGCCGACCTGCTCGTGCGTCTCGTAGCCCGCCTCGCGCAGCAGCTCGGCCATGCGTGCCGCGGTGCGGTGCTCGCGCAGCGAGAGCTCGGGGTGCGCGTGCAGCCCGCGGTAGAGGTCTTCGATGAAGGGGCGGTGGCGCTCGAGGGTCATGCGGCCAGGCTAGCCGCGGCGGCGCCCGCCCGGGGCGGTCCTGCCGCCGCGCTCCGGCGCCGGGCCGCGTGCCGCACCGGCGATAGGATCGAGGGGAACCGTGAGGAGAGCCGTGACCGCCCAACCGAGCACCTCGCAGAGGCTGCTTCCGTGGCACCTCCCTGCGATGCGCGCAGTGCAGGCCCTCGTCGTCGGCCTGCCGCTGCCGTTCATCCCGCTGCACTCGCCGCTCGTCGGGCTCCTGACGCTCGCCGTGCTGGCCGGCGGCACCGCCGCTGCGCTGTGGCTCGGCCGCGCGCTCGTGCCCGCGGGCGCAGGTCGCTGGCCGGTGCCGGCCGCCGCGTGGTCGGCGCTCGTCGCCGTCGTCGCGGTGGTGCTCGCGCTCGCCGCGCCCACCGAGACGTCGCTCGGCCTGCTGGTCGCGGCGTGGGCGCTCGTCACCGGCGCGCTCGAGCTGCGCGGCTGGTGGCGGATGCGGGCCGAGACGGACCAGCGCACGCTGCGGCTCGTGCACGACTGGCGCGCCGTCGGCGTGCTCACCATCATCCTGGGGCTGGTGTTCGCCTTCGTGCGCGACGCCGTCACCCTCACCGGCATGCTCGGCGCCTACGCCGTCATCGTCGGCGTCTACCACGCGCTCGCGGCGCTCTCCGCACGCCCGGCGCGCACCACGAGCGAGCGGAGCGAGGCATGAGCGAGCAGCAGCAGCACGACGACGGACCCATCCAGCCCACGCGGCGGCAGCAGCTGAAGCCCTTCGAGTACCTGGCGTTCGCCGCCGTGGCGGGCGCGTTCGTGGGACTCGTGATCCTGCTGTCGGTGCGCGACGTCGTGCTCGCGCTCGTGTTCGGGGGCGTCGGCTTCATCGGCACGCTCCTCATCACCGCGACGCTGATGCTCGCGATCAAGCCCAAGGGCCGCTCGGCGGCCGACCTCGACAAGCGCGAGGGCTTCGAGCGGTGAGGCGCGCGGCGCCCGTGGGGGCGAGCGCCCTCGCGGCGCTGGCGATCGCGCTCGCGCTCGCGGGCTGCTCGACCTCGGCGCTCGGGCCCGAGCCGCAGCCGACCGCGACCGGGAGCGGCACCCCCGGCGACGCATCCGCACCGGACGGCCCGCACCTGACGGCCGAGGGGCGGGTGTTCGACCCCGTCGCCGACGACGTCGACCCCGACGGCGAGTGCGAGGGCGAGTCGGGGCGCGAGACGCTCGAGCGGTTCGACCGGGCCGCGTGGCCCGAGCTCGACGTGCGCGCGGGCGAGGCGCGCATGACGTGCGGGAACGCCGACGGCGCGGGCTGGCGGCACATCGCCGACGGCCACACGGGCGACTTCGACGAGCTCGCGGCGCTCATCGGCGCCGAGTGGGACGACGTCGCGTGGTTCGCGATCGACCGCGCGCTCGAGCAGCCGACGCGCGTCGAGGCGTACCGCGACGACATCGTCAACTACGACGTGCTCGTCGAGCACGTGGAGGGCGGCGAGGTGCAGCGCTCCTGGATGGTCACGGTCGGCGTCGGCCTCGGCTCCGGCCAGATCATCACGGCGTTCCCCGACGAGCAGCGCTGACGCGGCCTGGCAGGCTGGGTCGCATGCGCGATCTCGTGGACGTCGACTGGCTGGCCGAGCACCTGGGCGACGACGGCCTCGTCGTGGTCGACGCGAGCATGGCGCCGCCGGGCTCGGGCGACCCGCTGCCGGCCGACGGCATCCCGGGCGCCGTGCGCTTCGACCTCGAGGGCGCCTTCTCGCGCCACGACGAGTCGGATGGGCTCGGCCCGGTGGGCGTGCACGACATGCCTGCTCCGGCCGACTTCGAGCGCGCGCTCCGCGCGATCGGGGTGCGCGCGGGCGACCGGGTCGTCGCCTACGACGCGGCCGGGCTGTTCTCGAGCGCCCGCGCCTGGTGGATGCTGCGGGCCGCAGGCCTCGACGCGGCCGTGCTCGACGGGGGCCTGCCCGCCTGGGCCGAGGCGGGGCATCCGCTCGCCCCGGTCGCGGCGTCGACCGGCCGCGACGGCGACGTCGTCGTGCGGTGGGATGCGTCGGCGCTCGTCGACGCGGACGCCGTCGCGGCCGCGCTCGCCTCGGGCGAGGCCGCGGTGCTCGACGCCCGCTCGCCGAGCCGGTTCTCGGGCGACGAGCCCGACCCGCGCGAGGGCGTGCGCGCCGGCCACATGCCGGGCGCGGGATCGCTGCACTACGCGACGCTCGCGCCCGGCGGCCGCATGCTGCCCCCGGAGCAGCTCGCCGAGCGGCTGCGGGCTGCGGCGGGGGAGCGGCCGATCGTCGCGAGCTGCGGCTCGGGCGTGACCGCCGCCGTCATCGCGCTGGCCGCGACGCTCGCCGGCCGTGAGGCGGCCGTCTACGACGGCTCGTGGTCGGAGTGGGGCCGCGCCGACTCGGGCCGCCCGGTCGCGACCGGCGCCTGACGCGGCCGCTGCTGGCAGCCCGACCGCCGGCGAGTGGGGCCGCTGCGCCCGACTGGGTCGGGCGCGCCGGCCCCGCTCGGGCGCAGCCGCCCCAGTCGGCGCGGGCGGCGCGCGGCGCACGCGCACCGGCGCGCCGCTGTTTTGAGCGGTTCACGATTGTGGCTAGGGTGGGGAGCGTGACCGAGACCGACGCCGAGCTGCTCCGCGAGCGGGGCCTCCGCGTCACGCAGGGGCGGCTCGCGGTGCTCGACGTGCTCGAGCGCATGCCGCACGCCGACGCCGAGAGCGTGCACCGCGCGCTCGAGGCCGCCGGTCACGACACCTCGGTGCAGTCGGTGCACAACGTGCTCGGCGACCTCACCGCTGCCGGGCTCCTGCGCCGCTTCGAGCCCGAGCGCTCGCCCGCCCGCTACGAGCGCCGCGTCGACGACAACCACCACCACGCGCTGTGCGCGCGCTGCGGCCGCGTCGAGGACGTCGACTGCGTCATCGGCGCGGCCCCCTGCCTGCACGCCGACGCCCCGCCCGGCTTCACCGTGCAGGCGGCGGAGGTGACGTTCGTCGGCGTCTGCGGCGACTGCAGCGGCCGGGAGGCGGACGCCGCCTGACCGGCCCCGTCGGGGCCGCACCCGACGACGCGGGCACCGTCGCCCATCCGCACCGCCGACGGCGCGACCGCGCCCGCGCGACCGCGCGCACCCAGACCTGACCAACGACACGCAACGGAAGAGGAAGCATGACGACACCCACCACGAACAGCGTCGGCACCCCGATCGCGAGCGACGCGCACTCGCAGAGCGTCGGCGCCGACGGCGCGATCGCGCTCACCGACCACTATCTGGTCGAGAAGCTCGCCCACTTCAACCGGGAGCGCGTGCCGGAGCGCGTGGTGCACGCCAAGGGCGGCGGCGCCTACGGCCGGTTCGTCACCACCAGCGACGTGAGCGCGTACACGCGCGCCGCGCTCTTCCAGCCGGGCGTCGAGACCGAGATGCTCGCCCGCTTCTCGACCGTCGCCGGCGAGCAGGGCAGCCCCGACACGTGGCGCGACCCGCGCGGCTTCGCGCTGAAGTTCTACACGACCGAGGGCAACTACGACCTCGTCGGCAACAACACCCCCGTCTTCTTCATCAAGGACGGCATCAAGTTCCCCGACTTCATCCACTCGCAGAAGCGCCTGCCGGGCTCGCACCTGCGCGACAACGACATGCAGTGGGACTTCTGGACCCTGAGCCCCGAGTCGGCGCACCAGGTGACGTGGCTCATGGGCGACCGCGGCCTGCCGAAGAGCTGGCGCCACATGGACGGCTTCGGCTCGCACACCTACCAGTGGATCAACGCCGACGGCGAGCGCTTCTGGGTGAAGTACCACTTCAAGACCGACCAGGGCAACGCGTTCCTGCCGCAGGCGGAGGCCGACGAGCTCGCCGGCAGCGACGCCGACCACCACATCCGCGACCTCTACTCGGCGATCGAGGAGGGCGACTTCCCGTCCTGGACGCTCTCGGTGCAGGTCATGCCGTACGCCGACGCCGCGACCTACCGCTTCAACCCCTTCGACCTGACGAAGGTGTGGCCGCACGGCGACTACCCGCTCATCGAGGTGGGCCGCATGACGCTCGACCGCAACCCCGAGAACTACTTCGCCGAGATCGAGCAGGCGGCGTTCAGCCCCGCCCACTTCGTTCCCGGCATCGCGGCGAGCCCCGACAAGATGCTGCAGGCGCGCATCTTCAGCTACGCCGACGCGCACCGCTACCGCATCGGCGTCAACCACGCCGAGCTGCCGGTGAACGCCGCGCGGGCGACCGAGGTGCACTCCTACGACAAGGAGGGCTCGATGCGCCACGGCTTCCGTCCCGCGTCGGCGCCCGTCTACGCGCCGAACTCCTTCGGCGGACCGGCGGCGGATGCGGCTGCGGCCGGTGACGACCGCGGGTGGCAGAGCGACGGGGAGCTCATCCGCGCCGCAGCCACCCTGCACCCGGAGGACGACGACTTCGGCCAGGCCGGCACGCTCGTGCGCGAGGTGCTCACCGACCCCGAGCGCGAGCGGCTCGTGGCGAACATCGTCGGCCACGTCGGCAAGACGCGCGTGCCCGAGATCCGCGCCCGCGCCATCCAGTACTGGAAGAGCGTCGACGCCGGCCTCGGCGCGCGCGTCGAGGCGGGGCTGACCCCGATCGACGAGCCCCGCACGTCGCTCGCGTCGGAGCCGGTGCGCACGCCCGCCGTCTTCTGATCCACGGCGCCCACGCGCCCGCGGCCCGCACCGGCACCTCGCCAGGGCGGGCCGCGTCGCGTCGGGCACGTGGCGCGGGTGCAGGCCTCAGGGGCGCAGCAGCACCTTGACCGCGCGTCGCTCGTCCATCGCCCGGTAGGCCTCGGCGGCCTCGTCGAGCGGCAGCTCGAGGTCGAAGACGGCGGATGCGTCGAGGTCGCCGGCGAGCACGGCCGGCACGAGCTCGGGCAGGTAGCGCACGACCGGCGCCATGCCGCCGCGGAGCCCGATGTTGCCGCGGAACGCCGTCGGCCAGGGGATCTGCACGCCGTGCGGCACGCCGACGAAGCCGACCGTGGCGCCCGGGCGGGCGGCGCCGAACGCCGTGAGCATCGACTGCTCGGTGCCCACGCACTCGAGCACCGCATCCGCCCCCACCCCGTCGGTGAGCTCGCGCACCGCCTCGACCGCGTCGTCGCCGCGCTCGGCCACGAGGTCGGTCGCGCCGAAGTCTGTGGCGATGCGCTGCCGCTCGAGGTTGCGCGAGAGGGCGATGACGCGCTCGGCGCCGAGGCGCTTCGCCGAGAGCACGCCGCACAGGCCCACCGCGCCGTCGCCGACGACGACCGCGGTCGAGCCGGGCACGACGCCGGCCGAGACGGCCGCGTGGTAGCCGGTCGGCAGCACGTCGCTGAGGGCGAGCACCGCCGCGTGCTGCTCGGGCGCGGGCGCCTCGTCGAGCACGAAGCACGTGGCGTCGGCGTTCGTCACGCGCGTCAGCTCGGCCTGGCCGCTGCCGGTCATCGCGAGCTCGACGCAGCCCTGCGTCTGGCCGGCGAGGCAGTGCACGCAGCGGCCGCAGCAGTGGTCGAAGGGCACGATGACGAAGTCGCCGACGCGCACGCGCGCGACGTCGGGACCGATCGCCTCGACGACGCCGATCGCCTCGTGGCCGATCGTGCGGGGCTCGGGCACCTCGTTCGCGCCGCGGTAGGGCCACAGGTCGGAGCCGCACACGCAGCCGGCGACGACGCGCACGATCGCGTCGGTCGGCCGCTCGAGCGCGGGGTCGGCCCACTCCTCGACGCGGATGTCTCCAGGGGCATGCAGGATGGTCGCTCGCATGCCTCCAGCCTGGCACGCGGTGCCCGCGCGCGCGGCGAGCGCGGGCGCGGGCGCGGGCGGCGCGCGCCTACGGCAGGCGGTCGACGAGCGCGCTCGCGACGCCCGTGTAGGCGTGGGGCGTCAGGCCCCGCAGCCGCTCCTTGGCGGCATCCGAGATGTCGAGCCCGTCGACGAACGCGATGAGCTCGGCCTGGCCGACGCGCTGCCCGCGGGTGAGCTCCTTCAGCTGCGCGTAGGGGTCGTCGATCGACGAGCGGCCCGCGAGCACCTCGGCGCGGATGACCGTCTGGATCGCCTCGGCGAGCACCTCCCAGTTGCCCTCGAGCGCGGCGTCGAGCGCGGCGTCCGAGACGGCGATCTCGCCGAGGCCGCGGCGCAGGTTGTCGAGCGCGAGCAGCGAGTGCCCGAGCGCGACGCCGATGTTGCGCTGCGTCGACGAGTCGGTGAGGTCGCGCTGCAGGCGGCTCGTGACGAGCGTCGCCGAGAGCGACTCGAGCATGGCCGACGCGATCTCGAGGTTGGCCTCGGCGTTCTCGAAGCGGATCGGGTTGATCTTGTGCGGCATCGTCGACGAGCCGGTGGCGCCGGCGACCGGGATCTGCGTGAACGTGCCGAGCATGATGTAGGTCCACACGTCGGTGGCGAGGTTGTGCAGGATGCGCCCGGCGTGCGAGATGGCGCCGAAGAGCTCGGCCTGCCAGTCGTGCGACTCGATCTGCGTCGTGAGCGGGTTCCAGGTGAGCCCGAGGTGCTCGACGAAGGCGGATGCGGTGGCCGGCCAGTCGGCGTCGGGCTCGGCCACGACGTGGGCCGAGAAGGTGCCCGTGGCGCCGGCGAACTTGCCGAGCACCTCGACCTGCTCGATCCGCCTCGCCTGCCGCTCGATGCGCCAGGCGACGACCGCGAGCTCCTTGCCGAGCGTCGTCGGCGTCGCGGGCTGGCCGTGCGTGAGCGAGAGCATGGCGCGGTCGCGCTGCTCGACGGCGAGCTCGCGCAGCCGGTCGATGACGGCGCGCAGCGCCGGCATCCAGACGTCCTGCACGGCGGTGCGGATCGTGAGGGCGTAGGAGAGGTTGTTGATGTCCTCGCTCGTGCAGGCGATGTGCACCGCCTCCGAGAGCCGCTCGAGGCCCTGCTCCGAGAGCCGCTCGCGCACGAGGTACTCGACCGCCTTCACGTCGTGCCGCGTGACGGCCTCCTTGCCGGCGAGCCAGTCGACCTCGTCCTGGCCGAACCCGGCCGCCCACTGCCGCAGCGCATCCGCATCCTCGGCGTCGACGGGGCTCGCGCCGAAGAGCCGGTGCTCGGCCACCCAGAGCAGCCACTCGACCTCGACGTGCACGCGGGCCCGGTTGAGGCCCGCCTCCGACAGGTGCTCGGCGAGCGCCCCGACCTGCCGCTGGTAGCGGCCGTCGAGGGGGGAGAGGGGCTGGGCGGGCAGCGACATGGGGCTCCTTCAGGGGCGCATGGCGGGCTGGATCTGGCGGAACAGCCTGCCGACGGCGGTCTCGATCTGGCGCAGGACGGTGCCGAAGAACGCGTCCTCCGAGTAGTAGGGGTCGGGCACGTCGGGCCCGGTGGCGTCGGGGTCGAACGACAGCAGCAGCCGGATCTTGGAGTGCTGCTCGTCGGTGCGGGCGAGCGAGCGCAGCGCGCGCTCCTGGCCGCGGTCGAAGGCGATCACGAGGTCGAACGAGTCGAGCCACTTGGCCTTGAACTGCTTGGCGCGGTGGGCGACGGCGTCGTAGCCCGCGTCGCTGAGCGCCGCGAGCGTGCGCGGGTCGGCGGTCTCGCCCACGTGGTACTCGCTGATGCCGGCGCTCGCGACCAGGAGCCGCTCGGCGACGCCGCGGCGCTTGGCGAGCTGCTCGAAGACCGTCGCCGCCATCGGCGAGCGGCAGATGTTGCCGGTGCACACGAAGCAGACCCGGAAGCGGGTCGCATCGGCGAACTCCCGGTCGATGGTCACAGGCCCCATTGTGGCAAACCCGGGACGCCGCGGGGGCGGTCGCCGGCCGCGCTGTCCACAGGGGCGTCGTCGGGCGCAGCGGGCGCGGACCGGCGGATGCGACGGTGCGGCTCGGAGGTGGGCCCATGACGATGACGGATGCGGCTGCGGCGGCCATGCGCGCGAAGGCGGCCGGGGAGGCGCGGGCGGCGATCGCGGCGGTGCAGCGCGCCGGCCGGCTGCTCGACGACGCGGCGTCCCTCGTGGTGCTGCGCGGGCAGGAGGCGTGGCTCGGACCCGCGCGCGACGCGTTCGACGCGCGCGGGCTCGCGCTGCGCGACCGGCTCTCGGCGGAGGAGCACGAGCTGCGCGTGCTGGCGCTCGCGATCGAGGGGGCGATGTGAGCGGCGGCCGGGGCGAGGCGCGCGACGGCGGCGGGGGCGCGTTCGGGGGGCCGGTCGCGGGCGGCGGCGCCCTCGGCGGCCACGAGGGCGGGGGCGGATCGTTCGGCGGCCCGGGCTGGGGCGCCGCGGCCGCGGCCCCGGCGGCGCCGAAGGCCGGCGTGGAGGTCGCGTGGGACCCGAGCGTCACGGGTGCCGCGTGCGCGCAGCTGCGCGACGCGGCCTGGCGCGTGCGCGACGCGGTGCGCGCGCTGCACGCCGCGCCGCCCCTCGGGCACGCGTCGGCACCCGGCATCAGGGTCGCGGCGCTCCGCGACTGCGCCGCCGCCATCGACGACCGGGCGGCGGCCGCGCAGGCGCTCGTCGTCGAGCTCGACCGCCTGCACGACGACACGATGCTCGCCGGCCGCGCCTACGAGCTCGCGTCGGATGCGGTGCTGCGGCTCGTCGAGGAGCTCGCGGGGGGTGTGGCGTGGGGCGCCGGCGTCGCCGCGCGGGGCCTCGTGGCCGGGGCGGTCGGCTCGGCGCCGGCGTGGATGCCGCTGCTCGCGGTGGGCGCGGGCGCGGCGCTCGCGATCGGCCTCGTCGCCGTGCCGCTCGCCGCCCGGCTCGCGGCGACGCATCCGCAGCACGCGGCGGCGCTGCTCGCCCACGCGGAGGCCGCGGGCGTCTCGGTCGAGCAGCTCATGGCGCAGGCGGCGTCGTTCTGGGACCGCTCGAGCGAGGCGCTGCTCGCGCAGCCCGGCTTCATCGGCGCGCTCGGGCTCGCGATGGAGTCGACCGACGAGGCGCTCGCGGGGTTCCTCGGCGTGCCGCTGCCGGTCGCGGCGCGGCTCGAGTCGGCGATCGGGCAGGACGAGCAGCTCGCGCTGCTCGCCGCGGGCGCCGCGCTCGGCCTCCGGGTGGGCGGCGGGCTGTCGCCGGTGCGGGCGGGCGCCGTCACCCCGGTGCAGCCGCCCGTGCGGCCGGTCTCGTCACCGGGGCAGGCGATGGCGATCATCCGCGACCAGGAGCAGCAGGTCGTCGTGCACGAGCTGCGCATGCCCGACGGCTCGCGCCGCTTCCAGGTGTTCGTGCGCGGCACCGAGACCTTCGGCACCGACCCGGCGACGGGCCTCGACGGGCCGGCGAACGTCGAGAACGCCGCCTCGACGCCGCACCTGCTCGTCGGCTCCGACGCCGCGGTGGCCGAGGCCATGGTGGCCGCGGGCGTCGGGCCCGGCGACCCGGTCGACCTGTTCGGCTACTCGCAGGGCGGCGCCGCGGTCGCCAACGTCGCCGCGTCGGGCCGCTTCGACGTCGAGTCGGCGCTGCTCATCGGCGCCCCGTCGGCGACCGCCGAGATCCCGCCCGAGGTCGCGGTGCTCGCGGTGGCGCACGCGGGCGACCCGACCCCGACGGCCGACGGCCTCGCCGACGGCGGCGGCCCGCCGCAGATCCTCGTCGAGAGCGCCGGCGGCCACGGCACGGGCTTCGCCGCCCGCCACTCGCAGGACGAGTACGTCGAGACGCTCCACCGCGCCGCGCGCGACGACGTCGTGGTCGCGCGCTGGACCGAGCGGATGCGCACGGTCACCGAGGGCGGCACGCCGGTCGCGGGATACGGGGTGCACGTGCACCGCGAGTGAGCCAACTGGAGTGAGCCCGGTCTCGCGACGCGTGCCGCCGTCGGCGGCGCGCTCCTCGACCTTGAGCCCTCCGCGCTCAGCGCGAGGCTGAGCGCTCCGGGCTCAACGTTCGCGAGGACGCTCCTTGCCGAAGATCGGCCGCGTCACGATCGTGATCAGCCAGGTGAGGAAGGCGATGCAGACCGCCGCGAGCATGCCCCACCAGAAGTTCTCGACGTCGATCCCGTAGCCGACGAGCTGCGACAGCCAGTGCACGATCATCAGCAGGAACGCGTTCACGAAGAGCGCCACGATGCCGATCGTGAGGATGTAGAGCGGGAACGCGACGATGCGGATCAGGTTGCCGATCGTGGCGTTCACGAGCGCGAACACGAGCGCCACGCCGAGCGTCGTCACCGCGAGGTGCCACCACTGGCCGCCGAACGGCACGATCTCGATGCCCGGCACGAAGAGGGTCACGAGCCAGATCGCCACGGCGGTGAAGATCACGCGGAGCAGGAAGCGCATGGCCAGATCATGGCACCCATATCCCCCAACCGAGCCGAGACTCGCAATAGCCTGAGCCGGTGACTGTGCGACTTCGACCCGAGATCGCGTCGGTGCCCCCGTACCAGCAGGGGCGGCCCGCGCCGGAGGGCGGCTACAAGCTCTCCAGCAACGAGAACCCCTTCCCGCCGCTGCCGGCGGTGGTGGAGGCCGTGCAGCGGGAGGCGGAGCGCGTGAACCGCTATCCGCGCCCCGGCGCCCCCGACCTGAAGGCGGCGCTCGCCGCCCAGCTCGGCGTCGACGTCGAGCGCGTGCTCATCGGCGACGGCTCCGCGTCGCTCCTGCAGCAGCTCATCCACGCGGTCGCGGGCCCCGGCGACGAGGTCGTCTACGCCTGGCGCTCCTTCGACGCCTACCCGCTGTTCGTGCGCACCGGCGGCGCGACGCCCGTCGAGATCCCGAACGACGCGCAGCACGCGCACGACCTCGACGCGATGGCCGACGCGATCACCGAGCGCACCCGCGCCGTCATCGTCTGCAGCCCCAACAACCCCACCGGCACCATGGTCGGCGCGGCCGAGCTCGACGCGTTCCTCGCCCGCGTGCCGTCCGACGTGCTCGTCATGCTCGACGAGGCCTACGTCGAGTTCGTGCGCGAGCCGACGTTCGACGGCATCGCCCTCCAGCGCGCGCACGACAACGTCGTCGTGCTGCGCACCTTCTCGAAGGCGCACGGCCTCGCGGGCCTCCGCGTCGGCTACGCCGTCGGCGACCCCGCGGTGCTGCGCGGCGCCGACCTGACGGGCGTGCCGCTGTCGCAGACGGCGCTCGCCTCCGCCGCCGCGCTCGCCGCGATGGCGCACGTCGACGAGACGATGGCGCGGGTCGCGCGGCTCGCCGAGCAGCGCGACGCGCTCTGGCAGCGCCTCGTCGACGCGGGCGTGCCGGTGCCGAAGCCGCACGGCAACTTCGTCTGGGTGCCCTCCCGTGCCGACCAGCAGGAGGCGATCCACGACATCCTCTTCGCCAACCGCATCGTCGCCAAGGTGTTCCCCGACGGCGTGCGCATCTCGATCGGCGAGCCCGAGGCCGACGAGCACGTGCTGGCGGCGGCGACCGCGATCCGGGCGCTGCCGTGACCGGTGCCGCCACGGCGACCGAGCCCATCCGCCTGCTCGACGCGGAGGGCGCGCTCGTCGAGACCGACGCGAACGCGCAGTGGCGCGAGCTCGCCGCGCAGCTGACGACCGACGACCGGCTCGCGATGCACGGCGAGATGGTGCGCACCCGCGCGTTCGACATCGAGGCCGGCCACCTGCAACGGCAGGGGAAGCTCGGCCTGTGGGTGCCGTCGCTCGGGCAGGAGGGCGCGCAGGTCGGCGCGGCGTGGGCCGCCCGCAAGCAGGACACGCTCTTCCCCAGCTACCGCGAGCACCTGCTCGCGCTGCACCGCGGCGTCGAGATGCGGCAGATCATCGACATCTTCCGTGGCGCGAGCCACGGCGGCTGGAGCCCGCTCGAGGTGCGCGGCATGCGCATCTACTCGCTCGTCATCGCCACCCACGCCCTGCACTCGACCGGCTACGCCATGGGCATCCGGCTCGACGGCGCGTGCGGCACCGGCGACGAGGCGGTCGACGAGGCGGTCATGGCGTTCTACGGCGACGGCGCCGCGAGCCAGGGCGACGCGAGCGAGGGGCTCGTCTTCGCCGCGAGCTACGAGGCGCCCATCGTCTTCTTCGTGCAGAACAACAAGTGGGCCATCTCGGTGCCCTCGAGCCGGCAGAGCCGGTTTCCGCTGCACGAGCGCGCCCGCGGCTTCGGCCTCGACGCGGCCTGGGTCGACGGCAACGACCCGCTCGCGTCGTTCGCGGTGACCCGGCGGATGCTCGACGCGGCCAGGCAGGGACGCCCCGGCTACGTCGAGGCCGACACCTACCGCATGGGCGCGCACACCACGAGTGACGACCCCACCCGCTACCGCACCTCCGACGAGGAGGAGGCGTGGCGCCGCCGCGACCCGATCGCGCGCATGGCCGTGCACCTGCGCTCGCTGGGCGTCGACGACGCCGCGCTCGCCGCGCAGGAGCAGGAGGCCGCAGAGCTCGCCGCCGACATGCGGCGGCAGACGCTCGCGGCCGGCACCGCCGCGAGCGACGACATCTTCGACTTCGTCTACGCCGAGCCGCATCCGCTCATGGACGAGCAGCGGCAGGCGCTCGCCGACTTCGAGGCCGGCTTCGGGAGCGGGTCGTGAGCGGGCAGGGCGCGGCGGCCGCGCAGGCGACGACGATGCCGATCGCGAAGGCGCTGAACTCTGCGCTCCGCGAGGCGATGCGCGCCGACGAGAAGGTGCTGCTCATGGGCGAGGACATCGGCCCGCTCGGCGGCGTCTTCCGCATCACCGAGGGGCTGCACGCCGAGTTCGGCGGCGACCGCGTGCTCGACACGCCGCTCGCCGAGTCGGGCATCATCGGCACCGCGATCGGCCTCGCGATGCGCGGCTACCGGCCGGTGATCGAGATCCAGTTCGACGGCTTCGTCTACCCCGGCTTCGACCAGATCGTGTCGCAGCTCGCCAAGATGCGCGCCCGCCACCGCGGCGCCGTCTCGATGCCGGTCGTGATCCGCATCCCCTACGGCGGCCACATCGGTGCGGTCGAGCACCACCAGGAGAGCCCGGAGGCGTACTTCGCCCACACCGCGGGCCTGCGGGTCGTGAGCCCGTCGACGGCGAACGACGCGCACTGGATGCTGCGGCAGGCGATCGAGAGCGACGACCCGGTGGTCTTCCTCGAGCCGAAGGCGAAGTACTGGACGAAGGGCGAGGTGCTGCCCGAGCCGACGGCGGGCCTGCACGACGCGGTCGTCGCGCGCCAGGGCAGCGACGTGACCCTCATCGGCCACGGCGCGATGGTGCACGTGCTGCTGCAGGCGGCCGAGATCGCCGAGGCCGAGGGCACGTCGTGCGAGGTCGTCGACCTGCGCTCGCTGTCGCCCATCGACTGGGCGCCGATCATCGCGTCGGCCGAGCGCACCGGCCGCGTCGTCGTCGCGCAGGAGGCGCCCGGGCACGTCTCGGTCGGCTCCGAGGTCGCCGCCACCATCGCCGAGCGCGCCTTCTACTCGCTCGAGGCGCCGGTGCTGCGCATGTCGGGCTTCGACACCCCGTTCCCGCCCGCGCAGCTCGAAGCCGTCTACCTGCCCGACGCCGATCGCGTGCTCGACGCCGTCGACCGCGCGCTGGCCCACTGACCGGAGGATGCGATGCAGGAGTTCAGGCTGCCCGACCCCGGCGAGGGGCTGACCGAGGCCGAGATCGTCAGCTGGCGCGTGAAGCCCGGCGACGCGGTGCGCGTCAACGACGTGCTGCTCGAGGTCGAGACGGCGAAGTCGCTCGTCGAGCTGCCGAGCCCCTTCGAGGGCACGGTCGAGGCGCTGCTCGTCGAGGAGGGGCAGACCGTCGAGGTGGGCGCGCCCATCATCCGCGTCTCCGGCGGGGACGCGGATGCGGTGGAGTCGTCGAGCGACGTCGAGCAGACGGTCGTCGAGGAGGGCTCCGGCGACGAGGGCGGCGCCGTGCTCGTCGGCTACGGCGTGCGCGGCGGCGCGCAGACCCGGCGGCGGAAGCCGCGGACGGTGCGCGAGGCGCCCGCGGCGTCGAGCGCGCCTGCTCCCGCGCCGCAGGCTGCGCCCGAGCGCCCCACGGGCGCCGACGCATCCGCCCCGGCCCCGGCCGGGCGCGCGCTCGCGAAGCCGCCGACCCGCAAGCTCGCCAAGGACCTCGGCGTCGACCTGGCCTCGCTCACCGGCACCGGCTCGCGCGGCGAGGTGACCCGCGACGACGTCATGCAGGCGGCCGACGGCGGCGGTGCTGCTCCCGCACCTGCGGCGCCGGCCTGGACGGGGGAGCGCGAGGAGCGCATCCCGGTGAAGGGTGTGCGGAAGGCGATCGCGCAGGGCATGGCCGCGTCGGCGTTCACCGCGCCCCACGCATCCGTCTTCGTCGACGTCGACGCGACGCGGACGATGGAGTTCGTGCAGCGGCTCAAGGCGTCGCGCGACTTCGAGGGCGTGAAGGTCTCACCGCTGCTCATCGTCGCGAAGGCGGTGCTGTGGGCGCTCGCGCGCTCGCCGCACATCAACTCGACCTTCACCGACGACGAGCTGATCGTGCACCACTACGTGAACCTCGGCATCGCGGCGGCCACGCCGCGCGGGCTGCTCGTGCCGAACATCAAGGACGCGCAGGAGCTGTCGCTGCGCGAGCTCGCCGCCGCGATCCAGTCGCTCACGGCGACGGCGCGCGAGGGTCGCACGCCGCCGGCCGATCTGCAGCGCGGCACGTTCACGATCACCAACATCGGCGTGTTCGGGATGGACACCGGCACGCCCATCCTCAACACCGGCGAGGCGGGGATCCTCGCGTTCGGCTCGATCCGGCAGAAGCCGTGGGTGGTCGACGGCGAGGTGCGCCCCCGCTGGGTGACGACGGTCGGCGGCTCGTTCGACCACCGCGCGGTCGACGGCGACGTCATCAGCCGCTTCCTGGCCGATGTCGCGTCGATCCTCGAGGAGCCGGCGCTGCTGCTCGACTAGGCAGCAGCGTGGCCGCTCAGTCGAAGAGGGGCCCCGCCGGCGACCGCCACCACTCGTCGTCGGGCGTGACCGGCACGCGGCGCTTGTGCTCGGTGCGCTCGTAGCGGGTCGTGATCTGCTCGGCGACGTCCTCGGGCACGGGCTGCCCCTCGAGGAACGCGTCGATCTGCTCGTAGGTGAGGCCGAGCTCGTGGGTGTCGAGCTGCCCGGGCTTGTCGTCGAGCAGGTCGGCGGTCGGCGGCTTGGTGCGCAGCCGCTCGGGCGCGTCGAGCAGCTCGAGCAGCTCGCGCCCCTGGCTCTTCGTGAGCCCCGCGAGCGGCAGCAGGTCGGCGCCGCCGTCGCCGAACTTCGTGTAGAAGCCGGTCACCGCCTCGGCGGCGTGGTCGGTGCCGAGCACGAGGAGGCCGAGCTGGCCGCCGATGGCGTACTGCGCGATCATGCGCGCGCGGGCCTTCACGTTGCCCTTGTGGTAGTCGGTCACCTCGCCGATGGCGGCCTCGACCGACGCCTCGAGCGCGTCGACGCCGGGCTTGACGTCGACGGTCACCTCGCGGTCGGCGCGGATGAAGTCGAGCGCGAGCTGCGCGTCGTCCTCGTCGTGCTGCACGCCGTAGGGGAGCCGCACCGCGACGAACGTCGCCTCGGCGCCGCCCTCGCGCGCGCGCTCGACGGCGAGCTGCGCGAGGCGGCCGGCGAGCGTCGAGTCCTGCCCGCCGGAGATGCCGAGCACGAAGCCCTTCGCCCCCGTGTGCGCGAGGTAGTCGACGAGGAACCGCACGCGGCGCTCGAGCTCGGCGGGCGGGTCGATGGTCGGTCGGGATCCCAGGGCGGCGATGATCGCGGACTGCGCGGCGCCGGCTGCTTCAGTGGAGCGCTCCATGGCCGGAAGCCTACGCGCGCCGTGTGTCGGGCGTGTTGCGGAAGGCCGGGCGAAATTGACAATCGTTCTCAACAGCACGTACCGTGGAGGTGCGCGGCAGGGCGTCGTGCTGGACAAGGACTGCAGATGCGAACCCTCACGGCGGCCGGAGCGATCGGCGCGATGGCCCTGGCAGTGACCGGATGCGCCGGCGCGGCGAACGGCGCGGGCTCGGCCGGGGACCGGCTCGAGATCGTGACGACCACCACCCAGCTCGCCGACATCACGAGCGAGCTCGTGGGCGACGCGGCCGAGGTGACGAGCCTCCTGCAGCCGGGCGCCTCCGCGCACTCCTTCGACCCCGGGCCCGCCGCACTCGGCGCGCTCGCCGACGCCGACCTGCTGATCGTCAATGGCGCGGGCCTCGAGGAGTGGCTCGGCGACACCGTCGAGGCCTCCGGCTTCGCGGGCACCGTCGTCGACACGTCGGAGCCGATCGACCTGCTCGAGGCCGGCGAGGAGGCGGACGCCCACGCCGGCGAGGACGAGGATGCGCACGCCGACGAGGCAGAGGGCGAGGAGCACGCCGAGGAGGCGCCGACCGAGCCCGGCCACGAGGGCGAGACGGCCGAGGAGCACGCCGCGCACGGCGAGTTCGACCCGCACGTGTGGACCGACCCCGCGAACGCGATCCTGCAGGCCCAGGCCATCCGCGACGCGGTCACGGCGGCCGACCCCGAGGCCGACATCGACGCATCCGCCGACGCCTACATCGCGCAGCTCGGCGAGCTTAAGGAGTGGATGCGCGCCTCGATCGAGCAGGTGCCCGTCGACGAGCGCCTCGTCGTCACGACGCACGACACGTTCGGCTACCTGGAGCGCGCCTTCGACGTGCAGGTCGTCGGCACGGTGCTGCCGAGCCTCGACGACAGCGCCGACGCGAGCGCCGCGCACATCGACGAGCTCGTCGCCGAGATCCGCGAGACGGGAGCGCCGGTCGTCTTCAGCGAGAACGCGATCGACCCGCAGCTCGCCGCGACGATCGCCCGCGAGGCGGGCGTCGAGCTGCGACAGGGCGAGGACGCGCTCGCGGCCGACGCGCTCGGCGCCGAGGGCACGCCCACCGGCACCTACATCGGCTCGCTCGTGCACAACACGACCGCGATGGTGACCGCGTGGGGCGCCGAGCCGCTGCCGGTGCCAGAATCGCTCTCATGAGCACCGCGCCGGAGGCCGTCGTCGAGATCGCCGACGCGGCCTTCGGCTACGGCGGCGCCCCGGTGCTCACGGGCGTCGGCTTCACGGTGCTGCCCGGCGAGGCGGTCGCGCTCATCGGCCCGAACGGCGCCGGCAAGTCGACGCTGCTCGCCGGCATCCTCGGCCTCGCCGAGCACGACGCCCGCACCTTCCGCGTGCCGGAGGGCCGCGGCGAGATCGGCGTGCTCCCGCAGTCGAGCGAGATCGACCCCGCGTTCCCCGTGACGCTCGAGCAGGTCGTCGCGATGGGCCGCACGCCCCGCCTGGGGCTGCGCTGGCCGGGCCGGAGCGACCGGCGGATCGTCGCCGACGCCATCGAGGCGGTCGGGCTCACCCCGCAGCGCCGCACCCGCTTCGGCGACCTCTCGGGCGGCCAGCGGCAGCGCGGCCTGCTCGCGCGGGCGCTCGCGAGCGAGCCGCGGCTGCTGCTGCTCGACGAGCCGTTCAACGGGCTCGACCAGGGCTCGAGGGATGCGCTGCTCGAGACCATCCGCACGCTGAAGTCCCGAGGCGTCGCCCTCCTCATCACGACGCACGACCTCGACCTGGCGCGCGCGGTCTGCGACCGCACCCTGCTCGTCAACCAGCAGCAGATCGCCTTCGACGACACCGAATGCGTGCTCACGCTCGAGCGCGTCGAGGCCGCCTTCGCCTCGCACGTGATGGAGATCGACGGCCACACGCTCACCACGACCGCGCACCACGAGTCCGAGCACAGCGCGCACCATCGCCTGCTGCAGGACGACGACGCGGAGCGCGACCGCGCCCAGCACCGATGACGGCGCCGCTCGCGGCGGTGCTCGACCCGTTCACGCCCTTCGCCGTGCCGTTCCTGCTGCGGCCGCTGCTGCTGCTGCTCGCGCTCGCCGTTGCAGCGGGCACCGTGGGCATGCTCGTGCACCTGCGGCGGCTCGAGTTCTCGGCCGACGGGCTCACGCACGCCGTCTTCCCGGGCCTCGCGATCGGCGCGGCGCTCGGCGGCGCCGCGGGGCTGCTGCCGGGCGCGCTCGGCGCCGCGCTCGTCGCCGCCGTCGTGCTCGCGCTGCTCTCCCGCCGGGGCCAGCCGCGCGACACCGCCGTCGCGATCGTCCTGACGACCTTCTTCTCCGTCGGCATCGTGCTCGTGTCGCTCTCCGAGGGCGTCGGCAGCGTCTCCGACTTCTTCTTCGGCCGACTGCTCACCATCACGTGGGCCGACCTCTGGGTGGGCGTCGCGCTCGTCGCCGTCGGCGTCGGGCTCGTCGTCGCGACCGCCCGGCCGCAGCTGTTCGCGGCGTTCGACCCCGCCGGCGCCCGCCGCGCCGGCCTGCCCGTGCTGGGCCTAGAGACGCTCGGCACGGTTGCGGTGGCGCTCGTCGTCGTCGCCGCCTCCGCCTCGGTCGGCACGCTCCTCGCGCTCGCGGTCGTGATCGTCCCGGCCGCGGCGGCGCGCGCCCTCACCCGCTCCCTGCGGGCGGCGGCGGTCGTCGCGGTCGCCTTCGGCGCGGTCACGGGATGGCTCGGGCTGTGGGCCGTCGTCCAGCTCGCCGAGGCGGGGGTCGACGCCGCCCCCGGCGCGACCGTCGCGCTCGCGATGATCGCCGGCTACCTCGTGGCGCTCGCGGCGGGCGCGCTGCGCGGCCGCGTGCGGGGCCGGGCGGCGGTGGCCGCATGAGCCCCGACGTCGCCGTGCTCGACTGGCCCGCGCTCGACTTCTTCGGCCTCGCGATGGTCGAGGTGGTGCTCGCGGGCGCGCTCGCCGGCGTCGTCGGCGTGCTCGTCGTGCTGCGCGAGCGCGCCTTCTTCACGATGTCGCTCACGCACGCGACCTTCCCCGGCGCGGTGGCGGCCGCGATCCTCGGGGTCTCGATCCCGCTCGGCGCGGCAGTCGCCGCCGTCGCGCTCGTGGCCGTCGCCGTCGCCATCGGCCGGATCCGCTCCCAGGGCCCCGCCGTCGCATCCGGGGTCATGCTCACCGCGGGCTTCGCGCTCGGCGCGTTCCTGCAGTCGGTGGCGCCGCTCGCGATCGACGTCGAGTCGTTCCTCGTCGGCCAGGTGCTCGCGGTAACCGGTGCCGACATCGCGCTCACCGCGGTGCTGCTCGCCGTGGCGCTCGCGGTGTGGACCCTCGCCGGCCGGCACCTGGTCTTCTCGAGCGTCGACGAGGAGGGCTACCGCAGCGCCGGGATGCGCCCGTGGGCGCCCGAGGCGGTCTCGCTCGCGCTCATCGCGGCGACCGTGGTGGCGATCATGCCGGTCGTCGGCGCCATCCTCGGCGTCGCGCTCATCGTCGCGCCCGCGGCGACCTCGCGGCTGCTCGTCCGCGACTACCGCTGGATGCTGGTGCTCGCGCCGCTCATCGGCATCGGGTCGGGCGTGCTGGGGCTGCTCGCGTCGCGCTGGCTCGACGTGGCCGCGGGCGGCGCGATCGCGCTCGTCGCGGCGCTCGCGTACGGCGTCGCGTGGCTCGCCCGCGCGCTGGCCGAGCGCGGCGGCGCCGCGCGGAGCGCCGCCGGCCGTGGGAGCATCGAGGCGAGGACCCCATGACCGACACCACTCCCCGCCGATCCACCAAGCAGCGCGAGGCCGTGCGCGAGGCGCTCTCGGCGAGCGACGAGTTCGTCTCGGCGCAGGCGCTGCACCAGGCGCTGCGGCAGGACGGCTCGACCGTCGGCCTCGCGACCGTCTACCGCGCGCTCGCGGCGCTCGCGGCCGACGGCGAGGCGGATGCGCTCCAGGCGGGCGGCGAGGTGCTCTACCGCGCCTGCACGCCCACGCACCACCACCACCTCATCTGCCGCTCGTGCGGCCGCACCGTCGAGCTCGAGGCCGCGGCGGTCGAGCAGTGGGCGGGGCGGGTCGCCGCGGCGCACGGGTTCGTCGAGCCGGAGCACGTCGTCGACATCTTCGGCCTCTGCGCCGAGTGCGCCGCGCGTCGCGCCGCCGACGACGCGCGCTGATCCCGCGCCCGACCGGCGTCCACAGGGGGAGAGATCCCCATGGCGCAGCGGCGCCCGCTCCTGTGACACTGAGAGCATCCGACCGAGGAGGCACTCCGTGACGCATCCCTCCAGCGCCTACCCGTCCCCGCGGCCCGGCGGCGAGGCCGACGGCGCGCTCGACGGCGCGACCGTGCGGCGCCGCCCGTCCGCCGATCCCGCGCCCGGGCCCGCCCGCGCGCACCGGCGCATCCTGGGCATCCAGCCCGTGCTCTTCGTCGGCATCTGCCTGCTCGCGATCGTCACGGTCATCACGGTGGTGCTCATCTTCGTCGGCGACTTCGAGAGCCAGGCGGCCCGCGTCGTGTGGACGGTCGTCGTCTTCCTCGCGTTCACCGGCCTGCTGGCGCTCGACCTGCTGCTCGCGCGGCGCTCGGCGACGCCGCTCGTGATCGGGGTCGCCGCCAACGTCTACCTGCTCGCCGTGCTCATGATCGTGATCTGGATGCGCGGCACGGGCGGCGAGGATCGCGACCCGTGGGACGAGGGGTTCCTCTTCGGCGAGCTGTTCGGCATCGTGCTGCTGACGATCCTGGTCGTCCGCGCGGCCGCCGCCGGCGCGTGGGGGCTCATCTCGCTCGGCAACCGGGGGCGGGCGCAGATGGCGCGCATGATCGGCCTCGTCGCGGCGAGCCTGCTCGGGCTCGTCGGCGTGCTGCTCACGCTGCACTTCGCGATCGACGCACTCGGCGTCGAGGTCGGTCAGTGGTACTGGCGCTCGACCGTCGCCGCGATCGTCGTGACGGCGCTCGCGGCCTCGATCACCGTGCTCCTCTACTGGAACCGCCGCAACATCGACTGGCAGGAGGCCGAGGCGCGCGGCGAGCACGCGCGTCCCTCCGGTGCGCAGCAGCGCGTCGCCCCGCCGAGCGCCGCCTCCGTGGGCGCGGGCGCGGCGGCAACCGGCGCGCCGACCGCGTGGCCCGCGCACCCGGGCGCGACGGTCTGGCCCGGGCAGGCGGCCGCGCCGCCCGCCCAGCCCGCCCAGCAGCCGCACGCGCAGCCGCAGCCGGGCGGCCTGCTGCCGTGGCCGACCTACCCCGACGGCACGCCGTACCCGATGGGGCAGGACGGGCAGCCGGTCTTCCCGCCCGCCCGCTGACGCGCCGCCGGCCGAGCCGCCGCCGAAGCGGGGATTGCCACGACGCATCCGCATCGCGTAGGATTGCTCGTTGGTGCGGTCTCGGCCGCACAGCACACGCCCCCTCCAACTCCCGCAAGGGATCGGCATGGGCGTGGGCAGGCAAGTGATCTTGGGTGGGCCTCGGCCCACGGTACCCATCTGGAGGAAACCATGGCAGCCGTATGCCAGGTGACCGGAGCCGTTCCCGGCTTCGGGCACAACATCTCGCACTCGCACCGTCGCACGAAGCGCCGCTTCGACCCGAACGTGCAGCGCAAGACCTACTTCGTCCCGTCGCTCAAGCGCAACGTGACGCTCAACGTCTCGGCCAAGGGCATGAAGGTCATCGACGCCCGTGGCATCGAGGCCGTCATCCGTGACATGCAGGCTCGGGGGGTGAAGCTCTGATGGCGAAGAAGTCGCAGGACGTCCGTCCGATCATCAAGCTCCGCTCGACCGCGGGCACCGGCTACACCTACGTGACGAAGAAGAACCGTCGCAACAACCCCGACCGACTTGTGCTGAAGAAGTACGACCCCATCGTGCGTCAGCACGTCGAGTTCCGAGAGGAGCGATAAATGGCCAAGAAGAGCATGATCGCCAAGAACGAGCAGCGGAAGATCATCGTCGCCCGCTACGCCGAGAAGCGCGCCGCGCTGAAGAAGGCGCTCGTCGACCCCAACAGCACCGACGAGGAGCGCGAGGCCGCTCGTCTCGGCCTGCAGAAGCTGCCCCGCAACGCCTCGCCCGTGCGCGTGCGCAAGCGCGACGCCATCGACGGCCGCCCCCGCGGCCACGTCGGCGAGTACGGCATCTCCCGCGTGCGGTTCCGCGACATGGCGCACCGGGGCGAGCTGCCCGGCGTGACCAAGTCGAGCTGGTAAGCACCCGCTCCACTCGAAGGGCCCCGACCTCGCGGTCGGGGCCCTTCGTCGTGCGGCGCGGCCGCCGCGGCTATACGCGGCGGATGGTCGCGCCCGCGGGCGCCACCTGCAGCCAGCGCCAGCCGTAGGGCTCCAGCTCGAGCTCGAGGGTGCCCTCGATCGTCATGGTCGAGAGGTCGAAGCGGTCGTGCAGCGTGACCGCGCCCTCCTCGGCGGCGATCTCGAGCTTGACCGTCTCGTGCCGGTCGCCGAGGTTGTGCAGGGCCAGCATCGTCCAGTCGTCGCCCCGGCAGACGTGCGCGAGCACCGCCTGCTGCCGCACGCCGATCACCTCGAGCGACGACCAGGCGAGGTCGGGCGCATCCCGGTACATCGTCGTCAGCTGCTGGATGTGCCGCCACAGCGAGCCCGGGTCGCGGCGCTGGTCGGCGACGTTGCGCCGCTCCGGGCCGTACTCGCCCTCGACGACCGGCCGCGTCAGCGCGCGCGGCGGCGCCGTCGAGAAGCCGCCCTTCGCGTCGGGCTCCCACTGCATCGGCGTGCGCACCGCGTAGCGGCCCTCGATCTCGAGCTGCTCGCCCATGCCGACCTCCTCGCCGTAGAACAGCACCGGGCAGCCGGGGAGCGAGAACATCAGCGTGTAGACGAGCCGCACGGCGCGCTCGTCGCCGAGCATCGTCGGCAGCCGCCGCCGGATCCCGCGGCCGTACAGCCGCATCCCCTCGTCCGGCGCGAACGCCTCGAAGACCTCCTCGAGCTCGTCGGGCGCGAGCTTGTCGAGCGTCAGCTCGTCGTGGTTGCGCACGAAGTTCGCCCACTGGCTCGCCTCGGGCAGCTCGGGCCGGTCGCGCAGCGCCTTCGCCAGCGGCCGCGCGTCCTTCCGCGCGAGCGACAGGAACAGCTGCTGCATCGAGACGAAGTCGAACTGCAGGTGGAGGCCCGACGCCTCGCCCTCCGCCTCGAACCAGCGCAGCTGCTCCTCGTGCGGCAGGTTCACCTCGCCCAGCAGCATCGCCTCGCCGCTGCGGCGCGAGACGAAGCGCTGGATCGCGCGCAGGTGGTCGGGGCCCTGGTACTCCGGCGCCGTGCCCGTCGTGTCGGTGCCGTGGGCGGAGTCGTTGCTGAACAGGAAGGGCACCGCGTCGACGCGGAAGCCCGAGACGCCGAGCTCGAGCCAGAGGCCGAGGTTGCGCTCGATCTGCTCCTGCACCGACGGATGCGCGATGTTGAGGTCGGGCTGATGGGCGCGGAAGTGGTGCAGGTACCACTGGCCCGTGCGGGGATCCTCGGTCCAGGTGGAGTCCTCCTCGCCGGGGAACACGGGCGGATCCTGCTTCGCCGGCGGGTTGTCGCGCCACACGTACCAGTCGCGGTGGGGCGAGGTGCGCGAGGCGCGCGACGAGCGGAACCACGGGTGCTGGTCGGAGGTGTGGTTCATGACGAAGTCGATGATCACGCGCATGCCCTGCGCCCGCGCGACGCGGATGACCTCGACGAGGTCGCCGAGGGTGCCGAGCCGCGGGTCGACGGCGAAGAAGTCGGTGATGTCGTAGCCGTCGTCGCGGTCGGCGGTGGGGAAGAACGGCATGAGCCACAAGCACGTCACGCCGAGGTCGGAGAGGTAGTGGATGCGCGACACGAGTCCCTGCAGGTCGCCGATGCCGTCGCCGTCGGAGTCCTGGAAGACCTGCACGTCGAGGCAGTAGAGCACCGTGTTGCGCCACCAGCGGTCGGCCGACTCGATCGGGCGGGGGCTCATGCGGCGCCCTGCCCGGCGCCCGTGTCGGCGCCCGCGCCGGCATCGCGCACCGCGGGCAGCACGTGCTCGCCGAACGCGTCGATGAAGGGCGCGAGCTCCTGCCCGACGTGGTGCAGGTACAGCTGGTCGATCCCGGCGCCCACGAGCTCGTGGATGCGGTCGACGTGGCGCGAGAGGTCGCTCGAGATCCAGACGGCCTTCCGCAGCTCCTCCTCGCCGAGTCCGGCGGTGCGCCGCTCGAAGTCCTCGGGCTGCTCGAGCTCCCACGCCTCGGGCGCAGGCACGAGATTGCCCTGCCACTGGTCGCGGGCGATGGCGAGCGCCTCGGCCTCGTCGGGCGCCCACGACAGGTGCAGCTGCCCGCACACGGGCCCCTGGCCGCCCGCGTCGCGGTAGGCGGCGACGATGTCGCGCAGGCCCGCAGGGTCGCTCGCGACCGTGATGAGCCCGTCGGCCCACGCCGCGTGGCGGCCCGCCGACTCGGGCGTGACGGCGGCGGCGAGCAGCGGCGGCGCCTCGACCGGCAGCGACCAGACGCGCGCGCGGTGCACCGAGATCTCGCCCTCGTGGGTCACCTCCTCGCCCGCGAGCAGCCGGCGCATGACGTCGACCGTCTCGACGAGCCGGCGCTCCCGCACGGGCTTCTCGGGCCATCCGTCGCCCGTGACGTGCTCGTTCATCGCCTCGCCCGAGCCGAGCGCGGCCCAGAAGCGGCCCGGGAACATCTCGCCGAGCGTGGCGATCTTCTGCGCCGCGATCGCGGGGTGGTAGCGCTGCCCGGGCGCCGTGACGACGCCGAAGCGCAGCGACGTCGTGGCGAGCGCCGCGGCGAGCCACGACCAGGCGTAGCCGCTGTGGCCCTGGTTCCTGCTCCAGGGCGCGAGGTGGTCGGAGCACATCGCCGCGTCGAACCCCGCCTGCTCGGCGCGCTGCACCGCGGTCAGGAGGGCGCTCGGCGGCAGCTGCTCGTGGGAGGCGTGGAATCCGATGTCGGCCATGCGCCCCACGCAATCGCGGAAGCGCACGCCGCGTCAAGGTGGACGCTCAGACGACGGCGGATGCGGCCAGTCGCGTCGAGTCCGGCAGCTCGCCCGCGTGCAGCGCGCGCCAGGCGTCGCCGAGCCGGCGCATCGCCTCAGCGGTGACCTCCGGCTCCCACGTGATGGGGATGCGCGCGAAGCGGTCGAGCACGCCCGAGCTCGAGAAGCGGGGCCCGGGCGGCAGCAGCAGCCCGCGGTCGCGCGCGGCGAGCGAGAGGGAGGTCGACCACGGCCCGCCGAGGTCGATCCACGCGGCGAGCCCGCCCGGCACCTCGGGCATCGGCACGCCGGGCAGGTGGGCGGCGAGCCCGTCGGCGACGGCCTGCCTGCCCGCCCGCAGCCGCGCGCTCGCCCGTGCGAGCAGCGCATCCAGGTCGTCGAGCAGCTCGACGGCGATGCACTGCTCGAGCAGCGGGGATCCCAGGTCGATGGAGGGGCGGGCGGCGAGCAGCTGCGGCACCTGCTCGCGGCTCGCGCGGATCCAGCCGATGCGCATGCCGCCCCAGGCGATCTTCGACATCGAGCCGATGAGCAGCGCGGGCCCGTGCGCGGCGAAGGGCTTCGGCGTCCAGCCGCGATCGATGTCGAGCTCGGCGCACGTCTCGTCGACGACGAGCAGCGTGCCGGTCGTGCGGGCGACGGCGGCGAGCCGCGCCCGCTCGAGCTCGGGCATGGTGGCGCCGGTGGGGTTGTGGAAGTCGGCGATCAGGTAGGCGAGCGCGGGCCGCTGGGCGCGGAGCGTGTCGACGAGGTGCGACGCGTCCCAGCCCTCGCCGGGCGAGACGGGCGTCGGCACGAGTCGGTGGCCGGTGCGGCGCAGCGCGTCGAGGGCGTGCGGGAACGACGGCTGCTCGACGACGGCGGCCCGGCCGCGCTCGCCGAAGGCGGCGAGCACCACGGTCATCGCGTGCATCGCGCCGCTCGTCACGACGATCTGCCCCGGGTCGGTCGGCAGCCCGCGCTCGGCGTAGCGGGCGGCGATGCGCTCGCGCAGCGGCAGCAGCCCGTCGAGCGAGTAGCCGGGCGTGCCGAGCAGCCCCGCGAGCCGGTCGAGGGCGCGCACGGTGGCGGCGTGGAGGCCGGGGGTCGAGCCGACCGAGGCGATCGTCAGGTCGATGACGCCCTCGTCCGCCGCCTCGGGGCGGTGGATGCGCTGGGCCGGCAGGGCGGCGCGGGTGCCGGAGCCGTGGGTGCGCTGCACGTAGCCGCCGGCCTCGAGCAGCTCGTACGCGCGCGCGATCGTCGCGCGGGAGCGGCCGAGCTCGGCGGCGAGCGCCCGCTCGCTCGGCAGCCGCTCGCCGGCCGTGATGCGGCCGTCGAGCAGCAGCATGCGGATGCGGTCGGCGAGCGACTGCGCGACGGCGGTCGTCGCGCGCCACTCGCCGAGCTGGGTGCCGAGCCGGGAAGCCATGCGCCCAGTCTGCCGCGAACTGGACTGCTCCAGCAGAGCCACTTGCCCGCGAGTGGACCGCGCCACGGGCATGACGGATGCGGTGTGATGAGGTGGTGCACCGCATCCGCCGCCTCTTCCTGCCGATCGACTCGCTGGGCCCGGCCGACACGGCCGCCCGCGTCGGCCAGCTGCTCGGCGGCCTCGTGCTCTACGGGCTCTCGCTCGCGATGCTCATCCGCGCCGACCTCGGCGTCGGCCCGTGGGACGTCTTCTCGCTCGGGATCGCGAACCACCTGCCGATGAGCTACGGCACCGCGACCGTGGTCGTCTCGGGGATCGTGCTGCTGCTGTGGATCCCGCTGCGCCAGCGCGTCGGCATCGGCACGCTGCTGAACGCCCTGCTCGTGGGGCCGGCCGCCGACATCGGCCTCTGGCTGCTGCCGGAGGTGGACGCCCTCTGGCAGCAGATCCTGCTGCTCGCCGGAGGCATGGTGCTGCTCGCGTTCGCGACCGGCTTCTACATCGCCGCCCACCTCGGCCCGGGCCCGCGGGACGGCCTGATGACGGGGCTCGTGCGGATCACCGGCTGGCGCGTGTGGATCGTGCGCACCCTCATCGAGGGCACGGTGCTGCTCATCGGCTGGCTGCTGGGCGGTCCCGTCGGCGTCGGCACGGTGGTCTTCGCGTTCGGCATCGGGCCGCTCATCGGGCTCTTCCTGCCGCTCTTCGAGCGCCGGCGCACCCGTCGAGCGAGCCGGCTTCGCGCCGCGCGGCTCGCGGCCTCGACCGCCCGCTGAGGGCCGCTTAGGCCCTCCGGAGGCGCGAAACGCGTTCGCGAACCGCGAAAAGCCCGGAAATCGCGGCGTGTCGGGGTGTTCTTCCGCGAGAACCCGGGCCTCAGGGCTACGTTCGGGGGTGGTCGGAGCCCAACGGGCCCCGGCGGAATGCCCGCCCCAGGCGGGACGGACATGCCACCACCAGGAGGACACCATGGCTGAGACCATCAACAAGACCACCCTCGCTTCGAAGATCGCAGCGACGACCGACCTCTCGCAGGCCAAGGTCACCGCGGTGCTCGACGCGCTGTTCGACGAGGTCTCGTCGGCCGTCAAGGCCGGCGACAAGGTCTCGATCCCCGGCTTCTTCAGCGCCGAGCGCACGCAGACCGCCGCCCGCACGGGCCGCAACCCGCAGACGGGCGAGGAGATCAAGATCGCCGCGGGCCACCGCGTCAAGCTGACCGCCGGCTCGAAGCTGAAGGCCGCCGTCAAGTAGGCACCAGCACACAGCAGCGAGCGGGGTCCGGCCGAGAGGCCGGGCCCCGCTCGTCGTGCATCGCTATCGTGGTGCGCACGGTCCGTCCCGCGCACGGGCCCGGCATGGAGGTCGGCACAGCGTGAGCGACGAACGGGACGGGTCCCGCTCCCGTCAGGTGGAGGCCGCGGAGGCGCTCGCGAGCCGCCTCGACCGCCCCATGGGCCTCCTCGGCGTGGTGTTCCTCTTCGTGGTCCTCGGTCAGCTGCTCATCTCCGATCCGGGGTGGGCACGGGTGCTGTCGATCACCGGATGGGTGCTGTGGGCGCTGTTCGCCGCCGAGTTCCTGCTGCGCGCGTACATCGGCGGCTTCGGTGCCGCCTTCTGGCGCCGCAACTGGTGGCAGCTCATCTTCCTGGCGATCCCGTTCCTGCGCTTCTTCCGGGCGCTGCAGGCGGTGCGGGCCCTCAGGGTGGCGCGCGTGGCCCGGGTGGGCGGCATCCTCTCCGCCGGCGTCCGCGGCTCCCGCTCCGCAGGCCGCCTGCTCTCCAGCCGGATCGGATGGCTGGCTTCGGTCACCCTGGTGGTCGTCCTGGCCTCCAGCCAGCTCCTCTACGCCATGGAGTCGCACACCGACTTCACCACGGCGCTCCACGAGACGGCGATGGCGACCGTCACCGGATCCGGGATCACCGCCGATGACCCGTTCGCGAAGGTGATGCAGCTCGTCCTCGCGGTCTACTCGGTCGCCGTCTTCGCGGCGCTGGCCGGCTCCTTGGGCGCGTTCTTCCTGCGCGACCAGCTCCCCGCCCCCGCGCGCGTCGCCGAGGACGCTCCGGAGGAGCCTCGCCCGGAGCAGCCGTCCCGGCGCGCCGGGGACCCGCATAGCCGCGGCGACTAGCCTGGAGCGGTGCAGCGCCTCCGTCTCCTCGCGCCAGCGCTCGCGATCCTCGCGGGGCTGGTCGCGGCCTGGGCGGCGCTCGAGATCGGCGGGGGAGCGGCACCGCTGCCCATCGAGGATCCGGGCCCGCTCGTGCGCTACGGGCTGCCCGCCGCGACCATGGTGCGCAACGTCGCCATCGCCGCCGCGTTCGGCGGGCTCGTGCTGGCGTGCTTCGCGCTCGCGCCGCGCAGCCGCGACTGGAACCGCACGCTCGACCTCGCCGCGGCCGCCACCGGCGTCGCGACCGTGCTGCAGGCGTTCGTCGCCTTCGGCACCTTCCGGCAGCTCGTCTCCAACCCCGTCACCGCCGACGACGAGTTCGGCGGCCTGCTGCAGCTGTTCTTCGTCGAGATCGAGACCGGCCGCCTCATCCTCGGCACGCTGCTCGCGCTCGCGCTGCTCACCGTCGTGCTGCTCGTCGCGCGCAGCGCCGCCGCGGCGGCGTTCACCGTGGTCGGCTGGGCGGTGCCGTTCTGGCTCATCGCCTCCGGCGGCCACGCCGGCGGCACCGCCAACCACACGCTCGCCGTCTCGTCGCTGCTGCTGCACCTCATCTTCGTCTCGATCTGGCTCGGCGGGCTCATCCACGTCGGCCTCCTCGCCGGCGGCCGCGACGCACCCCGGTCGGCCGACGCATCCGGCCTCGTGCCCGACGCCGCCTACGGCGACGTGCTGCTGCGCTACTCGACGCTCGCGATCGCGAGCTTCGCCGTCGTCGCCTTCACCGGGGTCGTCTCGGCATGGGTGCGCATGGAGGGCGACTGGTTGAGCGGCTACGGCGTGCTGTCGCTCACGAAGGCCGCGCTGCTGCTCGTGCTCGGCGCCTTCGGCGCGTGGCAGCGGATGCGCATCCTGCGCCTCGCGGGCACGGTGCGCGCGCGGGTGCCCGGCCGGGCGGTCGCGGCGCTCCTCGCGCTCGAGCTGACCGTGATGGGCGTGACGGCCGGCGTCGCCGCCGGGCTCGCCCGCACGCCGACGCCCGTGCCCGAGACGCCTCCGGGCGCCGAGGCGAGCCCTGCCGAGATCCTCACGGGGCGGCCCCTGCCGCCCGAGTTCGAGCCGGCGCGGCTCGTCGACCAGTGGGCGCTCGACCCGCTGTGGACGGTGGCGCTCGCGATGCTCGCGTTCTTCTACGTCGCCGGTGTCGTGCGCCTCGCGCGGCGCGGCGACCGCTGGCCGATCGGCCGCACGGTGTCGTGGCTCGCGGGCATCGCGCTCTTCTGGTGGTGCACGAACGGCGCCCTGAACCTCTACCAGGAGTTCCAGTTCTCGCTCCACATGCTCGTGCACATGCTGCTCGGCATGGCGGTGCCCGTGCTGCTCGTGCCCGGCGCCCCCATCACGCTCGCGATGCGCGCGGTCGCGAAGCGCCGCGACGGCACGATGGGCGGCCGCGAGTGGCTGCTCGCGATCGTGCACTCGAAGTACATGCAGGTCGTCGGCTCGCCGCTCGTGGCAGCGCTCATCTTCGTGTCGAGCCTGTGGGTCTTCTACTACACGGGCATCTTCGCGTGGGCGATGACCGACCACCTCGGCCACGTGTGGATGGTCGTGCACTTCGTCGGCTCCGGCTACCTGTTCGTGCAGGCGATCATCGGCGTCGACCCCGGCCCCGCCAAGCCGCCGTACGCGCTGCGCCTCGTGCTGCTGCTCGGCGCCATGGTCTTCCACGCGTTCTTCGGCCTCACGCTCATGGAGGGCGAGGCGCTGCTGCTGGCCGACTGGTTCGGCGCGATGGGCAACGGTGTCGACGCGCTCGAGGACCAGCGGGTCGGCGGCGGCATCGCCTGGTCGATCGGCGAGATCCCGACCGTGATCCTGGCGATCATCACGGTCGTGCTGTGGTCGCGCAGCGACAAGAAGGAGCAGGTGCGCACCGACCGCGCGGCCGCTCGCGACGGCGACGCCGAGCTCACCGCCTACAACGCGATGCTCGAGAAGATGGGGAAGCGATGAACGACCAGGCCCAGGACACCGGCGCCGACGACGCCCCCGAGCAGTACCTGCCCGAGGAGCTCGCCGCGCTCGCGGAGGGGCGCGCGGTGCGCCTGCGCCTCGTGCGCCACGCCGAGACCGAGCACAACATCAACCACCTGATGCAGGGCTGGTCCGACTCGCCGATCACCGAGCGCGGCCACCGGCAGATCGAGGCCGTCGCGCAGCACCTGGCGGCCGAGCGCTTCGACCTCGCCTTCTCCTCCGACCTGCAGCGCACCCGCACGACGGCCGACGGCATCCTCGCCGCCCTCGACCCGAAGCCGCCGCTCGAGCACCTCGAGCTGCTGCGCGAGTGGCACTTCGGCGCCCACGAGGAGCGGCCCTCCGCCGACGTCTGGCGCGAGGTGATCGTCGAGCACGGCTTCGAGATCGACCGCGAGCTGAGCGCGCTGCGGGCGATCGCCGAGCAGGTCGGCTGGCGCGGGCTCTTCGACACCATCGCGCAGCTCGACCGGACCGGCCAGGCCGAGGAGGCCGCGGCGACCGTGATGCGCGCCGACGCTGCGCTCGAGCACGTCGTGCGCGCGGCGGGCGCCCTCGAGCGGCCCGCGGCCGACGAGGTGCACGTGCTCGTGGTCTCGCACGGCGGGTTCATCACGTCGCTGCTGCGCCAGCTCGTGCCCGAGCTCACGCCCGACGTCATCCTGCCGAACTGCTCGATCACGACCGTGTCGCTCGCGGCAGGCACCACCGTGTGGCGCCTCGACGGGCTCGGCGAGACGGCGGATGGGTCGGGTCCGGCCGCGTAGGCACGCAGCGCCCACCGCGGGGCGGGGGAGCCGTGCAAGGGTGGAGGGCATGGCCTCGATCCCCGAGCAGTACCGCTACCTGACGGACGCGCCGCTCTTCGCGCACCTCGCGACCGTGCGGCCCGACGGCTCCGTGCAGTCGAACCCGATGTGGTTCCTGGTCTCCGGCGACGAGGTGCGCTTCACGCACACCCGCACGCGCCAGAAGTACCGCAACCTGCAGGCGAACCCCACGATGAGCCTGTCGATCGTCGACCCGGCGCAGCCGCTCAAGTACGTCGAGCTGCGCGGGCACCTCGCGGGCGTCGAGGACGACCCGACGGGCGCCTTCTACGTCGAGCTGCAGAACCGCTACGGCAACCCGTCGGAGCTCGCGCCGCCCGACGCCGCCGAGCGCGTGATCCTGCGCATGGCGATCGACAAGGTCACCGGCCGGGTCTGACCGCCCGCCTGCTCAGGCGGCCGCGACGAGCACCGGGGCGGCGGTCGCGAGCGCGACGACCACGAGCAGCACCGTGAACGCCAGGCTGAGCCGCTCGGGCCGCACCCGCGCGGTGATGCGCGAGCCGAGCAGCGACCCCACGACCGCGGCCCCGGCCGCGAGGGCCACGACGCCCCAGTCGAGCGTGAGGTCGAGCGTCAGCCGCGAGCCGAGCGCGACGGCGCTGTTGATGGCGATCACGAGCAGCGAGGTGCCGACCGCCACCGGCATCGGCAGGCCGAGCGCGAGCACGAGCGCCGGCACGATCGCGAAGCCGCCGCCGACGCCGAAGAAGCCGGTCAGGAGCCCCACGCCGGCCGCGGCCGCGACGAGCACGCCGACGGCGCGGCAGTCGCAGCGGAAGGGGCGCAGCGACACCATGGGCGGCCGTGCCGGCTCCGGCGCGGCACCCGCCGCCCCGGCACGGGCCGCGCTGCGCCGCCGCGCCGTCATGAGCGCGGCGACCACGAGCATGAGCGAGGCGAAGGCGAGCAGCAGCACCCCCTCGGGCACCGATGTCGACAGCAGCGCGCCGAGGACGGCGCCGCCCGTACCGAGGAGGCCGAAGACGGCCCCCTGCCCGAGGCGGACACGTCCCGCCCGCATCGCGGGCAGCATCCCGATGACCGCGGCGAGCCCGACAATGATGAGCGAGCCGGCGGTCGCCTCCTGCGGGGCCATGCCGAGGAGCAGGATGAGCGCCGGCACGGCGAGGATCGAGCCGCCGCCGCCGAGCGCGCCGAGGAGCAGGCCGACGACGAGGCCGATCGGGGCGGCGATCAGTGCCACGGGGATCCTCCGGGGTCGAGGCGCGCGGGTGTCGCGCGCTGCGGGGGTTGGCCCGAGTATACCCCCGGGGGTATTCTGAGGACCAGTTCCGACAGCAGGAGGATCCGGTGCAGCAGACGACCACCATCGACCGCGACGCGGTCCGCGCCCTCGAGCGCGAGGCCCTCGAGCGGCTCGCCCTCGCGGCGGGGGACCGGTCGATGTGCGCCATCTCGCGCGACGGCCGGCCGCACGTCGCGGCGAAGTACCACGAGGGCGCCGTCTCGGCGTTGGCCGAGGTGCGCCGCGGGCTGCCGGCGGGAGCCGCGGCCGACAGCACGGCCGAGCTGGTGCGCGCAGCGCTCGATCGCTGGACGGCGCAGGCGGAGCGCAACCCGGATGCGCCGGCCTGGGTCGCATACGCCGCTGGCGGCCGCGACGCGCTCGCCCGGCTCCTCCAGCCGCGCCCTCCGGCCCCCGTGCCCGCCGCCTCACCGGCCGCGCGCACGGCCTGAGAGCAAGACGCGTCGCGACCGTAACCGAGCGGTCGCCGAGGCGAAACCGCGCGCCGCCAGAGTCGAGCGCACAGGCCCCCGCCGTCCGGCGCGGGCCGTCCCGACCATCGGAGGCACGGCATGTCGTACGTGAAGCCAGCAGACCTCGTCACCCGCATGATCGACGCGGGCCAGGCGAAGGTCCTCATGTCCACCCGCGACACCCTCATCCGCGCGTTCATGGCGGGCGCGATCCTCGCGCTCGCCGCGGCGTTCGCGGTGACCGTGTCGACGCGCACCGAGAGCCCGCTGCTCGGCGCGCTCCTGTTCCCGGTCGGCTTCTGCCTGCTGTACCTCCTGGGCTTCGACCTCCTCACCGGCGTCTTCACGCTCGTGCCGCTCGCGTGGCTCGACCGCCGCGCGGGCGTGACGCTCGCCGGCATGCTGCGCAACTGGGGCCTGGTGTTCGTCGGCAACCTCGCGGGCGCGGTGCTCGTGGCGCTGCTGATGGCGATCTACTTCACCAACGGCTTCACGACCGCGCCGGACGCGGTCGGCGAGGCGATCGGCCACATCGGCGAGGGCCGCACGCTCGGCTACGCCGAGCACGGCGCCGCCGGCATGCTGACCCTGTTCGTGCGCGCGGTGCTGTGCAACTGGATGGTGTCCACGGGCGTCGCCGCGGCGATGATGTCGGACTCGGTGACGGGCAAGGTGCTCGGCATGTGGATGCCGATCATGCTGTTCTTCTACATGGGCTTCGAGCACTCGATCGTGAACATGTACCTGTTCCCGTCCGGCCTCATGATGGGCGGCGCGTTC